>JAPLJC010000006.1 GCA_026388765.1 Deltaproteobacteria bacterium
CAGGAGGCTCTTGTCGCTGAACCGATGCAGGCGCCAGCCCCGGATGACGCTCCGGATTGATTTGGCCGCCTTCTTGCTTACTGCCGGGAGGAAGCCGACAAAGTAACTACCCAAGCGGCTCTTGGCTCCCCGGGGCCGAAACTCGAACCCCAGGAAATCGAACTTTTCCTTTGGATAGTCGCCTATCCGATCCACATCCTTACAGTAAATAATCTTGGTCTTTCCTTTGCCTTCCGTCAATTCTTTCACCGATTCCGGCAAGGGACGCGATTCGAGATCGATCCATTCCACTAAGGGAAGATCTCCTCGTTTTCCGAGATCTCGACTAGACCGCACGGTTCCCAGCACCCGCGCCCCCTTCCAGGCCGCAACTCTTGCCGCAGCCGACCCAACGGACCCCGTGGTCCCGGTGACCAGGACAGTTTCGCCGCGCTTTACCGCACCCGTTCGGACAATGCCGGCGAAGGCGGTGAAATATCCCAGGGCAATCGCAGCTGCATTCTCGTAGCTAAGATCCGGCGGCAGTTCCACCAGCCCCTCCACGGGAACCGCCACAAATTCGGCATGGCTGCCATCGCGGCCAAAACCGATATCCCCTCCGGTGCCGAAGACCGACTTGCCCTCCCAGCGGGAATCCCCGGAGACCACGCGACCAGCAAAGTCACGGCCGGGAACTCGAGGCGTTTTGGTCTCCGCCATTCTTCCCAGGACATTCTTGACATCGCTCGGATTGATGGCCGCGGCATGGACCTGCACCAGAACCTCGCCTGCCTTGGGGACCGGCCTGGGAAGCTCTGCGACTTGCAGATTGTCCAATGAGCCCGTGTTTTGAAAAAAAAGACCTCTCACCTTTGCCTCCAATCAAGGTTATCGGCTGCTTTTGGCAGCAGAAACTCATCGGACCCGTTGCCACAAAATTTCTTGATTGGTCCTATCCACCGGCCTTAGCGACATGAGATCGCCATCGAACCGGTACTTTCTTTCGAGAACCTCAGGGTGATCGCCGGGAAAAAGTTGCCCCTCGACGATATGGCGGACCACCTGCCTTTCGGGGTCGATTTCATATTGGCCGAAGTAAGCTAAATAATCGTGCTTGAGGCGCGAAAGCTTTTTGACCTCGGCTCTGGATTTCCTGCATATTTGCACCGTCATAACGCCGGTGTCGCTGTAGCAGATATACCCATTAGCATCTTCTCCAAAGGGATAGCGCTTTCCTCCATCCGGCTTGATGATTATGGAGTGGACCAAGCGCCAGGTGCCGACGATCAGTTTAGCGATGTCTTCCATGGATGGCTCTCCTAGGCTGGAATAGGGGCTTTCGGCATTTTCGAGACTCCAGGCTTTAAAGGACAATCATAGGTTAGCCGGAAGTGGTCCCCTTCTTTCTGGAAATCTCCGATCATGTTCTCACTCGCCGTAAAAACGACATCGTCCTCTATCCGCTTATCCCCTTTCACAAAGATCTGAGTGACGAGCGTCTCATAACCCGGGGCCGACACGATAAAGTGGATGTGCGCCGGCCGGTAAGGCGATCTTTTGGCGCCTCGCAAAAGCTCACCTACGGGGCCGTCTGTTGGAGCAGGGTAGGCGGTGGGCATGAGCCCGATAACCTCAAAGGTGCCATTTTCATCGGTCTTGAAACGGCCGCGCAGATTGTAATCAGGTTGCTTCTCATCCTGGTTCTCATAAAATCCATTGGTCGCCGCTTGCCAGGTATCGAGAATCGCCCCCTTGATCGGGGCTTTATTCTGGAAGTCGTATACTCTTCCCGTAATTCTGACGCGCACGCCAGCCGTATCATCACTGGCGATGGAAGCGCCTCTGGCGCGGAAGGGTGCGTTGGCGCGCAAGAATGGCCCCACCAACGCGTAGCCCACGGGCTGGCCTGGCTCCTCGTGATTGAGTGTTTCGATGAGTTGACTCACTCCTATGACGTCACCAAATAAGAGGAACTCATTTCTTTCCAGGCCGGTGATCGCCGCCATCCTTCGCATATAGTCCCAGGCAAACTCCCATTCCTCGTCCGTCGGCTTCATCTCGTTGACGCAGCCGTGCAGGTGTTTGATCAGTAGCGCCACGATAAACTTCAGCCTCGGGTCCTCAATATTCGAGTAGGCCTTCAGCACTTTTTCAGTAAAACCCTTATCCGTGGTATCCATGAGTAACTCCTCTCTTTGCCAGATAGGCCGGTGTCTGTTCCCCGCGGGGTCGGTTGAGATCTAAAAGGCGAAGCAATCACAGTCCAAGGACCACAGCCCGGACTCGCTTAGCACCCACCGGTGCGCCTTTGCCCCAGGGGCGTGAACGTGGCCGCATTGCTGCCGCCGCATCTGCATCACACCCTGGGGCGCGTACCCGCCGTGGGTTTTAACCGGCGACCAGTCGGGACTGACGGGCAGTGGCGGCGGGCCCAGGCTCTCGAACTCGCCCGCGCCGAAGACGATCCGGCCGCCGACGACGGTCAGTACCGATTCGAGTTGTTTGATCTGCTCTGCCGGGATCGAGAAGTAGTCGGCGGAGAGCACGCTGAGATCGGCTAATTGTCCCGGCACCAGTGAACCTTTCTTACCTTCTTCGGAAGAGAACCAACTGCTGCCGACGGTGTAGAGACGGAGCGCTTCAAGGCGGTCGAGGCGGTTGCCCTCCGGGTAGAGCGCCGTGCCCCCGACGGTCTTGCCCGTGATTAGCCAGTACAGGGCGACGAAGGGGTTGTAGCTCGAGACTCGCGTCGCGTCGGTCCCCGCGCCGACGGGGACGCCCAACTCGAGCATCCGCCTGATGGGCGGAGTGCGCTGCGCTTGTTTGGCGCCGTATCGATCCACAAAATATTCGCCCTGGAACGCCATCCGGTCTTGCACCGCGATGCCGCCGCCGAGCGCCTTGATACGCTCAATGTTGCGATCGGAGATGGTCTCGCAATGGTCAAAGAACCAGTGCAGACCGTCGAAGGGAATTTCACGATTCACTTCTTCATAGACTTTCAGGGCGCGGCTGATCGTCTCGTCGTAGGTGGCGTGCAAGCGGAACGGCCACCGATTTTCGACCAGGTGACGAATGACCGCTTTGAGTTCGTCTTCCATCACGGGCGCCATCTCCGGGCGTGGCTCGAGGAAGTCTTCGAAATCGGCCGCCGAAAAGACCAGCATCTCCCCCGCGCCATTCACCCGATAAAAGTCGTCGCCTTCGCCAGGTTTCGTCATCCCCGTCCAGCGCTGGAAGTCCGCCAGCTCCTGCTTGGGCTTCTGGGTGAACAGGTTATAGGCGAAGCGGACAGTCAGCTCTCCCCGCCGGTGCAGTTCATTGATGACTCCGTAGTCGTCCGGGTAGTTCTGAAAACCGCCGCCGGCGTCGATGACACTGGTGATGCCGAAGCGGTTAAGTTCGCGCATGAACTGGCGCGTCGAGTTCATCTGGTCCTCGTAGGAGAGTTTCGGCCCCTTCGCCAGCGTCGAATACAGAATCATCGCATTCGGGCGGGCGATGAGCAGCCCCGTCGGGTTCCCTTGCTTATCTCGCTGAATCTCGCCACCAGGCGGGTCGGGCGTGTCTTTCGCGTACCCGACTGCACGCAGGGCCGCGCCGTTCAACCAGGCCCGGTCATACAGGTGCAGGACGAACACGGGCGTCTCGGGCGCGGCGGCGTTGATCTCCTCCAGAGTCGGCATGCGGCGTTCGGCAAACTGGAACTCCGTCCAGCCGCCGATCACTCTGACCCATTGCGGGGGTGGCGTCCGCGCGGCTTGCTCCTTTAACAGGCGCAACGCCTCCGCGAGCGAGGGCACGCCATCCCAGCGGAGCTCCAGGTTGTAGTTGAGGCCGCCGCGGATCGGATGCAGGTGCGAATCGTTGAGGCCGGGAATGACCGTTCGGCCCTTCCCGTCAATCACTTTCGTCGTTGGCCCACCCAGCCGCAGGATCTCGTCATTGGTACCGGCGGCCTCGATTTTGCCACCCTTGATGGCGATTGCTTCGACGAACGACGGCAGACTAATAGTGGCGATCTTGGCGTTATGCAGGATGATGTCGGCCGGCATGCGAGCACCCCTTTCTTTTAAGTCACTTCATCTAAGGCTTCGGGGCTCACTTCTTCGCGGAGAAGCTACTGATGAGATTGCCGTAGTCTGGGATGTGCTGGGCGAACAGCGAACCCAGGCCATCCATGTCGTTGCGCCAGTCGCGATGCAGTTCGCAGGCTATGGCGAACCAGTTCAGCAGTTGCACGCCGGCTGCCGCCATGCGCTGATGGGCTGCTGCGCGCGCCACCGAATTGAAGGTGCCCGAAGCGTCGACGGCGACGAAGACTTCAAAGCCCTCGTTGATCGCCGATAGGGCCGGAAAGGCGACGCAGACGTCGGTGACGATGCCGGCGATGATGAGCTGTTTCTTGCCGGTCACCTTTACGGCCGCGACGAATTCCTCGTTGTCCCAGGCATTGATTTGACCGGGGCGAGGAATATATGGGGCCTCGGGGAACATCGCCTTCAGTTCCGGCAGGATCGGCCCGTTGGGACCCTGCTCTAAGCTAGTCGTCAGAATCGTCGGCAGTTTGAAATATTTTGCCGAGGCGGCGAGCGCCAGGACATTGTTCTTGAATTCATCCGGCTGAAAATCCCGAACCAATGAAAATAGTCCGGTTTGGTGGTCGAGCATCAGCACTGCGACGTCGTCTTTACGCAAACGCTTGTATAGATCAGACATGATGTTATCCTCCTACTCCTCAGAGAATATGGAAGGCAGTGTTGCCTTAACGAAATTCTTGTAGTCCCAAGAGCATCTGGGGTTGGAGATCGATGATCGCCACCACGCAGTTGTCCAGGGTCAGCAGCCCCTTTTCGCTCCTCTTCGAACGGCCACTGGTTTGTGACATGGCTTCCTCCTTCTTGATGTTAGTTAGCAAACGCTATTGAGATCGGGAGATTTGAAGGCCTGGGTTCTCCAAGTATGTTGGCCCGGTTCAGATTAGGAGTGCGAGGGATCGTGGGGCCTATGAGGAAAAGGCGTCAGAGAATGCATATAAGGTAGGGGCTAAGATCACCCTGTCAAGAAGACTCGCTAATGGGAGGGAGCCAAGGACCCCAAGTACGGTACCTATGAGAAACCAACCAATTCGGGAGATAGATACGGTCCTGCACCAGGGGAATCTGGGCGGCAGTAAAGGCCACAACCAGGTAATCGGGATTGTCCTTAAAATAAAGGTTGAAATTGTGGAAATCTCTAACTGCTGCGCCCTTGATGAGGACCCTTTTGCTCATCGCCGCCTCTTGCCCTCCGGTTTCGGTAGGCCGCTAGATCAGCAATTTCTTGAACCCATTGATAAGTTTCCAGATTTTTTGCCGTCCAGGACTAATAGTAATCTCCCGTTATGGCGTGAGGCCGGAGGAATACTTAATTGTCTTGATCAGAAGCCGTTGAACCAGGGGCATAAATGACGCAGGGTCATCGGGTCATCATTATCGGGGCAGGCATTTTAGGTCTGGCCAGCGCTTATCATCTTCTGAAGAGCCAGGCGGGCCTCGATCTCCTGGTAGTCGAGAGGCTGGCAGCTTCGGGGCGGGGAGATACGGCCAGAAGCGCCGCAGCTTTTCGAGATATGTTTTCTTCCCCGGTGAATCGTCAACTCAGTCAGGGCTCCATCGCTTTTTATGAAAGCCTCGAGAAAGATTCCCACCGCATCGGCCTGAAAAAAATTGGCTACCTCTGGCTGAAAACCGCCGGACAGATGGCCAAATGGCGCCAGGCTCTGGCCCACATGGCTGATGCCGGGGTAGCCTTCAGGACCCTGGAGGTTAAGGAGTTGACCGCCCGGCTTCCGGAGCTTCGTCCGATAGACCTAAGCCAGGGCATCTTTGGGCTCAATTGTGGCCTCCTCGATCCGGCCAGGCTCACCAGATTTTATGAGCAGGAGGTTCTCAAACGTGAATTTGAGGTGGGAAACCTTTATATCAACCGCGGGATAACCGGCGCCCGGGTCGGGGTCCAGCCTTTCGGCGGCTTTAAGATGTCAGGGTCCAATGCCAAGGCCGGCGGTCCGGACTACGTGCGGCTCTTCATGGAGATGAAGACGGTCGCCGAAAAACTCTAACATGGGAAAGGAAACTAAGATGAATAAAGGTTGTTTCATTAACAATAGCTGGGTGGAAACCGAAGAGAAGCTGGCCGTCCTCTCCCCCTGGTCCGGGGAAACGGTGGGGGAGGTATCCCTGGCCGCGGCAGGCGAATGGGACGCGGCCATCACCGCGGCTCAAAAGGCCTTCGTCACCTTCAAGTCTTTCTCCAGCCTGGAGCGCCAGCAAATGCTGGAAAAGCTGGCGACCGGGGTTGAGAATCGCCAGGAGGAACTGGCCCAGACCATTGTGGCAGAGGGAGGCAAGCCCCTCACCTACGCCCGGGGCGAGATGGCCCGGGGGGTGCTCACCCTGAGCCTGGCCGCGGCGGAGGCAGCCAGAATCGGCGGCGAGGTCATCCCGCTCGATTTGACCGCGGCCAGCCGGGGGCGTTGGGGGATAACCCGGCGCTTCCCCCTGGGCCCGGTCCTGGGAATTTCTCCCTTTAATTTTCCCTTCAACCTGGTGGCCCACAAGGTGGGGCCGGCCCTGGCCGCGGGCAACCCCATCATCATCAAGCCCCCCTCGGCCACCCCCTTGACCGCGCTCAAATTGGCGGAAATCTATGAGCAAGCCGGTCTCCCCCCCGGGGGCTTGCAGGTTTTGCCCAGTTCCTCCCAGTTGGCGGAAAAGTATGTCGCCGAGGCGCGCCTCAAGGCCCTCAGCTTTACCGGCAGCGCCGCGGTGGGCTGGCGCCTCAAGGGTTTGGCGGGGCCTAAGAAAGTAATCCTGGAACTGGGGGGCAACGCCGCCTGCATCGTGGACGCGGACGCCGACCTGGAGGCAGCCGCCGCCCGGACCGCCATCGGCGCCTTTGCCCACGCGGGCCAAGTGTGCATTTCGGTGCAGCGTCTCCTGGTGCACCAGGATATTTATGAGGCCTTTAAAGAAATTTTCCTCCGGACCGTGCAAACAAAGGTCGTGGTGGGCGACCCCCGCCGGCCAGAAACCGTAGTGGGGCCCTTTATCGACGCCGGCGCCGGGGCCAGGGTCAGGCAGTGGGTCGATGAGGCCCTGGCCGGCGGGGCGCGCCTGGTTAGCGGCGGGCCGGGGGAAGGAAACCTCATGCCCCCCACGGTGCTGGAAAATGTCACCCGGGACCTGAAGGTGTGGCAGGACGAAATCTTCGGACCGGTGGTGGTCCTGGCGCCTTTCGCCGATTTCACCCAGGCGCTCAAAATGGCCAACGACTCGGTTTACGGGCTCCAGGCCGGCGTTTTCACCCGGAACCTGGCCCACGCCTGGCAAGCCTTCGAAACCCTGGAGGTTGGGGGCGTGATCATCAACGATGTGCCCGCCTTCCGGGTGGATAATATGCCTTACGGCGGGGTCAAGGCCTCGGGCTTCGGCCGGGAGGGCCTGCGTTACGCCGTGGAGGAACTCACCGAACTGCGTCTGCTGGCCCTACAGGTGTGAGCCTTATGAAAGCGCTGGCCGAGGACACGGTCTCGGTGATCGCCTGCCCCGTGGACTATTCGGAGAACACCAAACTCACCAAGAAGCTGGAGCAACTGACCAAGCCGACAGAACTCAGGTGCCCGGACAACCCAAATAAGGGGAAACCTTAGACGGAGACTCCCAGAACGGCAGGTACTGACAGGCAGCCCCGCTAAGGCTGCTCGCCCAGGTATTGCTGCCGCTCCTCCGAAGTCAGATGACGATTGGCAATGCCCCGGGCCCGATTTTTCCAAGACTGCAGATTTACATCATAGAGCATGACTTTGTCCCCGGTGCTGGCCCACACCAGGGTCTTGCCATCAGGACTGTAGGCCAGGAAACTATGTCGGAGTCGTCTGGGAAAATAGCCAGATTTATAGGGGGAATCGGGGAGCGAGCCAATCATGGCGCCGGTGCCCACGTCCCACAGGCAAGCCTCTTGCAGATCGTAGAGCACTGCCAGGGTCCGGCCGTCCGGACTGAAGGACAGATCGACGATGTTGTCAGCACCAATTTTCGTGAAGCTCCGGCCCACTTGCCGGCGTCCGGCCACATCCCACAGCTTGATGTTAGCCGAGGAATACCATGACGCCAGGAGTCGGCCGTCCGGGCTGAAGGCTGAGCTATTCAGGGTCTGGGCCTGACCGGCGAGCGGCGGCAGCGGTTGGTTGCCCTTGGCCACTTCCCACATGAAGATATTCCCCTGATTATCCCCTGCGGCCAGCAGCCTGGCGTCCGGGCTGAAGGCCAGGCAGGATAAGTGTTCTTTGCCACCGGTGAGAGGCTCCCCCTTGGTCTGCTCCCGGGACAGCTTCCATAAAGTGATCCCGGTTTCTGAGCTCACCGCGGCCAGGGCCTGACCCTCGGGAGTAAAGGTGAGGGCGACCCGGTTGTAAAATTCGAAGGAGGTTTTTACCGGTTGGCCGATCTGGACCCCCCGGGTTAGGTCCCAGAGATGGATATCACCGTCACCGTCGACCAGTTCCAGGGTTTGGCCGTCCGGGCTGTAAGCCAGCCTATAGATAACCACTAGATTTTCACGGGATTCCCTTGGTTCCAGGTCCTCTCTAAGAGAGAGCTTGCCGGTCTTATCGTCCTTGCTGAATTCCAAGGTCTTCTTCAACTGGGGTACACCTGCCATCTCCCAGATTTCCAGTGCGGTCCCGGCTAAAGCCATGGCGCGGCCCTGGGGGGTGAACGCCACACACTCCACCCCAAGGTTCTTGGTACCAAGATCATGGGATAGGGAGGTGCCAGTCAAATTCCACAGGATGATGTTTCCCAAGTTATCGGCCGAGGCCAGATGTTTGCCGTCGGGACTGAAACGAAAGTTGGCCACCCATCCCAGATGGCCGGTGAGCAGGGGGGGCAAGGGTCTCTGCCTGAGGACCTCCCACCGGAAAACCCCGGGCTCTCCCCTGGCTGCCAGAATTTTGCCGTTGGGGCTGAAGGCCAAACTCATAAGGTCGCTGCGATCGGTCCATATCCGGCCGACCTGTCTGCCCCTTGGCACATCATACAAAGTGATGGTCTGTTCTCCCGCCTTGGAATCCAAATCCAGAAGGGCCGCCACGTTGCCGTCCGGGCTCAAGTCGACACTGGTCAGGGGCCGTCGATAGGGTGGCGCATCCGGATCAATGGTGAAGGGCAGGATCAACGGCTGGCGGGTGGCCAGATCCCAGCGGATGAACCTGCCATTGTCATCGCCACAGAGCAAGGACTGGCCATTCTGACTGAAGATCAGCCTTTGCAGGTTGCCTGAGTGTTCCAGTTCATATAACGGCTTGAGGCTGATCAGGTCCCTTATTACCACGCCTTTCTCGGTTATAGAGGCCAGGAGTTTGCCGTCCGGGCTGATGACCCCGTGCAACCCGTCTTTGCGGCCATTGAGGGTGGGACCCGGCGACTGGCCTTTGCCGACTTCCCACCAAGAAATGCTGCCGCCCCACCTCCGCAAAGCCAGGAGATGGCCGTCTGAGCTGAAAGTCATGCCATCAATATTCTCAATATGGTTAATCCCGGTGAGCGGCTGGCTGACCTGCTGACCGCTGGCCAGATCATGAATGACCAGGTTCTGGTCCTCCAGGAAAGCAAACTTTTGGCCGTCCGGGCTGAAGGCCATGATCTGCCCGGCCTCGTGGAAGAACCGGACTCGCTGCGGCAGCAGGGTCAGCGCGGCAAACAAACTGCTTTTGGCTGCCCCCGCCGCGGAGTTCTCATTACTTAAGGCAAAGGCGGCCTTTTTCAGCAAACCTGTCCCAAGAGTTGCGGAGCCGGCCAGGTTCTCGGCCAGGCGGTTAGCTTCCAAACTCAAGAGTAAAGCCAGGTCAGATTCACTTTCCAGGAGGCTGCGGCTTTGCGCCGCCAAGAGGGCGATTCTGCCCCTGGTCGCTGCCTCCCTTTTTTCCACCCAGGCATAGGCGGCAAGCCCCACCAGGCTGATCATGACGCTGCTGACGATGGCGATGGTAATCATCCGGCGGCGCGGTTTTCTCATTAAGTCCATCGGTTCGATCTCACTCCGGCTATGGTGCGGGCCACCAGCCACACATTCAGGTCGGTCCCCGAAGTTAACCCCCGGCTAAAGGAAAGCCTCCTCCCCAGCGATAGTTGGCCCCTCACCCCGGTTTAAAGGGTAAACCACTCATTTTTGAATTGATTTGGGAATTTCATCCGCTTTTCTCTTTTCAATAAATAAGGTTATCCCCTCTTTGGCATATATTTTTTGTCTATTTAAAGCCTCTTGTTTTGTCTTATAGTATCCTTCTTCTATAAATAATTTATTATCTTGTGACTTTATGATTCTAATATTTTTACCTTTAGGAATTTCTTTCTCGCGTCCCCAATCATCCTCCGGATTCTTTAGTTCATATAATCTGTATTGAACCTCTCTCAACTCATCTTGATCATCAGAAGATCGTGATCTTAATGAGTAGATTGGAGGAAATTTAATTGCACTGCTGTCTCTTGCCTTAATATCAACAACAATTCTGGCCGGATCATGAAGCTCAAAAACTTCATATTGCATGGGCTTGTTAAATGTTACCGCCAATCTTGCATTCCCCCAAGAATCAGGAAATATGAAGTACATACTGCTAATATATTCACTACTTGCAAGGGTCGGTAACGTGGCGCTCGTCCAGCGAACCCCTTCAAGGTCAAAATACAACCGGAAGGGATACTCTTCGTAAGTGACTTCAAATTGACAAGGTATGGCGGCGGGAGGACTATCTCCTTTCGGAATAAGGTTTTCGTCTGTTGTCCACTTGTGGATGCTTAAGACCAACCTTTCAAAGGTGTCGTGCTTGCCGAACTTGATACTATAAAGGTCCTTTCCATCTGTACGCTGCCCTCCCATAACTTTGCCTGAATCACGATAGATATTCTGTTTATCAACCTTGGCCTTTATGGGTTGCGAATCAGAAGCGGTTGGTACCAGGATCAATAATAGAACTAAAATAAATGTAGTCATGCTTACCTCTTTATTCTTAGTTCTTCTGCTGTACCCATCGGTGCCCATGGAGGCAAATATCCTCCCTAAACGAGATTCAACCTGAATGCGGATAGCCTCGATCTCCGCGGTAGCGAATTAAGCACCACCCCCAGCCGCTTTTCCCAGTCCCGCGTCTAAGCCCCCCAATCCTCGCCCAATACCAGTTCTGCCTTATCTCCCTTGAGTTGAAAGAGTCGCGCCCCACCGCCTTCATAATAGGTGTAGTTCACCATGATTTCCATCACCCCGTCCCCGTTGGCGTCAACCAGACCCGTCACCTGATAAGTCAAGGCCAGTCCGGCCTCCGGTCGGGAGGCGGTCTGAAATTGTCCCTCAACCAGGATATTGTTTGCTACCCCCGTGGCCTTTTTATGGACGAAGACCATGGAATAATCGCCGTTATTCAGAACATCGCTACGATGCGGCATGGTGAAACGGCGGGCGCCTATCAGCACTTCCTTGACGCCGTCGCCGTCCAGGTCGATTTCAATGACCTGAGTGAGATTCACTTGAGGGTCGGTAATGCCCTTGCTTTTAAGGACTTCTTTCGCCGCCTCTACATAGGGTTCGAGATTATCGGTAAGGAGGCGCGGCTGCCGGGGCATGGCCTTCCAGGTCCCGCCCACGGCCACCACCGGTTCCCGGCTCTTGGGAGAAGGATTGAAGGTGATCCCGAATTCCGGTCCCACCTCTCCCACTGGGTTAGGTTTCGGTTTACTTCCCTGCACCTTTCCCAGGGGCTGGGTCAGGGTGCAGAGCTGATAAGTTTCTCCCCCTTGAGAGCTTTGGCCGTGTCCTGAGCAGAGAGCCACTTCCCCTGGGAAAAGCCGCCCAGCAGCCAGCCCTGGTTCACAAGGGGGGCAACCTCGGCAGCCTGCAACCGGCTGGGGGAGTTTCCTGTTAAGATCATTAACCCGAAAAAAAATACACTTATCCGCCTTAAAAACATTATTGGGGTGTCCTCCCGAGGGCAACCATCCAGTGGATGCGCCTCTTTTAGGTAAGGCTTTATGCCACTTTATTCGCTTTGGTTCATTTCTCACCGGCCTGGCTATTCTGGCACCGGTTCCGCCTTCTCTTTACCTTTGGTGAACCTCATAATGGTGGACTGCTCTCCGGAGAGGCGCTTTTGGTCCTGCATGAGAAACCCGGCCTTCCCGGTCTGCGCCAGGGCCAGGGGTTCTTTCAGGTTTTCAGGCACTGGCAGCAAAAGATCCAATTCGAGATATCGGCCCCGACATATTTCTCCAAAATATGGCAGTGCCAGGCGAACCGCCACCTTATCCCCCTCCAGACGGTGAAAGGCGAACCGCGTTAAGAAATCTTCCGGAAGCGCATAGCTGCAAAAGCCATCGTCCAAAAGCACATCTTTTAACCCGGTGCAAAGTTCGGCCAGGTTCCGGGGAGATTGCGGCGGGCGCGGCTCTCGCCGGGACAGGGCCTCTCGCAACCGCGGGTCTCCCAGTAGTGCCTGATAAACCGCGGCTTCCGGGAAATAGTCCGTGAGTTTCACCCGCCTCCTGGAAAAGTCTCCGGGTTTTTTTAGGTCGATGACGGTAAAGCGGTTGGTTGAAGAGGGGTGAGCGGTTTTTTCACAATCAACATCTCCCCCTTCAAAGAAACTCAGGATAGAGCCCGCCACCGAAAGGATTTTGTAGTTGCACACGACTTCGCAGTATCGCTCTTTGAAGCCATATTTTTGTTCCGTGGCCGCGATGCGGGCAAATTCTTTTTGCGCCAGGGACCGGGCCGAGAAAACCACCCGATTTGGGGGCTTGAGGGGCTGGACCTGGATGTCCATAGCTGTCCAGCGAATTGTAAAGCCGCCGCTTTCTCCAGCCCAAATGACCGATATCGTTTCCTGCTTCTCTCGTGCCGCCAGACTCCCCCCTTCTGGCTTTGATTCTGTCCCTGCCACCTCGGCCAGGGCGCCAAAAATCATCACTATCACCAAGAGCACAAATCCCCATCTCTTCATGACCAACTTCCCCCTCGAGGACAACGTCAGGCCCTGGCCTCATGTTAGTTATCCTTATTTCACCTTGCCTTTCCCATCAATCGAGAAGGAAATAAGCGTGACACCCTCCCCGGCAATCTTTTTCCGGTCTGTCATAAGAAACCCTTCCTTCCCCGAAGCCCCCAGGGGGAGCGACTTTTTCAAGGTCGGGGGAACCGGCAACAGGAGACTCAGTTCGGCGTGGAAGCCCCGGGCGGCACCGCCCGACGAAGGCAGACCCATAAGTACGGCCACCTTATCCCTCTGAAGGTGATGAAAACCGAAGCGGGTGAGGAAGTCCCGGGGGAATACGTATGGTACCTCATTTATCCTAATAGGCTGCTCCGTTAGGAGCTCAAAGAGTTTTACCAGGGATGGGGGTGACTCTCCTGCCAGAGCCTCCTTTATAATGCCATTATTGAGCAGAGCCTTGAGCACCTCATTCTCCGGGAAGTAATCCGTCAGCTTCGCCACCTGGCCCAATTTTTTCAGGCTAAAGCCCCCTTCTATGGCCCAGGGATCGGGCACTATCCCAGGTTTGGCCAGGTCAATAGTGGTAAACCTGGTTTCCACGCCGGGATGGGCGCTGGGTTTAACATAATAATAGAGTTCATCTCTGAGGCTGATGATGGAGCCGACCACCGACAGCAGGGTGAATTTTCGCTCATAGGTGATTTGCTCTTCGCTGCCGTCGAGATTAGGAGGCGAGATGAAGGTCTGAAAACCCCGGTTCGCCAGCCGAGCCGCGGAAAACACCAGCCGGCCAGGCTTGTTCAGAGGCCGTGCCTGGATATCAATGGTGGTCCAGCGAATCTCGAAGCCGCCGCTTTTGCCGGTCCAGATGACCTGGACGGCCTTCTCACCCTGAGGTGAAATGGGAGGCGCTCCAGCCGCTGGTGGTTCTGTTCCTGCCACCCAGAGCGGAACTCCAAAGATCATCACCATCCCCAAGAGCACAACTCCCAACCTCTTCATGACCAACCTCGAAAAAAGTACGATGAAGGAAAAAAAGCTCCTGGATGGCGGCGCCTAATCTCCGCTTTGCCACATGGACTTGCCGGTTTTGTCGATGTAACCCTCCCTGTGGCCCACCCCCACTGGCGCCAGGCCTTCGGCGAAGTTGCGGGCCTCAGAAAAGCTCGCCGGGATGATTAGCTTACCGGTTTGGTCGGCAAAGCCGAACTTGCCGCCCACTATGAGCGGGGCCAGGCCTTCGGAAAATTCCCGGGCCGAGTCGAACCCACAAGTCGTTCTCTGCATCGCCCCATCTCCTTCTCAGGCTCGGTCTGCTGGAAAAAGTTTCACTCGTTCAGGGGATGACCCCAGCGGTCACAAGGATCTGTGGTCTGCCACACAAATTTGCCGCTCTGGTCAATGTAACCCCACCCGGAGCACACCTCTACTGCCGCAAGTCCATCGGAGAAATTTCTGGCGTTTAAGAACCGGGGGGAGATGACCAATTTCCCTTCCCGGTCCACAAAGCCACATTTCTCGCCAATCTGCACTGGGGCCAGGCCGCCGGAGAATCTCGAGCCCGGCTCTTCCGGACCAAAATCAACCGGCTTAAAATTGGGGGGCGGAATCACGGTTTTTCCACTCCGGTTGATAAAGGCGAACTTTTCATCACCATACACCAGCGCCAGACCCTCGGAAAATGGCTCGGCTGACTCAAACTGCGGCGGAATGACCATCTTCCCGGCGCGATCGATATATCCATATTTGCCGTTGACTATGATGACGGCCCGGCCTGCCGCGAAGCGCCCGGCCAACTCGAACCTGGGAGAAATGACTACCTTGCCCCTCCGGTTGATATAACCCCAGCGTTTGCCGACCTGCACCGCAGCTAACCCCTCCGCAAATCTCTCCACCTGATCAAAAGGCCCGAAGACCATTTTTCCGGTGTGGTCAATGAATCCAGCTTTCTCCCCCTTCCTCACCCCGGCAAAACCCTGGGAAAAAGATGTGGCGTAAGCAAAGATTGGAGGTATGGCCCACCGGCCTTGCCGGTCCAGGTAACCATATTCAGTGCCCACGCAGGCGGCGGCCAGCCCCTCCGAGAAACTTCCCCCTGCCTCGAATTTAAAGGGGATGACCAGCTTGCCGCTCCGGTCCATGAAACCGAAGGATATGGAACCCTGTTTGTCATCCTTAATGACCAAGGCCCTCCCTTCTTTGAAATTTTGGACCCCTTCATATTGTGGCGGGACAACGAGGGTTCCTGACCGGTCAATAAGCCCTTCGAGGCCGTTGTTGATGATGATAGCGGTCTCCCCTTTGAAGTCTTCTGCATAATCAAACCGGGGTGAAATGACCAGGCTACCGGACTTGTCGATAAAACCCCACTGGCGGGGAATCTTCACCCGGGCCAGACCCCCGGAAAAGTAAGGCGGGGGCCCGCCTTTTTCCGCCAAGTTCTCGGCAAACTGGGGGATGATGACCATCTTCCCGGTTTTATCGATAAAACCCCATTTGGCCGGTATCCAATAAAAGTCAGTGAAAAGCCTTCCAGGCCGGCTAAGTTCCAGCAACACTGCAGCCAGACCATCCAAGAAGGGTTGCGCCAGGTCGTATTGAGGGGTGATGATCATCTGGCCCGAGCGGTCGATATAACCGCACTTGCCATCGATTTTGATGGCGGCCAGGCCTTCTGAGAAGAAGCCCACCTCATTGGCCTTGACCTTGATAACCATCTTGCCGGTCCGGTCCACAAGACCCCATGCCCCCGAAGTATCCATCACCGGCGCCAAGCCCTCGTGGAAGCGATCGGCCCGCTGAAATTGGGGCTCGATGACGAATTTGCCGGTCTGGTTGATAAAGCCCCACTCCGCTCCCCGCCGGACCGCGGCCAGACCCTCGGCGAAGGGGCCAACTTCAACGTACTCACAGGGGACGATCAGTGCACCGCTGGCATCAATGAAGCCCCATTTTTCCTCCAGCTGCACCGGGGCCCGGTCTTCGGAAAAAGTGCCCAACGCGGTGAACCGGGGAGAGATGACTGTTTTCCCGTTGGGGTCCACCAAGCCCCATTTTCCGCCGATTTCCACTCCGGCCAGGCCGCCGGCAAAATCCTCGACCCGGTCGAATTGGGGTGGGATGACGACGTTTCCGGTTTCGTCGACAAAACCTAACTTTTCTCCTACCTTAACGATGGCCCGCCCCTGATGGAAATCGCCGGCATGCTTAAACTGAGGCGGGACGACCACCTTCCCGGCCCGGTCGATGAAGCCCCACTTATCTTGTTGCTGAATGGGAAACAGAGTGGGAAGGTCCTGGGAAGCCACCGGGGAGGGGTTTGCCAAAGCCAGGAAAAACACCGCCAACGTTTGGAAAACTGCAACACGCCGCATAATTGCCCCCCGAGGGGATCACCGATGAGCCGAAAGGAAGTTCAACAGCTAGCGAGTTTATAAAAAGCCTGAGGGGTCGAAGAAATCGTCGAAATGCCCCCCCTATTTTAATGGCAAATTTACCACGGAAAGGTAATTTATCTAAAGATAAATATCTTTCTTAAGATTTACCATATTGGTGGGCGGCTCATTTAATGCCCTCCCCCGGGTGCCCAGGCTCCTGGACACCGAACAGCAAGTCTATAAAGACGCCGCGGCCGACATCCTGAGACAAAAAGGCCTAGCCCACCCCCAGCTACGTCTCAACCAGGTGAGCCGCGTCGACCTGGAAGGCGACGGGGCGGAAGAGGTCCTGGTGAGCGCCACCCATTATGCCAGAGGCTTGAGCGCCAGTGATAGCCCGGGGGATTATTCTTTGGTGTTTCTTAGGCGGTTGGTAAAAGGCAAGGTGGTGACCAATCTCATTGCGGGGGATTTCTTCCCCAAGGGCAGCTATTTTCTGTTGATCCAGATTGGTGCTCACCTGAGCAGTTCTTCAAGTTGTTCCAAATTGAAAGAGGTCTCGTGAGCCTGCGACATCCACCTGGCACATCGATTCGCATTCAATGGAATGCCAACGGGTGGGATGCCGGTGCGGATGCACAGCCTCATGCCCATGGCAAGCTCCGGGATACAGGCGATTCCGAGCGCACCGATGCGGGGGTGCTCTTGCTTGAGTCTTCTAAAGAGCCTCTCCTGGTCCATTTCTACAGAAATATAGGGTTTGATGCCGTATTTCTCGAGGAGGACACTCCCCAGGCGAATGAAGCAGTCCTCAGTGCAACCCCTGCACACGGCCTCGATATCACCCTTTACTGAGCGGCAATCCGGCCTGAAGTCGCGCAGGCAATGGGCGATGAGGGCGAACTTGTAATCGGCGCGTTTGAATTCTTCTCGGTAGATTCTGTTCACTAATTCGATCTCAAGCATGTACAGGTGGTATTTCTCCTCCGTCGTGGCCAGCGTACTGTCAGCCCTCTTCGCCAGGGGCAAGCTTTTCAAGTGTTCCGAAACATTCTGGGTATAGATGGACAAGGACTGCCTGAGAGTCTCTCTAACGAATTGGAGTGTCTTCCGATCGGCCTCCGTGGTTTTCCAGCCCAAAAGAAAGGGCTTCTTTCCCACCTTCTGTATCAGGCCCAAAAGCCTTTTTTCGTCAGGGCAGCGCTGGAGGAACGCATCTGCCAAGCGTTTTATTTCTGTATAGTAACGTTCGCTATCGTCGCCCTCAGCAAACAGTGAGTAAGTTTTCCCTTGAACTGGCGTATATAGCTTCTCGTGATTTGACAATGCTGTAAAACCCCTTACAATTGCAGGCTAATTTGAACTCCTCCTGGGGATACGGCGGATTATGGTAGGGATTCCTGGGGTGATTTTATAGAGTTTCCTGAAAGAGGAGTCAAAACCGTCAAGACGGCCCCAACCTTTTGATGCACTTATTCCCAGCTATTATTCCTAAATGCATCTGCGCCCCACCTGGGGCCAGGGGAATTAAAGGAGCTAGGAAAAATTATAACACATTTCCCGGGGATCGAGTCCTTTTTGGCGGGGAGTAGACCACCTTCGATATGCTTAACATACTAGTAACCTTCCATGTTCCGGCGATAACCTTCTTCCCTGGCATCGATAACTTTCCCTGGTGGCAAGATAGCGCTTATTGAGCTTCCTCCGAACCACCTGGCTTTCCCACCATTCAATATTTTCGCTTCTAAAAAAAGTAGCTTTTTACAAAATATTTTAATAAGATTATTCACAAATTTATCCTAATTTTTGGGCTCTGGCATGGAAAACCGTAAATATCCCAGATTGGACGTGGACTTGCCAATGGGGTACCTAATCCACTCACCAGATTCGGGTAAATCCTTCGCTGGCCTGGGTGTGTTAAAAAATATCTGCCAAGGGGGCATGTTTTTTAAATGCCCGCCACCGGTACCGATTGATGATGGAGATATACGAAATTTCACCGTCGATACCATTCCAATTATGCGGCATGTTTCACGGTTAAAAGCCTTGGGAAAAGTTGTGCGCATAGAACCACCAGAAGAGAACTCCTTTGATTACGGAATAGCGGTTCAATTCCTTTCTGACCTAAATGTCGAGCTCAGAAGGTAGGCGATCTGGCACTCAACCACAGCAAGCAAGCCTGCAGAAATTCTTCCGTCCATCCCGGATATTCTGGCTTCCTTTTCCTGTAGGCCCGCAAAGACGTGCTCCCCACAAATGCCCTTATAGGATATGGAGATCATTTATGTTTCTGCCAGCCTGATGATAACTGAAGATCCTGGCACAAGTAATCGCTCTCCTTGAATACCGCCTCTCCCCAGCAGAAAGCCAGTAGTCATCCCCCAGAAGTGATGGCCCGGAATCCGGGAAATCTTTAATCTTGCAAAATTGTGATTAGATTAGATTCAAAGAACCTTTTTCGATAGCTTCGCTATGCTCAAAAACTTATCACGGCTCCAATAACTCCCTCAGTTGGGCCATCATTCCATCAGCATGACCGTAGATATTTATGGCTATTGGGTCCCTGGTGAAGGTCAGAAGGATTTGACGCAGAGGGCCGAAGGCCCGGCTGTGTCAAAACCTAACAATAGTTGGGAACCTTCGTCCCCAACGATATATGTAAGCAGATCATAACTTCTTGTTTTTATACAGTAAGTAGCTGGTTGATAGCAGAAACATTGCATTTACCAGGCCTGGTAACGAATAGCGCCAGGAGCCACATCTTCCTCAACCAGAAAGGGGAGCGGGTGAGGAGGGTCATTAATACCGACCGATACCTTGCAATTCTTGCTTCCAGGTCTTAATTTTTCCTTTAAGCTGCCCGCGGATTTTTCAGGTGCGGCAAGCTCCTCTCAGCGATCCTGATAATCCTACAGGCGATCAGATGCATCCGTTCAGCGGTTGATTTTTCCAAAATGTAAAGACCCTTGAGACCTTGGGGGATAAATGAAGAGAAAGAAATATTTCGTTTTTGTCGGCTTGTCATCATTATGTGCCGTAGCTTTCCTCGGAGGTTGCAGCACGATACTTTTGTTCGACCCCAAAGGACCGATCGGCGAGGAGCAGCGGTTCGTCATCATTACGGCCATCGTGCTCATGGCGATCGTCGTCATTCCCGTCTTCATTATGGCTTTCTGGTTTCCCCTAAAATACAGAGCTTCCAATACTGAATCGACTTATATTCCGAAATGGAATTATTCCGCTAAAACCGATTTTGTCATGTGGGCCGTTCCCATTGCCATTGTCACGGTTCTGGCGATTCTGGCCTGGACCAGGACGCATTCTCTGGATCCCTATAAGCCCATCTCTTCGGCCGAAAAGCCCATCAATATTGAAGCCGTATCCCTGGAATGGAAATGG
>JAPLJC010000240.1 GCA_026388765.1 Deltaproteobacteria bacterium
TACACACGCAGCCGTGGTCGCGATTACACGATGGTCTTCGACGTGCTGGCCGACGGCGCCGTGCCGCTGGAGCGCCAGTATAAGCACGGCACGTGTCACGACAGCTTCGACCTGCCGGCCGGTTACCTGGATTCGCCGGAAGAGCCGCCGTTGGCCGCGGCCCAACGCGAATTGCGCGAGGAAACCGGCCTGGTCGCCGATCGCTGGCAGGAGCTGGGCCACCTGGTCATTGACATCATTCGAGGACCCGACAAGGCGCTCATCTACCTGGCATTGGACGCGCACCTGGACGGCCCTCAGGAACTCGATCCGGGCGAGGCGATCGAAGTGAGCTATCACACGCCGGCCGAGCTGCGCGACATGGTGCGGCGCGGGGAAATCACTTCGATGGCATCGGTGGCGGGAATTATGATCGCGTTGGACGTGTTGCATGCCACGTGATGCGTGCTTCTCGGAAATCCGCCTTCTTCAGACGCGCGCCACACTCGCCCCCGCGGCCGCGCGCGTGGGGTAGAGCGCCGGATTCAAGCCCGTGCGGACCCGATACGCCTCGCTCACGGCCGGAATCGCGGCGGCGACCGCGCCCGCGTCCATCAGCGCCACCGCGCAGCCGCCGAATCCCGCGCCGGTGAGCCGCGCGCCGTAGCAACCGGGCTGCGCGGTCAATAACTCGACCATCGCGTCCAGCTCCAGGCTGCTGACCTCGTACAGATCGCGCAGGCTGGCGTGCGAGGCTGCCATCAGGCTGCCGACTTTGTGCAAGTCGCCCCTTTGCAGGGCCGCCACGGTCTCCAGCACGCGGTCATTCTCGGCGATCACGTGCCGCGCCCGTCGGGCCACCACGTCGGGCAGATCCACCTGCGCCAGCATCGCCAGCGTGGCATCGCGCAACGCCGCCACGCCGAGCGCCCGCGCCGCGGCCTCGCACTGCGCCCGTCGCTCGTTGTACGCCGACGACGCCAACTGCCGGCGCACGGCCGTATCCGCGATTAAGATGGCGGCATCGGCCGGCATGGGGACGGGCTGATAGCTCAGGTCGCGGCAGTCAATCAGCAACACGTGACCCTCTTGCCCCAACGCCGACGCGAGCTGATCCATCAAGCCGCAGTTCGTGCCGACGAACAGGTGCTCTGCCTTCTGACCGATGACCGCGGCCTGGGCGGGTGGCACAGTGAAGCCGCCGGCCGCGCTGAACGCCTGCACCGCGGCCATCTCCACCGCGGCCGATGACGACAGCCCCGCGCCGATGGGCACGTCGCCGCTCATCACCGCGTCCAGCCCACGCACGGGATAACCTGCGGCCAGCAGCCCGGCCGCAACCCCGCGCACGTAGTTACTCCACGCCTGTTCGTGCGATGGCTGTACGCCGGCAAAACGAAAGGCAGTCTCACGCCCCAGGTCGAGCGCGACCAATCGCACGACGCCGTCATCTCGTGGCGCGGCAACGATGCGCGTCTCCCGCTCGATGGCGGCCGGCAGCACGAAGCCATCGTTGTAATCGGTGTGTTCGCCGATAATGTTCACGCGCCCCGGCGCGCGGGCGACCAGCGTGGCCGCACGGCCGAAGGTCTGCTGGAAGATTACGAGCAAACTGTCGGTTGGGATCATGGTCAGATCATCCTTCCGGGTTGCGAAAG
>JAPLJC010000127.1 GCA_026388765.1 Deltaproteobacteria bacterium
CGGACCAGGGCCACCATGGCGGGATGGCGGCGCATGCGGTCCGGGGCGTAGCCTCCGGGGATGATGACCGCGTCGAAGTCGGCCGCCTCCACCTCGCTCACCAACTTATCCACCGCCACTTCGTAGCCGTGCTTGCTGGCGTGGGTGCGGGCCGGGCCGGGCCCCACCACCACCACCTCGCCCCCGGCTTCCCGGAAGCGCAGCAGGGGATACCACAACTCCAGGTCTTCGTAAAGGTCCTCGGCCAGGATGGCGATGCGCTTGCCTTCTAATGATTTGGCTGACGACATTGAAATGGCCCTCCTTGGCAGTAAAGATAAGGAGGGTCAGAGGTAGGAGCAAGCTGAGAGTTTCGAGTTTTGAGTTATTTGCCCTGAATCAAATTTATTAGGTTCTGGACCTCACGAAGGAATTTATCAAAGGATGGGCAACGACTTTTAGTAAGCTCAAAATCTAATTTAACTGCCAATGCCGGTTGGTCGTCTGTTTCGAGATATCTTCTGCCATGCTCCATATTTTTGCTGAGCCTTTCTTTTGCACCCCTTATGCTTTCAGGATTCGGTGGAGCGACGGCATCTGGCTTGATACCGCATACACCCCGCAAAGACTCTTTGCCGCCGAGAAACCATCCTTCCATCTCGATGGTTGCTAAAACTACTGCCACAGGCAAGTGGGGTTTTGTTTGCCTGCATCTTTCTAAAAGTTCCGGCGCCAGAGTAGCCGGACAATCTTCATCGGCATCCAATAGGAGCAAGATAGCGCCAATATTACCGCGGTCTCTGATCCCTTGTTCAATTGCCCGTTCCAATTCCCCTGTTTTTACTACTTTATTACGCTTAATCCGGAATGGCCTAGCAATCTGAATATTTGATGCTTGCATTTGATGGCAAATTCTGCGCAATAAGATAGGCACAGATTCAACTTCTGATTGGCCTTCAACTATGGGGAGAATTGTCAAATTCATTTTTGTCCCTGGTTTGGGATGAAAATAATTTCAATTGTTTGGCTGATTCTTCTTTAGCCATCTCAATATCAGGAGTTAATTCACCTGAACGTAATAATTCTCCAGCAGTATATAAATGTTGGCGGATTGCTTCGCGGCTGGATTGAGACAACGGAGCGATCAAAGTATTATAATCTTCCATTGTTACTATTTTTATTTGAGAGTCTTTAAGGTACTTATAATCCAAAATATCTGGGCTATGCGTGGTTATAAGAACCTGTCTCTCATTTGCCGCATCCATAAGCACTTCAATGATTAATTCCGTAACTGCGGGATGAACAGTCGCCTCTGGTTCCTCAACGGCAATGACAGAGTGAAGTCCGGGTTGATAAACAGCCAGAAGCAAGCCGAGGATGCGTAATGTTCCATCCGACATGTTAAGTGCGTCAAATGTCCATGGATATTTAGTGCCGACTTCCTGTTTAATTTGGATCGTTTCCTTTTGTCCTACAGCATGATATTCAACTTTCTTAATGCCTCGCACTACTTTTGCGAGCAGACTGCAAAGACGCTCATACCGCCAGGCTAATTGTTCATCTTCTTTGAGACGTCTTAAAATAGCAGCCGCATTGCTACCGTCAGGGGTAAGGTAATCTTCGGTGCCTGATTCCTGTAAATTTCTCAATTCCTTTGGTATTATGGAATAGAATCTCATAGAAGTAAGAAAATCATACACAGGGCGGAATTCTTCGGTTGCGGAAGCGGCATATAGACCAAGTCGATCTAATGATACTTTCGGCCTTATGCCAGGAATCTCTTTAGTGAATTCACCTTTTTCGATTTTAAATTCATGTTCTTTTTGAAAAAGACCTTGCACCTTACAGTGCTCAGAAGCCACTTCAAATTTCTTCTTGAACATAGCAGAAATTTTAAAGGAATAAGAGGCCAAAAGACTATTACCTAAGTCCATGATAATACCGATTTCAATATTAGTCGGATGACCGGCGGAGCGACGCCGCACAGCGCCTATTCCACCGCGCTTCCTAAATGCCGATTCTAAAGAATCTGAGAGGCAATCCTTTACAAACGCAAGAGCATCAATGAAATTACTTTTTCCTGAGCCATTAGGCCCAACTAAAACAGTAAAAGGCTCCAAATTCACCGAGAGTTGACCGATGCTCTTGTAATTTAGGATTCGCACCTGTTTAATATGTGGAACCATTCCACCTCCCACGGTGAGATTATAAGAAAAAATTCTAGCATTATCATTCTACCATAAATCTAGTGTCATTGACCTTACCTATTTTTCTTGTCGCTGCCTTGCCGCTGGGCCAGCGCCAATAGGAGCGCTGCCGGACCACGGGCAGGGCCACCAGGCGGAAGAAGCGGTTCTCTGCCGGCAGCAGGTAGCCGGGCACGCCGATGACGACCTCGGCTTGCGGGACGTTGAGGCGCAGGCTGCGGTTGAGCCGGTCCCAGAGGCTTAAGACCACGGAATAGTTGGAGTTGGTCTCGGGGCCCAAGGCCGAGTGGTGAATGCCGTGCATCCGCGGGGTGACTATCACCTTATTGAGCAGGCGCTCCAGGGTCAGGGGCAGGCGGACGTTGCTGTGATGGAACATGGTGGCGCAGTTGAAGATGAATTCATAGAGGAGATAAATGCCCGGCGACACCCACAGGAGGCCCACCTGCAAAACCCGGAACGGGGTGGAATAGAGGACTTCGCCGAAATGAAAACGGAAGGAGGTGGTCACATCCAGGTCCGGGTCCACGTGGTGCACGTTGTGGAAACGCCACAGCAGGGGCCGGAGGTGGTTGAGGCGGTGCCAGTAATAGAAGGTGAGGTCCAGCCACAGGATGCCGACCGCGACCTCGACCCAGAAGGGCAGGGGCAGGAGGTGGAGAAGCCCGAAGGAGTGGCCCTGGGTCCAGAAGGCCAGCCCCAGGGCCGCGGGCCGCACTGTTAAGGTCCCGGCGACCAAGCCCAGGGCGGTGACCGCGAGGTTGACCGGCAATCTTTGGCGGCGGCTCCGCTTGCGCCGGCGCAGGGGGAGTAGGGTTTCCAGGATCAAGAGCAGCACAAAAACCGCCGCCACCCAAGTGGCGAAAGAATGAGAGAGGTTGGATATGTGGAGGTAAAGTTTAATCATCCCAGCCGTATCTCAGAAAAATAGGGACACCTCCTATTTTTCCTAAAAATTATCCCCGCCACATTAGGTATTGTCGGAAAAAATAGGAGGTGTCCCTATTTTTCGGTCACCTTCTCCCAAAAAGACCAGGATTTGAGGCCCCGCCCCAGGTGATGGAACAGGAAGGCCTTGAAGACAGCCAGGCTTTGATCCCGCTGGGGCCGGGGGAAACGGAGGCGGGAGAGTTTCTCCCGCGGCATCCCCTGGGCCAGGCGCAACAGCTTCCAGGTCCCCAGGTTCAGAGAGAGCAAGGGACCGGGCACCTCCAAGCGGCAGGCGCCGCACAGGACCCCGCCCCGGGGAACGCTGAACCACAGGGGCGGGGCCGGCTCCTGGCCGCACTTGAGACATTGGCCCAGCCGGGGCCCGTAGCCCCCGAGGGTGAGGAGGCGCAGCAGAAAGGCAGGCAGCATTGAGTCCGGGGGCAGGCCCTGGTCCAGCAGCGCCAGGGCCGCCTCCAGGCTGGCGAAGATTTCGCCGATGGCCTCCGGCGGGCCGGCCAGCAACCCCGCGACCTCGGAGAGCACCGCGGCGGCCCCCAGGCGGGGTAGATCCCGGCGCAGGGATGGAAACGACTGCACCAGTTCGCCCTTTTGCAGAAACTCCAGGTCCCGGCCGGTCCGGGGGGACAGAAAAAAGACCACCCGGCTCAAGGGCTCCAGGCAGTGGGCGAAGCGGCGCCGGCTTTTCCTGGCGTGCTTGGCGATGCCGGTGAGGCGGCCCTGTCCCGGGGTGATGAAGGTCACCAACAGGTCCGCTTCGCCGTACTCGCGCACCGTCAGGACGATGGCCGGGGTCTGGCGCTCGGTCATGAAATACGGTCTTCTGTTTTCTGTTTGCTGTTTTCAGTTAAAAGCATAGGCATCATCAAGACGCGGTAAGGGTCAAGCCAACCGATATTTTTCTCTAAGATGCTGCGACACCTGCTGTAGCCAGGCATAGGCCGCGGTCACCGTCTTTTCCCGGTCCGGGTTGATGAGGCAGCAGGTGGCCGGGGCCAGCAGGCTCTGGGCCAGGAGCTGGTCCCGGTCGATGCCCGCGGCCAAAAGCGTGGGCCACAAGGTCTCCAGGTAGGCCGCCAGCCGCTCCGGAGTCTCCTGCTCGAAGGACTCGAAGCCGGTGGGAAT
Organism: Deltaproteobacteria bacterium; assembly: GCA_026388765.1. GTDB lineage: Bacteria > Desulfobacterota > Desulfobaccia > Desulfobaccales > 0-14-0-80-60-11 > JAPLJC01. The sequence goes on from JAPLJC010000127.1 coordinate 4,260, forward strand.
GATGCCCCAGGCCAGGACCCCACCCCGGTTGAGAAAGGCCCGGATCGCCTTGCCGTAATGCTGAAAGATCTCGCCGTTGGAGTAAATGTCCATGGAGAGGATGTCCAGGTCGCGATTGAGGAGAAATTCCCAGTCGGGGTTGCCGCAGAGGTGGATGCCCCGGGGCCGGTCGATTTGGGCCAGGAAATGGTCCAGGTCCTCTTTGGCCCTCATATCCGGGTAGCCGGAGACGGAGCTGAAGATGAATTGCAGCCCGGGCTCATCCAGAAACATGAAAGCCTTGGGATGCTTGGCCTTGAGGCGGGCCAGTTGGGCCTGGACCCGGCGGGCCATGAAGTCCAGCAAGACGGGCCGCACCTCATCGCTGAAGATGATAGGGCGATCATTTTCGTCCAGGATTTTCAGGCCAAAACTGATGGGGCCTTCCAGTTGTCCGCGAATGGCCACATATTTACTGAAATCCAGCTGCAGGAAGCGGTGGTAAACCGCCGAGTACGCCGGCGAGATGTCGAAATAATCCAGGTCATCCCAGTGCTCCCACATCTGGGGTAGCTCGTCGTAGAATTTGGCCGTGTCGAAACGGATGGAGCTAGTTTCCGGGAAGAGCACGATGCCGGGGAAATGCTCCCCGGCCTGGACGTACATGTCTTCATAAAAGCTGACATGGGGCAGTTGCGGCCAGAAGGGGATGTCCAGAGAGAGGGCCAGCTCCAGAGCCGGCTCCGGCCGGTCGTGGGGCAGGATGGCCATGGCGGTGGTATGCAGGTTTCCCGGGATCAAAGCAGTCATAATTTAATTATCCGGATATAGTTAAGATGATTTTACCGCTAAATAGGTACATTTACCTTCTTTAATATGAGTATTTTTACGCATAGGCCTTTTTAGGAATGATAGCTATATTGTTATTACTTTCATGAGCCCGCCTGAGAGGCTCCAGGATGGAGGATTGGCTAGAAATGACCATAAAAGACGCTTACAAATATAACATTCTGGTGGTAGATGACTATCCGCCGGTGCGCCGGATGGTGAAGGAAATTATCGACGCGAGTCCGGACTTGCAGGTCATCGGCGAGCTCAATGATGGCCGGGAACTGCTGAAATTTATTAAGAAATACCAGGCTCACTTGATCCTCCTGGATATTTCCATGCCCAACCTGGGGGGCTTCGAGGCCGCCAGGAAAGTCAAGCAGGATCATCCGGAGGTCAAGGTCCTGATCCTGACCATCCATAAGTATATCGAGTATGTAGAACGGGCCAGGTCTTTGGGGGCCGAAGGCTACCTCCTGAAAGACGAAATTGACGATGAGTTGTTGCCCGCCATCACTTCCCTCAGACAGGGCGGGACTTATTTCTCTTCCCTACTCCCAGTCTGATTCTCCGCTCCCCGTCCGCAACCGCTCCATTTCAGCTGCCCGTCGAGACCCAAATGGTGTCTGAAAAAGAAAATGTGGTCCTCAGGTCAGATCCTGCCTGATCCGGCTTATGGTATGTTCCACTTCCTCGGCCACCGCTTTAAGCTCCGAGTTGGGAGATAGCCCCAGCACGGCAATGGGTAGGGTAGTGGCGAGGTTCCCGGTCGTAAAAACGGCAACTGACAACTACCACTCGATGCCGCGGCGGGCCGGCACCCCGGCTTCGAAGTAGTGTTTGATGGGGCGCATCTCGGTCACCAGGTCTGCCAGGTCGATGAGTTCCGGGGGGGCCTGGCGGCCGGTGAGGACCACTTCCACCCAGGCCGGCCGCCGGCGCAGGACTTCCAGCCCCTCACTCAGCGGGATGAGGTTGAAGGCCAGCGCCAGGTTGATTTCGTCCAGGATCACCAGGTCGTGCTCTCCCGCGGTGATGACCCGGCGGGCCAGGTCCCAGGCTTCCCGGACCAGGGTCAGGTCCTCCGGATCGGGGTTCTTCAGGTTCACCAGGGCCGGACGCCCGAAATGGCGCAGGGTGAAGTCCGGGGCCAGGCGTTCTTCGGCGATCAGGGCTTCGCCGGTGCCCCAGCCCTTCATGAACTGCACCATAAAGACCTTGAACCCCTGGCCGACGGCCCGGAGAGCCAGACCCAGGGCGCAGGTGGTCTTGCCCTTGCCGTCCCCGGTGTATACCTGGATCAACCCCTGGGCCAAACGTTCTTTGGACATAAATTTCCTTTTTAACGGCACAGGCTCGCCAGCCGGTGCGGATGGCAGGATTAAAGCGATATTTCCTGCGGGTGCGATTCAGGTAATCATTTCAAATTTGCCGGTAGGGGTCAACCGGAAAGCGCAGCCTCCAAAGAAAGGCCGCCTGGCCCTTGGCAGAAGAAGGTAATTAAGATAACATTCATGGTTGGACCGATGGGGAAGTGCACCTCGCCGACGCCGGAATAGTTGAGGCGGCTGTCCAAATTCTGTCCTGGTTCTCAAGCTGAATAATTCAGCCTGTCGGGGCGGTTCTCGAACCGCCTCGACGCCACATTTTAATAAAGTTAGCTGGCCTGCAGCTGTCTATGAATCCTAACGGAACCTTACCGGCAAAATTCCAGGTGGCCCTGGTACTGGGGGGCGCCCGCAGCGGCAAGAGCCGCTACGGCCTCTCCCTGGCGGAGAACTTTCCCGCTCCCCGCCTCTTCCTGGCCACCGGCGAGGCCCGGGACGCCGAGATGACCGCCCGCATTGCGGCGCACCAGCAAGAACGGGGGCCGGGCTGGGAGACCCGGGAAGTACCGGTGGAATTGCCGGAGGCCCTCAGCCAGGGCCAGGGCCAGGGGCGGTACGGCGCCATCCTGGTGGACTGCCTCACCATGTGGCTGGCCAACCTGATGCTCCGGGAAGACTCATCGGCAGAAGACCTGGCCGCGGCCGGCAGAGGGCTGCTGGCGGTCCTGGACAGGGTCGCCACCCCCACCATTTTTATCAGCAACGAAGTGGGCCTAGGCGTAGTCCCGGAAGCCCCCCTGGCCCGGAAGTACCGGGATTGGCTGGGCTGGCTGCACCAGCAGGTGGCGCAGGCCGCAGACCTGGTGGTCCTGGTGGTGGCCGGACTGCCGTTGACTTTAAAAGGGAAATAAATCTTGCGACCTGGCGACGTTGCGACCAGGCGGGAGAAATTATCAGTACGAAAGGTAATTAGCCATGATGAACGAGTTATCCCAGATTATCTCGCAGATTGAACCGGTGGACCCCGCCTGGCTGGTCCGGGCCCAAGAGCGCCTCGATTCCCTCACCAAGCCCCCGGGCAGCCTGGGCCGGCTGGAGGAGTTGGCGGCCCGCTACGTGGCCATCCGCCGGGACCTCATGCCGGAGTTGCAAACCAAATGGGTGGTGGTCTTTGCCGCGGATCACGGCGTGGTGGCCGAAGGAGTGAGCGCTTATCCCCAGGACGTCACCTATCAAATGGTCTACAATTTCCTCCGGGGGGGCGCCGGCATCAACGTCCTGGCCCGCCAGGCCCGGGCCCGGGTGGAGGTGGTGGACATCGGCGTCAACCACGATTTCGCCGAGGTCCAGGACCTCATTGCCCGCAAGGTGGCCTATGGCTCCCGGAATATGGCCCGGGAGCCGGCCATGAATCGGGATGAGGCCTTGAAGGCCCTGCTGGTGGGGGTGGAACGTGCCGAAGCGGCCACCGCCGCCGGGGTGGACGTTATTGCCGCCGGTGACATGGGCATCGGCAACACCACCGCGGCTTCGGCCCTGGCCTCGGTCTTCACCGGCCGGCCGGTGAGTGCCGTCACGGGCCGGGGCACCGGCATCGAAGACAAGGTCTGGCAACACAAAGTGGCGGTCATCAACCGGGCCCTCTCCCTGCACCGACCGGACCCGGCTGATCCCCTGGGGGCCCTGGCCGCAGTGGGGGGCCTGGAGATTGCCGGGATCGCCGGGCTTATTTTGGGATGCGCCGCGGCCCGGCGGCCCCTGCTCCTGGATGGCTTCATCGCCACTGCCGGAGCCCTGGTGGCGGCGGCCATGGCCCCGGCCGCGACCGATTACCTCATCGCCGCCCACCGCTCGGTGGAGCCGGGACATCAGACGGTGCTGGACTACCTGAAGCTGAAGCCTTTGCTGAATCTCAATATGCGCTTAGGAGAGGGCACCGGCGCCGCCTTGGGGATGCTCCTGTTGGAGGCCGGCCTGAGGATCTACCGGGAGATGGCCACCTTCGCCGAAGCCGGGGTGTCGGAGAAGGAGGAGGGGTAAAGAAAAAGGGGAAAAGGTTAAAAGGGTAAAGGGAAAAAACCGCTAGGTCTTTCCCTTTTCCCCTCTTCCCCATTTCCCCTTTTACCCCAAGGTTTCAAACCACTGATTTCTTCAATCCAGCTTTGGTCGGCAGACTCAAGATATGAAGAATACCTTTCCCCTGGCCCTCACTTTTCTCACCAAGGTCCCCTGGCCTCGGGCGCTCCGGGCCGAGTCCCGGGACCTGGCCCGTTCCCTGTTTTGGTTTCCCTGGGTGGGGGCCTTGCTGGGGCTGGCCTTCACCGGGGTCTGGCAGGGGTTTAGCCGGGTGCTGCCGCTGCCGGCGGCCGCGGCCCTGCTGGTGTGCTGCACCGTTTTCGTCACCGGCGGCCTCCACCTGGACGGCCTGGCCGACACCGTCGACGGCCTGGGCGGCGGGAAGACCCCGGAAGAGCGCCGGGGCATCATGAAGGACTCCCGGGTCGGGGCCTTTGGGGTCCTGAGCCTGATTCTGGTGCTGCTGGTGAAATTCGCCTTTTTTCTGGCCGCCGGGGAGCAGGGCTGGCGGTACGAGTTTATCCTGTTTCCCATACTGAGCCGCTGGGGCATGGTGTTTCTGGCCTTTCTCTCCGACTATGCTCGCCCGGAAGGGGGGCTGGGGCAGGCCATGACCACCGGGGTGAGTCCTAAGACGACGGCCGGGGCCGGCGTTAGCGCCCTGCTCCTCGCCGTGTTGGTGTTGGGCCTCAAGGGCCTGGTTCTCTGGGCCGGGGCCGGCGCCGTGATTTATCTACTGAGCCTCTATTTCCGGCGGGCGTTGGGCGGGATTACCGGAGACGTGCTGGGCGCAGCCAATGAGATCGTCGAGGTGGCGGTTTTAGGGGGAACTTTACTTTTAAGTTAATTCAACGTCCCACCAGTATTTGCAGTTTTGCATTTTTGTGATAAAATAAATAGGTGTATGGGGGACGCCGGCTGTATTTTGGAGTTCACCCTCTAATTTTGACCCCAAGTTTCCGTTTCAATGCAGTAAATTAAGCCTTTACCTTTTAAACCGAAAACCGAAAACCGTATTTTTGGAGGCGATCATGTTACCCGACGTCATCGAAATCAGGGCCAAGATAAAAGAGTTTAAAGATCGGTTGGCAATCCTTCGAGGTCATCTTTGATCTGGGAGGCAAGCAGGTAAGGCTGCGTCATCTGGAAGAACTGCTGGCCGTCCAGGACCTCTGGGACGACCAGGCCCGGGCCGCCGATATTCTCAGGGAAAGGGGCGCCCTGCTCCAGGCCCTGGCGGAATGGACTCAGAAGGAAGGCCAGGTGGAGGACCTGGAGGTGTTCCTGGACCTGGCGGTGGAAGAGGAGGACCACAAGGCCCTCAAGGATGTGGCCTCAGAGCTGGCCAAACTGGAAGAGACCTTCCGGGATTGGGAACTCAAGCTGCTGTTGGGCGCGGAGGAAGACCAGCTCAACGCCATCGTCACCATCCACGCCGGCGCCGGCGGCACCGAAGCCCAGGATTGGACCGAGATCCTGCTGAGGATGTATCTGCGCTACGCCGAACGCCACGGCTTCAAATCCGAAACCATCGATCTGTTGCCCGGGGATGAGGCCGGGGTCAAAAGCGTCACCTTCACCGTTACCGGGCCTTATGCCTTCGGCTATCTGAAGAGCGAGTCGGGCATCCACCGCCTGGTGCGCATCTCCCCCTTCGATGCCAGCGGCCGCCGCCACACCTCTTTTGCCGCGGTCCAGGTGCTTCCCGAGGTGGATGACCGCATCGACATCGACATCCAGGAGAAGGACCTGCGGATCGACACCTTCCGGGCCAGCGGCCCCGGCGGCCAGCACGTCAACAAGACCTCCTCGGCGGTGCGCCTCACCCACCTGCCCACGAACCTCGTGGTCTCGTCCCAGACGGAGCGCTCCCAGCACCGCAACAAGGAACTGGCCATGAAGGTCCTGCGGGCCCGCCTTTATAACCTGGAAAAACAGAAGCAGGAAACGAAGAAGCACGAACTGCAGGAGTCTCAGAAGGACATCTCCTGGGGCAGCCAGATCCGCTCCTACACCATGCAGCCGTATCAGCTGGTGAAGGACCACCGCACCAAGTACGAGGCCGGCAACGTCAGCGCGGTCCTGGACGGCGACCTGGACGGCTTCATCGAGGCCTATATCCTGAGCGAGGAAGCAAAGCCGGAGCCGCCGGCCGCCGTCAAGTCCAACGGCCACTAAACGCTGGTTTCATTTTCTTTTGCCAATGGTGTGTAGGGGCGGCTCGCGAGCCGCCCCTACAATCCCACCCTTGTATCTTAGTTTAAGATACGCTTTATTGGAATCATGATTGGAATCATGGTTATGATCGAAGTTGGCAAAGGGTTATGGTTTGGACCACCCCTGGGGCAGGCCCCCGGGGGCCTGCCCCAGGGGTGGTCGTGG
>JAPLJC010000052.1 GCA_026388765.1 Deltaproteobacteria bacterium
GATTTCGCCTCCATGTACCCCACCATCATGGCCATTCATAATATCTCGCCGGAGACGGTGAACTGCACCTGCTGCGCCGAAGCAGTAGCCAGTAGCCAGTTGCCAGTTGCCAGTAAAGCAGTGGATAGTGGTCAGTGGTCAGTGGTCAGTAATGTAGAACCGCCGCCCTCGGCGGTTCCCGCGCCGGCGCTACGCGTAAATGACGAGATGGGTTTTGTAGGGGCACGGCGTACCGTGCCCTATGATTCCGCCGGCAAGATTTATGTGGAACAGCCGCCCTCGGCTGTCGTAGGGGCGACCCGCTGGGTCGCCCCTGCATTCCCTGACAACCCGCCGGTCCCGGAGGCGGGGTATCATCTCTGCCGGCGGCGGGAGGGGTTGGTACCGCGAACCCTAAAGCCAATCTTAGCGTTACGGGAGCAACTGAAGGCCCGGGCCAAAGAGGTTGGACCTGAAGAGGCGCGGCCCTATAAGGAACGGCAGACTGCCCTGAAGTGGATGCTGGTGACCTGCTTCGGCTATCTGGGCTACAAGAACGCCCGCTTCGGCCGGATCGAGGCCCACGAGGCGGTGACCGCCCACGGCCGGGACAAGCTGCTCACCGCCAAGGAGATCAGCGAGGCCGCCGGCTTCACCGTGCTCCACGGCCTCACCGACTGCCTCTGGTTGCAAAAAACTGGGGTGACTGAGGATTCACGCTCTTCCCAGGAAAAACTTGTAGGGGCGCACCCATGTGTGCGCCCTCATAAGGGCGGACACGCAGGTCCGCCCCTACAAAAATTGCCAGGGGAGAGGGGGGTTAAAAAGTCCCCCTTTGGCAAAGGGGGATTTAGGGGGATTTGGGGTCCCATAACGTGGCCTGCGGCTACCACAAACTTTGTGAACCATCATGACCTGGAGGCTGCAACGAAGAAAGAACATGTAGAACCGCCGCCCTCGGCGGTTCCAGCTGGTGGGGCAGCCGTCCCTGGCTGTCTTCCTTTGGGCGGGCACGGAGGCCCGCCCCACCGGGAACATTTTCATCTAGAGGTAAAGCAGTATGAGACTGAGTTGGAAGACTTGTGCACCCGAATCTCCGCGGCCACCGGCGTCAAGCTGGCGCTCGAAGGCGTGTACCGCTGGCTCTGCTTCATGCCCTCCAAACAGGACCCCAAGCGGCCGGTGGCCACGCGCTACTTCGGGGTCTTCGAAGACGGGTCGCTGAAGGTGCGGGGCCTGGCCTGCCGCCGTCGGGACACGCCGCCCTTCGTGCGCCGGGCCCAGGAGGCCCTGCTGGCGAAGCTAACTGAGGCCGTGACGCCCGATGATCTGTTGGCCTTGAGACCCGAACTGGAGGAGATGGCGGAGTGCTGTCGCCGGCGCCTCCGCGAAGGGCGCGTCCGGCCCCTGGACCTGGTGATCACCCGGGTGCTGTCCCAAAAGGTAGCGGACTATAAGGTGGATACGCCCACCGCCCTGGCGGCGAGGCAACTTCAGGCCGCGGGCATCCATTTGCAGCCCGGCGAAAAGGTGCGCTACGTCCACGCCGAAAAAAAGGGCGGCCCCAAGGAGACCCGCATCCAGGCCGCCCCCTTCCTCGACACCCTGGATAACTACGACGTCGGCCTGTACCTGGATTTGCTGGAAAGGGCTATCGCGGAAGTGATGCTCCCCTTCGGAGAGCTGCAGGTACACACCGCGCCATAGACAAAGCATAGGCGAGGCGCCGGTGCCACTAAAGACAAAAAAAGGGGCGGGTTAAAAACCCGCCCCTGATTTTTTGCTATATACGGCGGTGCGCAGGGCGCACCCTTGTATCTTAGTTTAAGATACGCTTTATTGGAATCATGATTGGAATCATGGTTATGATCGAAGTTGGCAAAGGGTTATGGTTTGGACCACCCCTGGGGCAGGCCCCCGGGGGCCTGCCCCAGGGGTGGTCGTGG
>JAPLJC010000219.1 GCA_026388765.1 Deltaproteobacteria bacterium
TTAATTTAATTATATCCGGTTTTCCATCGCCGGGGGAAAGGGGGAAGAGGGAAAAAGGCGAAAAGAGGAAAGGGGTGCGTAGGAGGGGGTTTTTCCCCTTTTACCCTCTTCCCCCTTTCCCCTTTTTCCCTCTTATTTACGGCGGAAGCTCTGGTGAATCTCGCCATAGGGAATCAGGCGCCACAGGGGGCGGCCATGGGGGCAGTGGGATGAGACCTGGAGGTCATCCAGTTGCGCCAGCAGGGCCCGGATGGCTTCATCCTTCAGGGCGTCGCCGGCCTTGATGGCCCCACGGCAGGCCATGAACTGCAGGGTCTGCTCCTGCACCGCTTGGGGGGAGGCGGCGCTCTTCAAAGGGGACAAAGCCTCCACCGCCTCAATCACCACCGCCTCCAAATCGGCATGGGCGAGGAAGGCCGGCACCGCGGTAATGAGAAAGCTGGCCCCGCCGAAGTCGGAGAGTTCCAGACCCGCCTGGGCCAAGACCGCCAGGTGTTCCCGGACCCAATCCGCCTGGGTTAAGGGCACCTCCACCACCTTGGGAAACAGCAGGGCCTGGCGGACGGCGGAGGGCTCCCTGGCCTTCAGAGATTCATAGAGGATGCGTTCGTGGGCCGCGTGTTGGTCGATGAGGATGAGGCCGTCGGCCCCCTGGGCCAGGATGTAGGTATTCTTTAGCTGGCCGATGACCGAGAGGTCCTGGAAGCGAAATGTACGCCCCAGCTGCGGGGCGGCGGCTCGAGGGGCCGGGGCAGGTTGGCCCTGGGGCCAGGACGGCGGCATCCCCCAGGCGCCGGGGGCCGGAGCCGGATCCAACAGCGACGTTTCTGCGGCAAAGGAAGGGGCTTCGGGTTGCAGGGTTACGGTATAGCGGGGACCGGCGCCGGAGAGCGGCCCCAGGGCCTGGCGCAGGGCCGCCAGCAGGAAGGCATAGACCCGGCCCGGGTCGGCAAAACGCACCTCGGCCTTGGCCGGGTGGACGTTGACGTCCAGGTCCGGGGCGGGGAGCAACAGGTGCAGCACCGCGGCGGGATGGCGCCCCCGGGGCAGCAGCCCCGCGAAGGTGGCTTTCAGCACCGCCCCCAGGATGCGGTCCTGGACCACCCGGCGATTCACCAGGAAGACCTGGAAACGGGCGCTGGCCAGGGAAAAGTCCGGGTCGGTGAGGAGTCCGCTCACCTGCAAGGAGCCGGTCCCCAGCGCCACCGGCAGCATCCGGGCCGCCACCTCACTGCCGTAGAGGGCCGCCACCCGGGCCGGCAGTTCCTGGGGTCCCGGGGCGTTCAAGAGGACCCGGGCCGGGGTCTTCAGGGTAAAGTGGACCTCCGGGTAGCCCAGGGCCAGGTGGCGCATGGTCTCCACGATGTGGGCCTGCTCCGCCTCCTTGCTTTTGAGGAACTTGCGCCTGGCCGGGGTATTGAAGAAGAGTTCCGCCACCTCCACCTGGGTGCCGCTGGCCGCGGCCCAGGGGGAGGATTCCTGCAGGGCGCCGGCCACCACGGTCAGTTTAAAGCCGGCGGTCGCTCCTGGGGGACAGGTGATCAGGGTGAGGCGGCTCACCGCACTGATGCTGGGCAGGGCCTCGCCCCGGAACCCCAGGGTGGTGATGTTCAGCAGATCCGCTTCATCCCTGAGCTTGTTGGTGGCGTGGCGCTCCAGGCTCAGGCGGGCCTCTTGCGGGGTCATGCCCCAGCCGTCGTCCACCACCCGGATGCGGGCCCGGCCCCCTTCCTCGATCTCCACGGTGACGGCCCGGGCCCCGGCGTCCAGGGAGTTTTCCACCAACTCCTTGACCACCGCGGCGGGGCGCAGGATGACCTCCCCGGCGGCGATCTGGGCCGCCACCTGGGGCGCCAGAATCCGAATAGCCCGCGGTGATTCCCCTTGCCTTGGCGCACTCACTGGTTTATCATTTTCCTTTGAGGAGGGCTGTGACCCGGTTCTTCTTACCCGCCCCGCCGGCCATCAAGATGGCCTTCTTCTGGCCCGCGGGGCCTTTTTAGTTTCGAGTTTCAAGTTTCCGTATTGGCAAACGAATGTGGGCTCATTTTATTTGATAATCATCTTGAGTAAAAGTCTTACTGGCCATCAGAAGCAAAAAAACTCGAAACTCGAAACTCAGAAGGGAGCCTAACCATGGGCCGGGAGCGCACCGCGCCAACACCCTTGCTGCCCCGGGACGAACTGCTCTTGAAGGCGGCCAAGGAGATCGTGGTAAAATTCATCGAAGTGGGCCGGGTCTCCCCCGCCTCCTTTACCGACACCTTTAAGATGGTCATCGACACCTTACGCCAATCGCTTAAGGAATAATGACCGGAGACCGGAGACGGAAGACCGGAGAAGTTTCTTGCGCCGGTCCCCCGTCCCCCGTCTTCCGTCATTGCTTCAAGGTGCCAAGACCCAGAGGATACCATAGATGCGCCGCCGCGGCGGGAGAAGTTTGGATCGTCTCCGGGAGGTGAGCCTGACCCCGGGTTATCTCGAATTTGCCGAAGGCTCCTGCCTGATTACCTGGGGCCGCACCCGGGTGTTGTGCGCCGCCACGGTGCTGGAGACGGTGCCGCCCTTTCGCCTCAGCAGCGGCGGCGGCTGGGTCACCGGTGAATACGCCATGCTGCCCCGGGCCACCCATAGCCGCACGGAGCGGGAGTCTCGCCGGGGCCAAGTGGGGGGCCGGACCCAGGAGATCAGCCGCCTCATCGGCCGCTCGCTCAGGGCCGCGGTGGATTTGGCGGCCCTGGGGCCCCGCACCGTCATCCTGGACTGCGATGTCCTCCAGGCCGACGGAGGCACCCGCACCGCCAGCATCACCGGGGCCTTCGTGGCCATGGCTCTCGCCCTGGATGACCTCAGGCGCCAGGGGGGGCTTTCGGCCTTGCCTCTCAAGGACCAGGTGGCCGCGGTGAGCGTCGGAGCTGGCGCCGGTCAGCTGCAGTTGGACCTGGACTACGAGGAAGACTCCCAGGCCGCGGTGGACGCCAACTTCGTGGGCACCGCCAAAGGCGAACTCATCGAGGTGCAGTTGACCGGCGAGGCGGGACCCTTTCCCGCCGCCTACTTGCAGGAGCTGCTGGCCCTGGCCCAGGTGGGGCTCAAGAAACTGTTCCAGATTCAGGCGAAGGCTCTGGCCCCGTGGCTGCCCCTGTCCTGGTGATGGCTAGCCGTAACCCCGGCAAAATCCGGGAGCTGCGGCAAATACTGGCCGACCTGGACCTCAATCTGGCGGGGCTGGATGATTTTCCGGAGCTACCGGAGATACCCGAGACCGGGGCCACCTTTGCCGAAAACGCCGCCGCCAAGGCCCGGGAAGTGGTGCGGCGCACGAAGCTGCCGGCCCTGGCGGACGACTCGGGCCTGGAGGTAAGCGCCCTGGCCGGGCGCCCCGGGGTCTTTTCGGCC
>JAPLJC010000136.1 GCA_026388765.1 Deltaproteobacteria bacterium
ACACTGCCGGTGAAACGATGGTTCTCCCGAAGCCGGCGGCAGATTGGAGGCCGAGGCAAGTACCACAAATCCTGGGACTCACCATCTCGACCAATCCCGCCTTGTAAACCGCGCCATCCGAGATGACCCAGAAGCCGATCCAGCCGCCGACCAGCACGATTAGCGCCAATGATTGACCAAAGAGGAAACCCAGAATGATTTCCCCGGCCACGCTGCAGGTGCCGGCCACGATAATCGCAAAAGTTCTGCCCTTCTTATCGGCCACAATCCCCCAGAGCCATGAAGATGGAGCCCCGAGCAGGATGATGCCGGCGGTAATCGCTCCTCCCCAGCTTACTGCCTGATCGGTCGAAACTCCCTTAGACATTAGGGAGGCGATGAGGAACGGTCCGATCCAGCCCCAGAAGGCATAGAGCTCCCACATGTGCCCGACGTAGCCGCCAGAAATCAGCGCCGGTCCTGCATAACCGCCGGCCGGGGCGGCCAGGGTTTTATCGGCGGCTTCACCAGGGCCACAGGTAGCCACCAGGTCACACTCCTCGACGCCGATTGGGGCCGCGGCCGGAACGTGGCGCGGCTGACCGGCTGGTCCTGGCGAGGTCGCTTCCGCCTGTTCCTCAGGGAAGTCGCTGACGAAGAAATGGATCACCACGGCGCCCAGAAACGCCGGCAGTGAGGTCCAGAGAACCCCCGCTCTCCAGCCGTAATCCACCGAAAGGTGGGAAGCCACCAGGTAGCCCCCGGCGTAGGCGCCGACCAGGGCCGCATTGTAGGCACCCATGGCGGCCCCGCGGCGGTGGGGCGGAAACCAGCGCGACAGGAGCGCCAATCCGGGAATGTAGATGGCCCCGGCGGAAAGGCCGGTAAGCAGCCGGAGCGCCAGAATGCTCAGCTTGCCGTGGGCGCCCCAGATGAACAGGGTCGAAAACAACCCCGTGCCGAGGGTGGCGTAAAAGAGGATTTTCTTCAGGCTGACCCGGTCCGCCAGCCAGCCGATACAGGCGACCACGATGACATAACCCAACTGAAAGGCTGACAGAATGAAACCGGTATCGGCGGAGTTCAGATGAAATTCTTCGGAGATGTACTTGACTACCGCAGAGAAATTGTACCAGGGCATGTACCCCATGGCCATGGCAAAAATCATGGCCAGCAGTATCCGGTTGCGCGCCTTCATCCTTCCCTTTCCCCCCAGGACAGCTCGGCGCCCTCGCACTGGTCATCGTTAAGTTTGCACCCACCAAAGGGTGCTATTAAGTCAATGATTTGGTATCGAAGCACGAACGGGATGATATGTCAATGTCGAACGCGAGCGCCTCTGTTGGCGCTGAGGTATGGAAGACCGGGCGCTGGCGCCGACCTCGATGCCGTGCCGCACCTTGACCTCCAGTCAAGACAACTTGGTCAATTGGCCCGCATAGACCCAGGCAAGCCGAATTATGAAGGCCGCGGCGAGGACCATTACGGCGCTCAGCTTCATCCTGAACCGCGTCGCGCCTGATAATTCTCCCTTATTTCCCTCCTTGACGCAGAGCAACATCGAAACCAAGGCCAGAGGAAACAGCAAAGCAATGAGGACGAAAGCCACGCCGAAGACAAAGTATTGGCTGGTGTAAGTGAAAAACGGCAGGATAGATTCTCTATGGGAAGCCCCGGAAGTCAAATGCCCCAGAAAGTCGAAAACCATGAGAATCAGGTCCGTAGTTATCAGCCAGAGGTTAATCTTCGTGAAGAAGAGTTGCGTGGAGCCTCTGGTGGCGATCAGGATGATGACTGCCGCGCCGGTGGCCAGCGCCGAGACGAGACAGTGGATCGGCAGGACCGGGGTGTTCCATAACGGCCTGGCGACCAACACGCTCAAGAGCACCCCGGTATAAATGCCGATGAAGATCCCCAGGGCGAAGACGATTTTGGCGAGCGGCTTCAGGTAAGGATTCAGCCAGGCGGCAAGCTCCTTCAGAAAATCGAACCTCAGCCACTGCCGGTGCTCTTGGGACACGTTTGAGAGGGCATACGCCAGGCTCAGGGGAAGGCCGAGGCCGAGTCCCCAGCCGCCCCACGACATGGGAGCAGCCGGCTCAAACGAGAGAAAGAACCAATAGGTATTGAAATGCCGTTCCAGATCGAGCCAGATGAAGAACATGCCGAACATCAGCACAAAGGGAGCCAGCAGCGCCGCCCTGACGGTATCTACCCGGTCTTCGGGATTGGCGGGCCCTGCTCTCAGATTGGCGATGGCGGACATGATGAGCAGGCCGGCCGCCAGCCCGCCACAGAACAGATAGACCGAAACCGTCCAGTTCCAGATATGCAAAGAGGGATAAGTGATGGCATTCACTCCGGTGATGGTAATCTCCATAATGCCCCCTAGTCCGGCTTGCTCTGCTTCCGGATATAAAAGACCCGCGGCCTGGTGCCTGCCTCCGGCAGCAAGACCGAGGAGTTCGCTTCGCTAAGAAGTTGGCTGACCTTGCTTTGGGGATCATCAAGGTCACCGAACACGCGGGATGCGCCGATGCAAGTGGCCACGCAGGCCGGTTCCTTCCCCTGCTTGATGCGGTGGATACAGAGCGTACACTTATCCGCAAAACCCTGGCCCGGGTAGATGTAGCGGGCATCGTAGGGGCAGGCCGCAATGCAGGCCTTGCAACCGACACAGCGGTTACGGTTGATCTGCACCGTGCCATCCTTACTTTTGTAGGACGCCCCGGTGGGACAGTTAGAGACGCAGGGCGGGTTGTCGCAATGGTTACAGAGCTCTGAGCGCAACTCCATCCTGAGGTTGGGGAATTCACCCTGAACCGTTTCCACCACCCGGGTGCGGAAGTGTTCGAGCGGCACGTCATTTTCCGTTTTGCAGGCGGCCACGCAGGCATAACAGCCGATGCAATTCCGTTGGTCAATGACCATGACGTATCTGGGCATGCTAGACCTCCTTCTCAATCTTGACGAAATTGACCCGCATGCCCGTCGATCCACAGATTGGGTCAATGGCATATCTGGTAATCAAGTGCTGGTCATCGGCCCCCTTGCCGTAGGCGTTATGCAGCTCCTTGGAGGAAGAGCCGAAGCCGTGCACCATGTAGACGCAGTCCTCCCTGATCCGCTGGGTGGCCTTGACCTTCACTTTGGTGCTTTTGACCCCGTCCTGGTTCGTGAGAATGACCTGGTCGCCGCTCTTCACTCCCAGGGCTTTGGCCTTCTTGGCGTTGATCCAGACCTCGTTTTCCTTGAAGAGATTGGTGAGCAGCGCATTGTTGGTCGTCCTGCTAAAAGTGTGCACCGGGCTACGGCCATATAGCAGCCGGAAGTAACCATCCTGGGGCTGTTCAATCGCAACATATTGGGGAACGGGATCAAAGCCGTGGTCGGCCAGGGTTTTACAGTACAGCTCGATCTTCTTGGAAGGGGTTTTGAAGACCGGCTCGTTATCCGGGGTGATATAGGGCGTCGCCGTATTCTTGAATTCCAGGTACCCTTTTTGGCTCAACTCTTCATAATCGATCTTCCATAGCTCGCATTGCGCCTTGATCTTGTCTGCCACCGTCTCCCAGGGAAAGTAATCGGCCAGGCCGAGCCTCTTGGCCAGCTCTCTGGCCATGAAATATCCGTCTTTGCTCTCATACATGGGTTTGACTGCGGCCTGGGACATGGTCACAAACAGGCAGCTATCTTTGACCACCGAGATGTCGTCAAACTTTTCCAGGTAAGTGGCGGAGGGCAGGATCACGTCGGACACCATGGCAGTTTCGAAAGGCAGCACATCAGGCGTAACGAGGAGATCCAGGTTGTTGATGGCCGCCATGGTCTCCTTCTCGTTGGGCAAGGCTCTCAAGAGGTTCGTGCCCATGACGATCCAGCCTTTGATGGGATAAGGCTTGCCGGTGAGTGTCGCCTGCCGCAACAACGTGGTCACCCCGATGGTGAGACCTGCCTTGCTGGCCAGTGGGTAGGGGGATAACTCTATCAGGGGTTTCTTCTCAGGTACGGGATAGTCCTCTCTTCCTTGCGCCATTTCCAGGGAAGCCTTGGTGCGCAGATAAATCCCGCCTTCTCTGCCCCATGAACCGGTAAGGGCGGCGAGAATGGCGAGGCACCTGGACCGCTGGACATCATTGCCGTGCCACGAAGAGTGTCTGCCCGGGTGGATTAAGACATTGGGCCGATACCGCCCGATTTCCCGGGCCGTTTCCACGATCAGCCCGGCGGGGAGATCAGTCTCCTTGGCGGCCCATTCCGGCGTGTATTTGGCCACTGCCGCGGCCAGTTCCCCAAAGCCTTCGGCGTAGCGGTCGATATAAGCCTGGTCGTAGAGACCTTCTTTAATGAAGATATTCGCCCAGGTGAGCATGAGGGCCATATCGGTCCCCGGCTTGATGGGCAGCCAGTATTTGGCCTTGCCCGCGGCCGTGGAAAATCTGGGATCCACGACGATGAATTTGGCCCGTTTAGCAATGGCGCTGGCGAAATCCTGCACCTGGGAATTGTGCATGTTTTCACCGAGATGCGAGCCAAAGAGCACAACCACCTTACTGTTGGCCAGATCAAGCCTTTCGTTGCCGCCGGGATTGGCGCCGAAGGTGAGTTGAAAGGCTATGTCGCGCGCTCCCCGGCATTGGGCGAAGGCGGGTTCGGCAAAATTGGGGCTCCCGAAAGCGGCCAGCAGCGGCAAGAAATGTCTGGCACAGGGGCCGTGATGAAAAAGACAGACGGCCTCAGGGCCATAGGTCCGCTTGATGGCCAGCATCTTCTCGGCGACGTAATTCAAGGCCTCATCCCAGGAGGCCTTCTTATACTTGCCGTCACCCCGGTTGCCGGTGCGGATCAACGGGGTCTTGATCCGGTCGGGGTCGTACGTGGTCCCCATGCCGGAATTCCCCCGGGCGCAGAGCTTCCCTCTACTGCCGGGATGGAGGGGATTGCCGTCAAGTTTGACGACCTTGCCGTCCACGACCTTGGCGATCGCGCCGCAGCCCCAAAAGCACATCTCACAGTTGGTGGCCGCGTACACCTCGCCCGGCTGCAGATTTTCGCCAGAGGCCAGGGCGGCTGGAAGCAACCAGTTGGCCCCAACTCCGACCCCGGCCGCCAGGCCGAGGGTCTTCATAAACTCTCTGCGGGTAACTTTCATGGTTCCCTCTCAAACCTTCGCAACTTGAGGAGTTCCTGGATGTTTAAAGCCGCTGAATCCAACTCGGGATGAACGGGCAGGACCGGGAGGCCTTTCAGATGGTGGGCAGGACATGTATACATTTTAGCATATGGACAATCTAAATATCAGTAAATAACGTGTCAGTTGTCGGCTAAAATAATCCAAGGGTTATACTCCACCATGGCGGAGAGGCTCGGCCCCAGGAGCAAGGGGAGGGCGACGCCAGAAAGAAAACCTCAGGAGGCCGGCTGTCGCAAGGGAAAATGGGCTGGAGCAACGCCATGGTGTCGCCCTACTCAGTCGGGGCTCTGCAAAGAAGATGGGACTTTAAGGGGAGCAAGCGGCGGAAAGGGTAAAAAGCCTGTAGTGAATGGCAGGCCGGACCATAAACCAAGGTAATTAGTTGAGCAATCAAGCCTCTCCCCCACGACGTTCGATCCTACCAGAAGACATCAGCACCACTGCAGTTGTCAGGCGGTGAGGTCATTTACGGTACCCCAGGAAGGGTTATAAACGGTTGAGCCCTTAGCCATTATTTGCCGGCTATCTTCGAATAGGCCTCCACAAAATCAGCAGAAGACGTCTTGCCCCGGGCAAAGGCCTTCATGGCTTCCTCATGGAGTATTTCCAACGCCTCTCCCTTGTACCCCAGATATTCTTTGGAAGTGAGCATTTGGAACTGGCGTGGCCTGGGCAGATCAATTTCCAGAACCTTTCTAATGGTGGCTGGACGGTTGCTCATAATAACGAGCCGATCAGCCAGGAAGATGGCCTCCTCGATCTCTGAAGTAACAAACAGATTGGTCCCCGGCTTGGTCTCGAAGAGACGGACGTAATACTCCTGCATCAGGGCCCGGGTCATCGCGTCCAGCCCCCGGAACGGTTCGTCCATGAGCATGACCTTCGGGCGGTTGATCAAGGCTCTGACCAGTTCGGCCCGCCGCATCATGCCCCCCGAAAGTTGTGAAGGGTATTTGTCGGCGAAGGCTTCGAGCCCGACGAGCTTGAGCAGCCTCGTCGTTTCAACCCTCAGTTCCTCCTTGCTCAATTCATTCCGGACTCGGGGCCCGAAGCTGACGTTCTGATAAGTGGTCATCCAGGGGAAGAGGGCGGTCTCTTGAAAGACCACCAACCGGTCGCGCCCCGGCCCCTTGACCGGAACGCCGTCAAGGGTAACTTTCCCTGAATCAGGCATATCATAGCCGGCCAGTATGTTAACCAGAGTACTTTTGCCGCATCCCGAAGGACCGATCAACACGGTGAGCTTGCGGTTCTCGAGAACGAAGTTACAATCGCCCAGCACCACCTTTACTAAGGGTTTAAGTCCGTAGCCCTTATGCACGTGCTCTACGGTCATCTCTCCCGAGGCGCCCTGGGTTATGCCCGGGTGTTGGTCTTTGTGACCGTTCCCATTATCTTTGGGTATTTCTTGCGGCATTTCGCTCATCCTCTACTGCCTTGGTTGGTCCTAATTGGTTTTAAGCCACGGCATCAAACGGGCGCCCAGAATTCGGATGATGCCGCTGGAAATATAGCCGGCGATGCCGATGCTGATCATGCCGACCACGATCATGGGGTAGCTAAAAGTCACGTAGGAGCGCCAGGTCAGAAACCCCAGGCCGGAGCGGCTGGCGATCATTTCGGCCGCCACCACCGTGTTCCAGCAGACGCCGATACCCACGGTCATGCCCACGAGGATGCTGGGCAGGGTGGCGGGAAGCACGATGCGCCAGAAGACATCCCGGCGGCTGGCCCCCAGGGAGACGGCCGCCCGGATATAACGCGCGTCGATGCTCCGGGCCCCGCCGACGATGTTCAGAATCAGCACAAAAAAGGCGCCCAGAAAGGTGACGAAGATGACGCTCATTTCGACGTCCGGCCAGAAAATGGCCGACGCGGGCACCCAGGCCAGCGGCGGGATGGGCCGCAGCACCTCGAATACCGGGAGGGTCAATTCGCGTATGTAGCGGCTGGTCCCCATGAACAGACCCAGGGGAATGCCGATGATCAGGGCGAGAGTGAAGCCGAGGAAAATTCGCATAAAGCTGTCTTTCCAACTCACGTAATAGGCCGGGTCGAAGACGGCCTCTTTGAAAGAGACCAGGACCGAGCTTAGGGAGGGAATATTCTTGAGGATCGGCAGACCCAATACGCTCCCGGCCTCCCAGAGGACCAAGACAGCAATAATTGCTATGCAGCCCCGGTAAGTTGCCCTGTCCTTGAGCAACTTTGCGATCTTTTTCCTTCGGCTGCCATTCTTCGAACCCTTAGGCGGTGCTGACATAAAGCCCTTCTCCTTCTAATTAAGCTGAGGTTACCGGCTCAGGCCCTCTCCCGTTCGCCGGCCTCAAACGCCTTCTTCGCCTCCTCATGGACGGCTTCGATGACTTCCTCCTTCAGGTCCCGGTATATTTCGGAGGAGAGCACCCGGAAGTCCCGAGGGCGAGGTATGTCGACGTTAATAACCTTCTTGATCTGACCTGGTCGCGTCGTCATCACGTAGACCCTGGTTCCCAGGAAGATGGCCTCTTCCAGGTCGTGAGTGATGAAGAAGACGGTCTTATTGGAAGCATCGTAGACATCCAGGAGGTATTTCTGGACCACCGTCTTGGTCAAGGCGTCCATGGCCCGGAAGGGCTCATCCAGCAGCAGTACCTTGGGATCGTTCATCATGGCCCGGGCAATCTCCACCCGACGGCGCATGCCGGAGGAGATCTCGCTCGGATAGCTGTGTGAGATCCCGCTCAGCCCCATCTGGAGAAGCATTTCATGACCTGCCTCTCTGGCCTCGGGGCGCGTCATCTTGCCTTGGACCACCGGGCCGTAGATGACGTTTTCCAGGACCGTGTTCCAGGGGAAGAGGGCGCCGTTCTGGAAGACCACGATCCGATCGGCTCCGGGGTCCGTCGTCACTTCAGACGAGCAGAGCAGTTCATCGTCCAGATAGATTTCACCGGACGTGACCCCGTGGAACCCGGCGATGGCGTTGAGCAGCGTCGTCTTCCCGCATCCTGACGGGCCCACGATCACACAGAACTCACCGGCGGGAATTTCCAGGGAGCAGTTCTGCACCGCCACGACGTGGACCCCTTCCGGGTCATAAATGATGCCCACGTCTCGGATGCTGATTTTTCCTGTCGTGGCTTCGGAGACTGCCGGTTTTTCTGCCACCGCCCCGCCGTTATTTTTTATTAGTTGACTGAGTATCATCAAGCGATCTCCCTGACTTGCCATTGCATCAAGCGCCGACCCGCCAAGCGGACCAGCGCACTACTGAACCAGCCCAAAAAGCCGAGGGTGATCATGGCGATTACCAGCACCGGATACTCCACCGTCATGTAGGCGTTCCAGATGAGGTAACCCAGCCCGAACTCGCCGGCGATCATCTCTCCGGCCACCAGGCAGAACCACGAGTAGCCTATGCTGATCTGCAGCCCGGTGAAGATAAAAGGCAGCGCCCCGGGCAGGATGATGCGGAAAAAGATCTGTCGTTGGCTGGACCCCAGGCAGCGAGCGGCCCTGAAGTAAACCTCATCGATGGACTCGACGCCCAGCAGGGTGTTCAGGGTGGTGGCAAAAAAGGCGCCCAGAAAGGTCACATAGATTACGCTGGCTTCGCGGCCCGGAAACATCAGGATCGCCAGCGGCACCCAGGACAACATGGGGATAGGCCGCAGCGTTTCAAACACCGGGAAAGAGTAATCTTTGAAGACCTTACTCCACCCCATGAACAGCCCGAGGGGCACCCCCAGCACCGTTGCCAGAGTAAAGGCCTGGAGGACCCGCCAGCAGCTCTTCCAGATGTGCATATAATAATCGGCGGTGAAGATTGACATCCCAAACGTGGGGTGGCGCGAAAACCATTCACTCGCCACCGCGACCGGGCCGGGAACCTTTTCCCATAGCGGCGCCTTAATAACTTCCGACAGCAGCCACCAGACGAGCAGGGAGCCTACAAGTCCTATCAACGCGAGGTACGGCGCCGAAGTCCCGAGCGCGTGTTTGACTCGGCTCAGCAACATTTCCCAGGATAGGGACGGCATCTCTTCTACATTCGAAGCGGCTTGCATCCCCTGTTCAGCCAGTGACTGGGCTTCAACCGATTCGTTTAATTCTGGTCGCATATTAGCTTCCCGGTTTTCTCTCCAAGGGCTTCAGGTTTCGCGGCCCGGGTGGTAGGCACCCTTAATTCGGGGTGCCCCGCCACTCCGGCGTCCATAGACATTATTGGGATCGCCTGCTTACGGCCTGGCAGCCCCTAGGCTTCCAGGCCGTAAACCTGAGGAGTAAGTTATTTCTTCTTGAACGGGTTTTTATCCGCCGGGACCCCGTCGATCTGGCCAATGGGCGACGTCAGGCCGGCTTCCTTAAGCACCTCTCTGGCGAGATGATCATCCAGGATATTGGCAGGGGGCTTCTCGGTACCCACGAGCTTTTGCTTGAACTGGAAGTCCCACACCTCATTGGCGTTTTTCTTGACCTCGTCATCAAAGATGAACGGCACCGTCGTTTTGGGCGTGGTTCCACCGGCGGCCTCGGGGATCTTGCCGTAAAGACCAAACCAGATGGCGCTCTTGGGCATCCCGACCGCGTATTTGGCGATCATCTCCACGGCCTTCTCATGGTTCTTGGGGTCCAGGATGAAGCGCTCGGCTTCCATGTCGCACTTGATCCAGCCTTTGGCCAGTTCAGGTTTGTTATCGATGAAATCCCCCCGCATCATCATCATCCCGAGATCCTTATTGTTGAGGACGGCCCCGCAGGCGATGATCTTAGCCACGCCCTCGCCCGCCAGGGTGCCGATCCTCGAGGCGGTGGGCTCCCACACCGCGGAGCCATCAATCTTCTTAGCCCGGAAATTCGTGGCGATGATTTCGATGGACTGGTTGAGATACTCGGCCGGCTTCACGCCAAACTTTTCGAAAGCCATGCGCATGAACTGGTCGGCGCAGCTGCCCCGGGGCGAGGCGACGATCTTGCCGTTCAGCCACTTCATCGCTTCCTCGGGGTTCGTGAAGTCCGGAGCATCGGGCCTGGCCATCATCAGGGAGCAGCGCATACCGTTGGAAAAGCTAGTGGCCACAACCTCCCGGACGTCGGCTGTCTCGCGCTTGCTGCAGAGGATGTTGCCGGGCATCACCGCCCCGTACCCCACCTGGACCCTGCCCGCCAGTATCCGGCCGCTATAGACGGCAGTGTGCAAGGCCTCCTGGAACTCGACCTCCACCCCGGGAAGGTATTTTTTCAGCAGGCCGAGTTCCTGAATAACCGCGGGAGAGAAAGAGTCAATGTAATACGGTTGCCAGCCCACCGTGAAACTCTCTGCGGCGCTGGCTGGCCCCGCATTAAATGCCAGGCACGCAACCAGTAATGCCAAGATCCCGAAAACCATTGCTTTTTTCATTTGTAGCACCTCACTTTTCGGATTTAGTTTATGGCTGCGAGCTTCCCATGACGGCAAAGCCTCTCCACCTTCCTGGCCGCAGCCGTCCCCCTGTCCGAAGAAACCGAGGAGCGGGCGGTCTTTTCCCTTTCAGAAACTGAAGCGAAATACTATCTCGACTAGAGGATATGTCAGGCGAAGGGCAAATACTGTCGGCATGGGTCTGATTCTTTTATAGGATATTCTGCCATCCCAAAGTCGGTATTTGTCCTACTTGTCGCAGCCGTAGGAGGATTGGAGGGAGGCGCCAGGCGCCGCGGTTCTTCAGGTTCGGCTTATCGACTTCTGATGGCCTCAATGGGATTTACGCAAGAGGCCCTCCAGGCAGGAAGGAGTCCAGCGGCTGCTCCCAGTAAAATAGAGGCCAGGATGCACCAGCCGGCAAGGTTGAGATCAAAGGCTATCACCTCGGAACTGTGGTAGTAGGGGATGATTCTGCTGATGAGCCACCTTATGCCGCCAGCCCCGGACCAGATTAGGGCCAGGCCGGACAGTCCGCCAAGGAACGTTAACAGGACGGCATTGCTCACAATCAGCTTGAAGATATCCCCCCTCGAAGCCCCCACGGCCCTCATCATGCCAAGCTCGGCAGTCAGTTCGAAGACCGTCATGAGGATGGCGTTCATCACCCCGGCGACTGCGACGATAAAGGCTATGAAGCAAACGGCGATTGCCAGGAGATTAGTTGAAGCCACCAGGCTGGCAGCACTTTCCGTCGCCTGGGAAACCGTCACGATCTGGATCCCGGGCACCCTCTTTTCGAGTTCGTGAGAGATTTCGGTGATCCGACCCGGATCTTCAGTCTTGACCGCAATGGCGCTTATGGGCGAAGCAGTGATCTTGTAAAGCGTTGAACAGGCCAGATCCTTCACCTCGACCACTTCCTTTCCCGAAACCTTGACGGCAATATCCTGGGCGATCATCAGCGGCGCATAGAGGAAGGCATCATCCTTGCTGTAGGTCCGCTCGATGATACCGCTGACCAGGAGGGTCCGATCCAGCTTCAGAAAATCTATGACGTCACCGACTTTAAGCTTATGTTTCTCGGCAAAGTCCGAGCCCACCAGGACTCTGTTGGCCGCGATGGCGTCCCAGCCGATGGGAATTTCCCCGTTGATCTTCCAGCCCGGTTTGATCTTCTCCAGCAGAGGCATTTCGTACCCGTAGAGCAGGACTTTCTCCTGGTTTCCCGGGGAGGGAATATTGAGGATGATCATGGGAGAGGCAAAAGTCAGCCCTTTAGTTTTCCTGACTTCAATTACCAGCGACTCATCAAGGAAATTCACCGGTACGGCCCCATGAAAGAGCAGGGAGGCCATTTCATGTGGACAACTGCCGGGGGCCACCACGAAGTCAATTCCCATCCCCTGGCGTTGTCTATTGAGCCCTTGTTTAAATCCTTTATGCACCGAAAGAATCGAGAAAAACAAAGCTATTGATAGAGCAATGCCGACTATTGAAAGTAAATTTCTGGTTTTGTAGCGCAAAATGTCTTTCAGGCTCAATTGTAGATAATTCATGGCTGCCAACCTCGGCAAAAGGCGATGATCAGATGTGCATCACCCTTGAAACAGCTAAGTTACAGAAATAATCAGCGATGTTATTTACCGCGGACAAGGCGCCATCACTCATGGCGAAAGCAGTACCGGTTTTCTCAGCCACCTTGATCTCGTGAGTTACGACAATTATCGTGAATCCCCGTTGGTTCAGCGAACTAAAGAGTTCAAGGATGATTTCCCTGTTTCTTAAGTCCAGGTTGCCGGTGGGCTCATCAGCCAGAATAATACTAGGCTCATTCACCAGTGCTCTCGCGATGGCAACCCTTTGCATCTCTCCGCCACTGAGTTGATTGGGTTTGTGTTTGCCTCGGCCCGTGAGGCCCACCATATCGATGATATTCTCGATATATTTATCGCTGACCTTCTTCTTGCTGAAAAGGAGAGGGAGAGCTATGTTCTCCCGCACGCTCATCCCGGGCAGCAGATAAAATTGTTGAAAGACGAACCCTATTTTTTCTCTTCTTATTCTGACGAGACCCTTTTCATCCAGGCCGCCAATATCTTCACCGTCGATCTCCACGGTCCCCGTGGAGGGCCGATCGAGGCAGCCGATAATATTTAACAGAGTCGTTTTCCCGGAACCCGAAGGTCCCAAGATGGAGACGAAGGCCCCTTTAGGAAGTGAGAAATTAACGTCTTTTAAGGCGTGAATTTCCTCAGAGCCCCTCTTATAGACCTTCCCCAGGCCCTCAAGCTTGACTACGGAGTTGTTCCCGATCAACGCATCACCTTTATGGGATCGACCCTGGATGACTTCCAGGCCGGGTAAAAGCCTGCAAGGATACTGACTATGAAGAAGACTGTGAATATCATGGCTCCCAGCGCCGGTTCGAAGCCAATCATCTTGCCGGAAGGAACGTAGGGCGTGATCTGGCGCACCAGCGCTTCAATAAGATCGGAGCCCGCGAGACTCAGCAAGATCCCGCTCAGGGTGCCGACGCAGAATAAGATGGCGACCTCGGAGAGCGTCCAGAGAAAGATATCGCGCCGGGAGGCGCCGATGGCCCGCAGCATGCCTATTTCGGCCGCACGCTCGAAAGTGATGATCAGGGCGGAGTTAATGATCCCCAAGACACTGATGAGAGACACCAGGATGGCAATGGAGAAGGTCAGTGCCCAGGTTGAAGCAAAGAGGTTGGAGAGGTTTTCCGAAATCTGGCTGATAGTCACTATCTGAATCCCGGGTATGGAAGATGACAGTTGGTCCCGAATCGAATCGATCATCAGCGAGTGTTTGGTCCGGACGCCAATGGAGGTCACCAGCCCAGGCTTAGCGATCATCTCTTGGACGGTTCGGATCGGCATGAATACGGCACTATCTTCCTCGCTATTCGTCCGCTTCAGCACCCCACTGACCCTGAAAGTCCTTTGCTGCTGCCCATAGGAAATGGTATCGCCCGGGTGCAGTTTATATTGCTGGGCCAGCAAATCTCCCAGCAGAACCTCATCCGCCATTTGCGGCAGACCTCCGTCTATTTTCCACTCAGGTTTGGCCGCGCCTAGATCAGCCATTTCCATTCCATAGACGATATCCAACTTGCCGCTCTTGAGGTTTGGCGCCTGAGTCAGCAAGATCGGGGTAGCCATTTCGACCTGTTCGATTTTTTTAATTTTGGCCACCAGATCTTCATTGATGTATTGGGGCAGAACGGTTCCATAAAGTACCAGGGAGGCCACTTCGAATGGACATCCCTTGGCTACGACCATAAAATCAAGCCCGGTTCGCTTCATGTCCCTTTCAAGATTTCTTTTAAATCCGAGAGAAAAAGATAATGTAGAAAACAGTAATGCGGTTGAACATAGAATGCTAAAAACCGTAAGTAGGCTCCTTATACGGTAATGACAAATGCTTCTAAAGGATAAGGCCAAAAGTGACTTCAATGAATGGTCACCTCTTTTCCAATGATCTTTATCTGGCCTTCGGCTTCTGATACTATCCCTTTAACCATGGCCTTTTTGCCTACTCGATTGGCTGTTATAGTAAAATTACTCGGAGCCAAATCAATTAATATACGACCAGTCTCGTCCTTCAGAAAGAACCAACAGCCGCTCGCCTGGCATTGCGTCAGAATGATTCCTTCGATGATCACCCCCTGGTTAACCAAGGAGTGATCCGTTAAGGCACTCATAACGGTTATCCGGGGAAGCTCTCCAGTCATTGGCTGGCCATAATTTTCAGTGCAGCCTATGACTAGTGCAACCATAATTACGCTAAGGGCGATGCGGGTTTTCATCGACAGGCACCTTTCGACTTCCGGACGTTTGTCTGCATGAACGGCTACCATTCTCTGCCACACTGATTTGGTAAAATTTTTCGATCAGCTCCGCGTAAAGGGGAGGAGCCATCTCCTCCCCTGCCAGGGCGATAAAGCGCTATTTTTTGGTCAGGATGACATCTGCCCCACAAAGGGTGTTGTCACCCAGAACGCGCCTAGTATTCCTTGAGTCGAGGTGACATCTGGTGCAACCGACGATCTCCAATCCCCAGGTGAGCGGGATATGCTTTTGGTTTTTCAGGTGGCAGTGCCGGCAAGTCGATACCGGCTCGCCGAGGTACTTATTATTGGCAATGTCATAGAGCCAAATCTGGCCGTCTTCAACCTTGGTGCCCTCATAATCGACCGGCACCCTTAGAGTCGAGATACCGTAGCGGCCATCGGGAGTCGGGACGATGTCGTGGTTTTCCACGCCTTCCGGAACCGGGCTCTGCTGCACCAGGGAGAGATCCTCGGTTTTCAACACGAAGGTTCTGGTCCTGCCCGATTGGAGAATATATTTAGAGTCAGGGGTGAAAGATGGCCTGAAGGTGATCGTGCCACTTGGGAAAGTGAGGGTGGCTTTCTTAAGAATTTTGATTTCGCCTGTTTCCACCAGCGCCGGCAAATCCAGCAGGAAAAAGTATTCAACCCCCGTGAGCTTGCCGAAAGGACCTTCCGCACCGTTTATGACCAGGTACAGGTACTTGTGGTCAGGGCTGCTGGCGCCATGGGTATACTTGTAGTTTACCGGGAGTTCGGGATTGCTCGTCAGCATCACCCGGCGCTTAAGTTCGAGGGTTTTCTTGTCGATTACGTCGATAAATCCGGGATATCCCATGAATATGGGGATGAAATACTTCTCCGTCTGGCCGGAGGCGCAGTACAGGGTCTTGGTGGTGGTTTGGCCGAAGTCGATCACTTCCTTGGGAAGATCGAGCTTTTTCTCCACCCGCCATTTGTCGGTCTTGAGATCAGCCTTGCCCACAATTACACTGGGTTTCTTGGCAGTGTAAGTGGACCAGAAAACGGTGTTGGGATCCTGGCTGTCAATCCGCACATCGTGGATCGCATGGTCGCCAGATTCGCCGAGAGGGATAAAATGCAGCTTATCACCAGTCCAGATGAGATAGGAGGGTATTTTGATGGTGTCTTTCGCTGCCGCTGGATTGATCACCACATTGGCGTCGGCGATGTGGCCTCCATGCCCAGCCACCAAAACCCTGCCCTCATAGGTCCCGGATTCGCTGCCGCCAAGAAAAGAGGCCATAAATCCCAGGATGGCAACCAGGAGCACGGCCAGCAAAGCGAACATTTTCTTCGACCCCATATCCTATTTCCTCTCTATTTGATATATATCTGATTGCTACTAAGATTAATGGTTTTCTGGTTAATTGTCAATTCTATATTATAGATAATCAAGTGTGGATGGGACTGGACCGAATGGCGTGAGGCTAGCCAGCGACTGGCTGAGCCAGCCCCTCGATCAGAGCGGCAGCCAAAACCATGTGGGGTTGTGGTGGTTATGGTGGCCGCATAATTTCGGTTTAGACCTTTTTGTCCTTTTCGAGTGATCTGGCGAAGTAACCGGTGCCTCTCCGCCAGGGCGCGGTTTCGGGCTTGTTCCACCAGGCTGGGTTCGGTTTCCACCAGCGCTTCGGAATGATATCGATGGCGTAGGCGTTGGCGGGAACCGAATGCGCGATTTCATGCATTCTCTCGAAGATGAAGCCGCGGCCGTAGATTTTGTCCAGCCGGTCAATCCATTCCTTCCAAGGATTGGGGTTGTACTTGGGCGAGATGACCCTCTCGAGTTTGTTCAACTCTTCCTGGGCCCATTGGATATTCCGGATACCGCACCGCCAATGCTCGGTTCCCGGAGGGGGCGGATCGCATTCACCGGAGCCGGCCTTCTGCCAGATGGAAGCTTCTTCCTTGCCGAGGATGGCGACCTGAGCGTGATAGGCCGCCTCCATGAGGGCGTCTCTGAGCTCGCTGGGCATCTTTTCCAGCGCCCTGACGTTCATGCCGGTAACCCAATTGCCTGAGCAGTACTTCAGGTACAGATACTGGCCGGTGAATTCAGTGAAGTGGATCACCTCGAAGGGAATTTCCCAGGCTTCGGCGCCGTCTATGAGTCCCCGACGCATGGCATCCACGACTTCTTCGTAGGCGAACGCCACCGGGTTGACCCCCATGAGCTGCATGCTCTTGAGACCGAACAGCGTCCCGGTGGTCCTGACCTTGGCATTGGTCGCTCTGAGTTTTTCGAGGGTGTCCAGGGGTGGGGTGCCTTCCCCGTATTTCATCTTGTTCATGAAGAAGCCGCGCAGACCGTAATCCCCGAACAGCATTTCCAGGCCATAGGTCCGGCGCATCGGCTCGCGCCAGAGATCCTCGCTCTTGTGGTCAAAGGCGAAGGAGTAGAGGGCGGCGCGGGACTGCCAGAGGGCGCCAAAGTCGAGGATATTCAAATAAGGGCAGGTCATCGCGGCGTTGTTGGTGGAAGCCAGGTACAAGTCGATAATGCCTTCTATGCACTTTTCGGCGCAAGTCATTTCACCGCAGATCGAGTTCGCACCCTTGGCCTCGATCTGTACGGCGTTATCGGTACGTTCCTCGATATCATGAATAAAATCGAAGGCCCCGACTTTGGCGACCCAGGTGGCATCCAGGTAGTGCCCGGCCATGCCGTATTTCAGCTTAACTTTGGGAGTGACCTTGGCACGACCGTTAGCGGTCTCGGCCGCCTTCTGGCCGAGCATCTTGGCGGTCGGTTCGGTGCCCGCCCAGGCAAAGCCGCCATAAGCAAGCAGGGTGGAGGTGAGGCCAAAGGTTGCCGCAATCCGGTTGAAATCCCGGCGTGAGATGGCCTCTGGCTGCGATTCTTTCTTGGTCTTCGGCCCTTTGTCTTTAATTTCCATATGGGGTGCCCTAAGGTATTACCTGGTGGTTAAAGCAAATCGGTTACCTCATTCCACGAACAAGATAACCGATTTGCCACATTTCTGGTATACCGGACTCCCAAGATCAGGCCAGCTAGCTCACCAGCTTTTTTGCCACTGGAACAGCAGCCGCGGCGTCGTAAGCAAACCCGTCAGCCCCGATCAGGTTGGCGAAATCCTGAGAAACAGGGGCGCCCCCGATGATCACCTTGAGCGAATTCCTCAGGCCTTCCTTCTCAAGTTGCTTGAGGATAACGGGCATGACATCCATGGTATTGGTGAGCAGGGCGGATAGTCCCAGCAACTGGGGCTTATCCTCCTTGACCGCGTTGATGATGCGGGACGTTTCCACGTCCGGTCCCATGAAGTTGACTTCGAACCCGGCGCTGCCCAGCATGGTGGCCACCAGCTCGAGGCCGATGTCATGCACGTCGCCTTCAACCGTGGCCAGCACCACCTTCGCGCCGGCCACACTTTCCCCGGCCACGAGATGAGGTTTGAGAATCGCCATGGAGGCTTTCATGGCTTCGGCAGCCATGAGCATCTCGGGGATGAACTTTTCTCCAGCCTCGTAGCCGGCGCCGCATTCGTGGAGGCCCTTGACGAGTCCTTGATCCACGATGTCCTGGGCCCTCAAGCCTTCAGCCAGCGCCTTTTTGACGAGCTCGACTGTCGTCTGTTCTTCTCCGTCATAGACCGCTTTGGTGATTTCTTGTAAGATTTCCACCGTCATCCTCCTGGGCTACTCTGCTTTTTTGTCGTAACTGCCATACCGGCGCGCCGCGTAGATCGTGGCATCGCGGTTGATGAAAGAGGTCCCTTTCGGCTCCCAGCAGTTGGGGCCGAGCATGCAGCGGAGATCGGCGCCTTCGACTGTGTTGATGACAATCTTGGCCTCCTCGATGAGTTCGTCGGGGGTGCCGAATTTGAGCGTGGTGGCATAAGGGACGGGCTTCCGGTCCGCCGTGGAGGTCTTGGTGCCGGCGCCGTAGTTGCCGTTGAGGAACTTCAGGTGGGGATTAAGACCGGCGTCTCTCACTTCGGCCGCCTTTTGGGCGCAAAGATCGATGTTCATGGGGCCGAGAAAATAGCCGTCGGCCTGGTTTTGATAGACGAGATCGAGACGGTCATGCCAGTTGCCGCACGGATGGAAGATGATCTTCATGCCGGTTTCACGGCGGATAGCCTCAATGAACTTCCTCTGAAACGGCTGGGTCAGGGTGTCGTAATGTTTTCTGGAGATGCAGTCGGCGGAGGAAACCGGGTCGTTGACCCAGACGCAGTCACAGCCGGCTTCATGAGCGGCGATGACCATCTGCAGCCAGCCGTCCAGGGCGTTTTCCATGAGTTCGACGGCCCAATCCGGGTCCCTGGCTACGATCAAGAACCATTCCTTAAAACCCGTCAGACAGGCGGCGGTCCGGGATGGACAACTCCCCCAGGTCATGATGGGCACCCGCTGGGTGCCATTGCCTGCCTTGATCAGCTCCTCCTTGAGGCGCCTGATGCATTGCAGAACTTTAGGCATATTCCCGTCTTTGCGGGGATCGAGTTTCCACTTGGCCCTCTTCATGTCCTCTTTGGTCTTGATGAAAGGCTCGGCAATCTGGGGACAATCGTCGTCGGGGTACTTGAGAGTGGCACCGATGGCTTCTTCAACGGGTCCCATCATATCGTAATCGATGACACAGTCATATTGGAACCGCTGCTGAGCCATGATCTGTCCCTTGACATAGAGGTCGGGATTATCCCAGGCCTGCTTGAAGGTCACCCCGATGTATTCCAGCCCGGCCCAGCGCGGGTATACGTGTACGGGGACCCGATCAAGTTTTTCGCCGTTCATGGTGGCGAACATTCTTTCCCATGGGGTCACTTCATTGGACCCATCATACATGTAATAAGACATCGTTTTTCTCCTCCTGATATTTGGCTGTTCGCCTCGAACTTGATAGTGATGGCGGTCATTCAGCTTTTACTACCGGCCGTTAGATCCAAACCTTTGCAGGAGAAACGGCACGCCATCCTAAACAAATTCCACGAACCAAACTGAAAACTGGAAAGCCTGCTAAGCTCAGCTCAGCAAACTCTTTGCCGCATCTGTAAATTCTCATAAGCCGGTTTGAAAAGCTGTCCGCATGTGTCTGATTTTTACATAGGATTCTAACCATCCGGCCAGTCGGTCTTTGTCCTACACCTAACCGGGTCAACCCAACCAGATTAGCTGGCTTAGGCCGCGGGAGACAGCTCATGGAGATTTTCGCTGCCCCCAGGTAAAAGGTATCATGGAAGCCGTTTGGGTTCCAAGGGATTCCCGGCTTCGATGTCGCCTAACATCTTAGAATACCAGCAAATTATGGTTTTATTAAACTTATTCATATTACCATGTAGGACAAATACGGACCTCATGAAGAGGCAAAGTCCTATAAAAAAATCAGACTCTCCCGGACAGCATGCAAAAGCAGCCGGTGTCAACATAAGTATGGAGAATTCGAAGGTCGACACCGATGGAGGTGAAAGGGGAAGAAAACGTATTTTGCGGTCAGATTGATACATTAGAGGCACGTGAGATTCTTACTCCAAACAGAGGAGGACAGGTGAAGATGGTTAAATTTAGGACAAGAGCAGGTGTAGCGATCGTTGCCCTCTTTGTGGCGGTTCTTTTTGCTGCTTCTTTGGCCTTTGCTCAGCCAGCCGCTAAGCCGGCAAAGCCTGGGGCTACGACGGCGCCGCCAACCGCCCAGGCCCAGGGCGTGGGCCCCAGCAAAGACTGGACCGACCAGCAGCTCCAGGATTTTGTCAAGAAGCCATGGACCCAGGAAGAACTCAACAAAATGGGACGTCCACCCAGATACATCTTGAATAAAACCATCCACCCCCGTGCTACGGACGCCAATCTGACGCCCAAGCAGCTTTACGAGAACGGCGAGAACCGGCATCGGGCCCTGATGTTCCAGTATGGCATCGGCATTTCCGCCAAGGATTTCTACAAGCTCTGGTTCGAGCAGGAAGGCTACAAGGACCCGAAGATCAAGCTGCTGGACCTGCGCCAGGAATCTGAGTTCCAGGAGGCGCGTATACCTGGATCTATCCGCGTGGACACCGGCCTGGCTTACTGGCAGCTCCCGGGCAAGGCTCCGGACTCCACGATCACCTACTACCTGCTGTGCAAGGGCGGCACTCCTGAAAATGGTGGCAGCCGCGGCGCCATTGTCGCTAAGAAGATGATAGACATGGGCTATTCCGGCAAGCTCATCAATATCACCGATGGCTTCCGGGGTTGGCTCGAAGACGGTTTTCCGGTAATGAACCAGCACGGCCTGTTCACCCTGGTGCCGGGATCCTTCCAGGTTCCCGAGAAAGACGCGGCTGCCATGGAAAAGCAGGTTACTCCCGTGGTCGCGCCTATGGTAATGGAAGAGGCCAAGAAGCTGAATATCAAGGATTGGTAGAATGGGATGCCCGGAGCCTGCCGTAAAGCCTGAAGAACGGTACGCCTGGCCTGGCATCCTCCTGGCAAGCAGCCAGCAGATCTAAAGATCTCCGCGCTTGACCAATCTCTATCACGCTGAAAAGTACTGATACGGGACGGGTCGGCGCGGAGATTTTTACTTTCGGGATGAAAACTTTGGCCCTCCACGGACTGGCCGGGAGGACCACTTAGGAGCGTAACACAAATGGCGACAAATCTTACTACGGTGGTTAAATCAGCGAAAAAGGAACTACTCATTTGCCGGGACAAGGGCGTGGTGATCATCGGGGAGCGGATCAACCCCACCGGCCGCAAGGTCCTGCGGGCTGAACTGAGCGAGGGAAAATTTGAGATGGTGCGCAAAGATGCCCTGGCCCAGATTGCCGCGGGAGCCGGCCTGCTGGACGTGAATGCGGGGGTGCCCGGCGTCGATGAACCAGCTCTGATGGTGCAAATGATCAAGGAAATCAGGGAGGCCACGGATGACTTCCCCATCTGCATCGATTCTCCTAGAATCGAGACGCTGGCGGCGGCTCTGAGCTACTACTGTAAAGACGGGGCCAGGCCCCTGGTGAATTCGGTCAGTGCGGAAACCAAACGACTCAAAGCGGTGCTGCCTCTGATCAAGGAGTACGGCTGTTCCGTCATCGGGCTGTGCGCCGGCGATGGGGCTATCCCCAAGACCGCGGAAGACAGGGTACAAAATGCCGCCAAGATCATCGAAGAGGCCGACAAGCTGGGAATCCCCGCCGCGGACATCGTCATCGACCCCATCGTCTTAACCCTCGGAACCGAGTGGAAAGCTGCCAAGATGGTTCTGGAGGCGATCCGGATGATCGTCGACCGCTTTGGAGTCAACATTACCATGGGCGCCAGCAACGTCTCCTTCGGCATGCCCGACCGGGAAAACCTCACGGCCTTCTTCATGGCACTTTCGGTGGAGGCCGGCTTGTCTTGCCCGATCTGCAACCCGTTAAAAAAACAGGAAGTCACGGCCCTGCAAGCTGCCGACCTCATCATGGGGCGTGACCCGCACGGCATGAAGTGGATCAAGGGATACCGCGCCCGCCAGGCCGCTTCTTAAGCAGACCAGCAAAGAAGTTGCCTCCTTTTTTCTCCCTCCCCCTTGCAGGGGGAGGGCTGGTAAAGGCGGTTTCATTGCCGCTCCGAATATCAATTTTGTCTTCGCCTTAAGAATGATTGGCTGGACCTGGTGGTCGCGTCCAGCCAGTCGTCCAAATCGTGCTGTAGTTCCTCCCAAGTCAGGTGGCTCATCTTCCTGAAGGCAATCCGGCCATCAATGGCCCGAGGCCTTTGTTGGGGCAGCTTGCGAGCCGCCCCAACAGAATTCAACTAAGACTCGCCTTTCAGCTCCATTCCCAGTTAAATGCGGCAGGCTGTCAATCAGGAATTTACCTGGCGGCCCAGAGGAGTTACAATAGGAAGCCAAGAATATCAAGTAAGGAGAATAGCAAACATATGGCCCGCATTCTGGTGACCGGCGGGGCGGGGTTCATCGGCTCGCATCTGGTGGAACGGCTCCTGGGCCAGGACCATGAAGTACTGTGCCTGGATAATTATTTTACCGGCTCCAAGGGGAACCTGGAGCACCTGCGGGACAACCCCCGGCTGGAACTGATTCGCCACGACGTAGTGAACCCCATCATGTTGGAGGTGGACCGGATCTATCACCTGGCCTGTCCTGCCTCGCCGGTGCACTATCAATACAACCCGGTAAAGACCATCAAGACCAACGTCCTGGGGACCCTCAATATGCTGGGGCTGGCGAAAAGGGTTAAGGCCCGCATCCTGCTGGCCTCCACTTCCGAGGTCTACGGCGATCCGCAGGTCCATCCCCAAACCGAGGAGTACTGGGGCCATGTCAACTGCATCGGCCTGCGGAGTTGCTACGACGAAGGCAAGCGGGTGGCGGAAACCTTGATGATGGATTACCACCGCCAGAACGGCGTGGATATCCGCCTCCCCCGCATCTTCAACACCTTCGGCCCCCGGATGGCCATCAACGACGGCCGGGTGGTGAGCAATTTCATCGTCCAGGCCCTCACCGGCGGCGAGATCACCATCTATGGGGAGGGCCAGCAGACCCGCTCCTTTTGCTATGTCTCGGACCTGGTAGAGGCCCTAATGCGCCTGATGAACCGTGATGGGGTGCACCACCCCGTGAATCTGGGCAACCCGGAAGAGTTCTCCATCAGGGAGTTGGCCGACAAGGTCATGGCCCTGATCAACACCCCTTCGGCCATCAGCCATCGGCCCCTGCCGCCGGATGACCCGGGGCGCCGGCGTCCCGACATCTCCAAAGCCAGGGAACTATTGGGCTGGCAACCTGCGGTCCCTCTGGAGCAAGGCCTGCGGGAAACCATCCCTTATTTTGCCGAGAAGCTCAAACAAGAGGGCTACCAGGTGGTGGGGAAGATCAAATAGCTTTCAGCTATCAGCGGTCAGCTTTCAGC
>JAPLJC010000029.1 GCA_026388765.1 Deltaproteobacteria bacterium
GAAGACGAAAACCGCATTCATCTCATTGGCCAGGGCATCCAGCTCGGCAAAACTCCCGAGGACCCTGCCGATCTTGCTTTCTGGCCCCTGTCCGTTCGTGATTGAGTTGGTGTTCAGAGCCCCATTGCCCGCAGGCAACTTCTCACCCTCAAGGAACTTCCTCGTTTCCTCCTCGATATACAGGTCCAGCTTGGGAGGAATGTGAGCGAAGTCCCAGGTCTGGCCCAGCAACCTCCGCTCCCGATCTTTGCCGCCTTCCTGCCGAACCAGCACCAGCGACGGACAACGCAGCTCGTAATCCTTCAGAAAGTGAGCGTTCTCGGGCTTGTCGTAGTCCACCGGCTTGAACAACAGCCGCTCCACGGCCACCTCGGCCGCGAACCGGCTGCTAATCACTTCGCGAGTCTGCTTCTCGATCCTCAGGCACGTCTCGCAGCGAACTGTCCCATGAAAGTAATAGGCGACCACCTGCGCGTTCGTCGGCGTGCCGGCCGTCACCGCCCCGGCCCCGGAAGCCTTGTCTGCCGCAACCGCCACCCCAGCTAACCCACCCATGAGCAGCCCCACCAGCATTCGCGCTCCACGTTTCACGGCCTGCAACACGCCAGCAGCTCCGCGCCCTTGGTCGCCACTTCCCGAATGCGGGCAGCAGTCACGCGCGTCTTCCCCTTCTCGAAGCCCATGTCCGTGAGCCTCAGATGCTGGAAGTCCTTAAAGGCGGCTAGCTCCATCGTTTTCCGGGCGCACTCCTCCTTGCACCCGTCAATCACCAGCACCCTGGCTGCCGCTTTCGTGTTCGCCATGATGCCTTCCACCCGCCCGCCGATGCCCGCCAGGCAAAACATCTTGCCGGTTTGATCTACGGTCATCTGCCGGGCGGCGCGGTCTGTCAGACCGCCCACGTCCGATGCGCCGGAGCAGGGAAAGATGAGCTTGGGCGCGGACGAGCAACTGCATTGAGCTTGAGAGTTTTGCGTATTCATTGGTCCTTTCATCTTTGAGTTTATGGTGCGGAATAAATCAGCCAGACACCGCCAAGGAGCACCAGCACGCCGCAGACGCATTTGACGACTGTGACGCCTTTGGAATGCTCGTTCCAGTTAAGGAACCGCTGGACAACTTCGGTGAACGTGCCGGCCAGGATGATGATGGAGCAGTGTCCGACACCGTAGGCGAGCAGAAGCGAGACGCCATAGACCGGGTTGGACTCGGCGAGTTTGAAGGTGACGCCCAGCATGGGCGCCATGTAAGCGAAGGTGCAGGGGCCGAGCGCAATGCCGAACACCAGGCCGAGGATGAACGCGGCAAGGAGACCTTTGCGCTTCATGCCCACCTGGCCCGGCCCCGACCAGGGCATCGGAATCACGCCCAGGAGATGCAGACCCACGACGAAGAAAATGGCGGCAACGAAGTAGTTTCCCCAGCGGCCCACGTCGCCCATCATCCGCCCCGCCGCCGCCGTGATCGCTCCGATCGCCGCAATCGTCACCAGAATGCCCACCGCGAACAGCGTCGCAATGCCACTCGCCCGCGCCGTGCTGACACGGCCCTGGCCGCTGATGAACCCTACAATCAGCGGCAGGCTCGCCAGGTGGCAAGGGCTTAGGATGATACTCAGGATACCCCAAACCGCCGACGCCCCCAGCGCCAGCAGCGGCGCGCCTTCAACGGCATGGCTTAGGTTGGTAAAGAGCTGCTCCATGATTACCGCTGGCGATTGGTGATTGATTCACTCGCCGTCACCCCGGCCTTCCCATTCGTGATTTCA
>JAPLJC010000178.1 GCA_026388765.1 Deltaproteobacteria bacterium
CCGTCGTCGGGATCGGCGCCTCCGCCGGCGGCCTGGAGGCCTTTACCCAACTGCTGGGAAATCTGCCCCTGGACACCGGCATGGGCTTTATTCTATTGCAACACATGGCTCCCCGGGCTCACAGCATGTTGCCGGAAATCCTGGCCAAGGTGACCCGCCTGCCGGTCGCCGAGGCGCGGGACGGCATGCGGGTGGAGCCGAATCGCGTCTACGTCACACCCCCGGATCGCGCCATGACCCTGGAGGGCGGGGTCTTGCGGCTGCGTCCCCGGGAAGAACCCCGGGGGCAGCACCGGCCCATTGACGTCTTTCTGCGCTCCCTGGCCCAGGACCAGGGGAGCCGGGCCATCGGCGTGATCCTCTCGGGCACCGCCTCCGACGGGGTCCTGGGCCTCCAGGCCATCAAGGCCGCAGGGGGCATCACCTTCGCCCAGGAGGTGAAGAGCGCCAAATACGCCGGCATGCCCGAGAGCGCCATCGCCGCGGGGGTCGTGGATTTCGTCCTGCCCCCGGACCAGATCGCCCGCCAACTGGCCCGCCTGGCCCACCATCCTTTCGCCAGCGCGGTCTTGCCGGCCAAGGAGGAACTTCCCGCCGCAGACGAAAGCGATTTCAACCAGATTCTCGCTTTGCTGAAGGCGGGCACCGGCGTGGATTTCACCCATTACAAGCACAGCACCATCAAGCGGCGCATCGCCCGGCGCCTGATGCTGACGCAGCAGGACACGATGGCGGACTATGTCCGCCACCTGCGGGAGCAGCCTGCGGAAGTGAAGCTCCTCCTTGAGGACATCCTCATCAACGTCACCAGCTTTTTCCGGGAGCCGGAGGCCTTCGAGGCCATGCAAAAACTGGTCTTTCCGGAACTGGTGCGGAGCCGCAGCCCGGATGAGCCCATCCGCGTCTGGG
The DNA here is from genome assembly GCA_026388765.1 of Deltaproteobacteria bacterium. Classification (GTDB taxonomy): domain Bacteria; phylum Desulfobacterota; class Desulfobaccia; order Desulfobaccales; family 0-14-0-80-60-11; genus JAPLJC01. Next base: position 910 of record JAPLJC010000178.1, read on the forward strand.
TGCCCGGCTGCGCCAGCGGCGAGGAGGCCTACTCCATCGCCATCAGTCTCCTGGAGTTTTTGGGGGACATGGCCTCCGGCGTCCAGATTCAGATCTTCGCCACCGACATCGAAGAGGCGGTGATCGACAAGGCCCGGGCCGGCATCTATCCGGAGTCCGCGGCCGACGACCTCGGGCCGGAGCGGCTGCGGCGTTTTTTTAGCAAGGTCCCCGGCGGCTACCAGGTGAGCAAGACCATCCGGGACATGTGCATCTTCGCCAAGCAGAACCTGGTCAAGGACCCGCCCTTCTCGCGGCTGGACCTGATCAGTTGCCGCAACGTGCTCATCTATTTCGGCCCGGTCCTGCAAAAGAAGGCGATCCCCATCTTTCATTTTGCCCTGAAACCCATGGGTTTCCTGCTACTGGGCAAATCCGAGGCCTTGAGCGCCTTTCCCGAACTCTTCACCCTGGTGGATAAGAAGTTCAAGATTTACGTCAAAAAAATGGCGCCGCCGTACCTGGTGATCCCGGCCCTGGCCTCGGAATATACTCCGCCCGGGAGGCGCGGCGAGCCGGCGGCAGCCGCGGCGGAAATCGCGACCCCCGTGGACCTGCAGCGGGAGGCGGACCGCCTGGTTCTGGCCCGATTCGCCCCGGCCGGGGTGGTCGTCGATGAGAATCTGAACATCCTCCACTTCCTGGGGCACACCGGCCCCTTCCTGGAACCCATCCCGGGTGAGGCCAGCCTCAACCTCATGAAGATGGCCCGGGAGGGCCTGCAGATGGAGCTCAGGGCCGCGCTGCACGCCGCTTTCAGGGGCGGCAGCCCGGTGCGCAAAGAGGGACTGCGCCTGCGCGACAACGGCGGCCTGCGGGTCGTCAACCTGGAGGTCTTCCCCCTGCGGCCGGGTCTCGGCCTGGACCGCTATTTCCTGGTGACGTTCGAGGATGTGAGCCAATTTTATAAACCCGAGACCGCGGCCCCGGAGGCCCCGGGGAAAAAGCCGGCTAAGGGCAAGAGCACCCTCAAGGACCGGCAGATCGAGGAGTTGCAGAGCGAACTCGTCGCCAGCAAGGAATATCTCCAGGCGGTCATCGAAGAGCAGGATACCGCGGTTGAGGAGCTGAAGAGCACCAACGAGGAGCTCATGAGCGCCAACGAAGAGCTCCAGAGCATCAATGAGGAGATGGAGACCTCCAAGGAGGAACTTCAGTCCGCCAACGAGGAACTGGCAACCCTTAACGAAGAGCTGGATAACCGCAACCAGGAGCTGGGCCAGGCCAACAATGACCTCAACAACCTGCTCGCCGCGGTGCAGATCGCCATCGTCATGCTGGGGCCGGACCTGCGGATCCGGCGCTTCAACCCCGCGGCCCAGGAGATGCTGAACCTGATCCCGGCGGATTTGGGCCGGCCCATCGGCGACCTCAAGCTGAAGGTGGAGGTGCCGGACCTGGAGGGGCTGATCAAGGAGGTCCTGGAACACCTCGCCATTCGAGAGAGAGAAGTCCGGGACCAAGAGGGGCGCTGGTTCTCCTTGCGGATCCGGCCGTACCGCACTTCGGACAACAGGATCGACGGCGTTGTCCTGGCCCTGGTGGATGTGAACCTCTTGAAAGGCAGCCTGGAGGAGGCCCGGATCGCCCAGGACTATGCCCAGACCATCATCGCCACCATGCGGGAGCCTTCGGTCGTCCTGGACGGCAAGCTGCGGGTGGTCTCGGCCAACAACGCTTATTACCAGACTTTCAAGGCCAATTCCAAGGATACCGAAGGCCATTTCTTTTATGAGCTGGGCAAAGGCCAATGGAACCTCCACGCTTTGCGGGAGCTTTTAAGTAAAGTCCTGCCCGCCAACCTGATATTCCATGATTTCGAGATGGTGCAGGTTTTTCCCGGGATCGGTCACCGCACCATGCAGCTTAACGGTCGCCTCCTGTCCCTGGGCGGTCCTGACCGCG
>JAPLJC010000228.1 GCA_026388765.1 Deltaproteobacteria bacterium
GAAACCACGACCACCCCTGGGGCAGGCCCCCGGGGGCCTGCCCCAGGGGTGGTCCAAACCATAACCCTTTGCCAACTTCGATCATAACCATGATTCCAATCATGATTCCAATAAAGCGTATCTTAAACTAAGATACAAGGGGCGGCGTCACGCCGCCCGTTTTCAGGGCGGGGAAACCCCGCCCCTACAGCAACCCAGAAAACCGAAACCGTCTTGCCAGGAGGGGTACCGAAGTGGCCGTAACGGGGTCGACTCGAAATCGACTTGGGGGCTAATCACTCCCACGTGGGTTCGAATCCCACCCCCTCCGCCAGTTAATTACCTTATTTTATTAGTAAATAATATTATTAAAATCCCTTATAGGCTGTCTGTAAAATGTTTCCCTGGAGATATAATAAAATTCTATGGCTACTTGCTTGTACTCGACAAATGTTTATTTGAAGCTCATAATCCAGGAACGTTTTTATGGTGATTTACATTATGCTTGGTGCAGCGAAAATTTCGATTGCACGACCATAGGGAGATATACTCACAGATCAATGGTCGCTCCTTCTTCTAATCCGGCTGATATTTTTAAGGATTTGCAGCAGGCGGTTCGTAGATTGGATCAACACAATGGAAAGATACTTGAGCAAAAAACTTCTATTAAGTCCTTAGCTATCAAGCATAATGGAGAGGGAACGATATCTGATAAAGACAAAGATGAAATCATATATCTGGTGGATAATAGCCCCTTTGAAAATTGGAGGCCTTTGCTTTACATAATTCCTTATGCGCCAATCGTAGGTAGGTTGGAAGAAGTTCCTATTCACCTGCGAGCTTCACTAGGTATGGAATATATTATTAAAGATCTTACAAGAAATGAATTTGATATAATCGAGTTTTGATATGCTTAAAATATTCAATAAATATAATGAGAAAGAAAAAGAGTATTTTTTGGCAAATATGGCCTTAACAATGATGCCGCATGTTAAGAGTACAGCCGAACCATTAATATCAGATAAAGAAAGAGAATTCCGTCAAAAATTTTTAGAAGAATTATATGCTAAATTAAGACTTGAACCTGATGATAATTCGGTTAAATCTCGGGCAATAATTTACGACTTTATTTCTAGAACATTATCAAAGATAGCCCTTAAAAATTCAGATATTAATAAAATTAAAGATAGTATTGGTGACAAAGGCCTTTTAAGGAATGACTCATATAAGATAGTAATAACTCCTTACACTAAAAAGTGCATTGAGAGTCTTGGTCTTCGTGCTAAATATATTGAAGATGCCATTTTTCGTCCCGATATTGAAAGCCATTTTCAACCAGGATTACCTGGAATTACTGGAAATAAATCTGTATCAATATATTTGAAAACTCCTACATCTCAAAAATCTGCAGAAATTTATTCTATACTAGTGTTGTCTAATCGCACAGGTTCTACACAGAATGTAGTAGATGCATGGCCTATTTACCATTCGGATGTTGAGATATTTAATTGCCAATCTGCATTAGAAGTATTGAAGGTATTTATTGATAAATATGGCATTAAGTTTGAGTTTGCGTCAAAAAAAACAAAATTTATTTTCTATGATAAAATCTCTCTTAGTAAAGATGAATTAGATGATTTACTAAAACATAAACGCGATATACGAGGAATATTAAGGTATGATAGAGATAACTATAAGTATTCTCGCATGGATTTTATGTTTAGGTTTGAAGAGGAGCCTCCGTCGTTGTCAGTTGCAATAGCTTTTATTATAAATATTGAAAAATTAGTAAATGATTTAAACAAACACGGATTAAGAATCTCAGTCGATATTTTCCAATCTGGAGCTGAAGTGAGAGAATGGTGCTGATTTAAATTAAACGAACTTCACACGGAGAGATGCCCGAGTGGCTTAAGGGGCACGATTGGAAATCGTGTGAGCGCCTAAAACGCTCCGAGGGTTCGAATCCCTCTCTCTCCGCCATTTATTATGTACATTGAATATAACTTAATGAAGTTATTGGCGATAATCGCCAGAGGATTAATGTAATGAAAAAAATTATTTTTATTTTATCAATGGTTTTATTATTAATGGCAAATACTACAGTGAATCAGCAAATTGTTTTTAAAGGACTAAATGTGCCAGAAGAATATAAATCCATTGTATTATATGAATCGACAGCATATGGGATAGCTGTTAAAAATGAAACAGTTGAAGGGCTTGGACTTGCCCCAGTTCCTATTGTTGTTGCTATTATAGTACCAATTGCAACCCATGTATTCATAAAAATTATTGATCATTTATGGGATAAATGGGTTGATCGTGGGAAAAAAGATAATATTGTAATTATAATAATGGATAAAAAGAAGTTTTCAATTAATGAAAAGGAAGCAATGATTGAATATTATAAAAAATCAAATAAATAATGATTCTCAATTATAGGTTAATTTATTTATGTATATAGATCTAATACTTCTTTTGACATTGTAAATTCATCCTATGGCATACCAGGTTCTGGCCCGGAAGTGGCGTCCGCAGACATTTGAGGAGGTGGTGGGCCAGGAGCCCATCACCCGCACCCTGCAAAACGCCCTGGCGCAGGGACGCGTGGCCCACGCCTTCCTGTTCAGCGGCCCCCGCGGGGTGGGCAAGACCTCGGTGGCCCGCATCCTGGCCAAGGCCCTCAACTGCGTGGCCGGCCCCACCCCGCATCCTGACAACACCTGCGATATCTGCCGGGCGATCACCAACGGCTCCTCGCTCGACGTGCTGGAAATCGACGGCGCCTCCAACCGGGGCATCGACGAGGTCCGTGATCTACGGGAAAAAATCAAGTACCTGCCGGCCCAGGGCAAGTACAAGGTCTATATCATCGACGAAGCGCACATGCTCACCGATCCGGCTTTCAACGCCCTGTTGAAGACCCTGGAAGAGCCCCCGGCCCACGCGGTCTTCATCCTGGCCACCACCGCGCCCCACAAGGTGCCGGTGACCATCCTGTCCCGTTGCCAGCGCTATGATTTCCGCCGCATTCCCACCGGGATGATCCAGGAATACCTGGAGAAACTGGCAGACCGGGTGGGTTGGCACGTCGACCCCGAGGGCCTGGCCCTGGTGGCCCGGGCCGCGGAGGGCGGCCTCCGGGACGCCCAGGGGTTCCTGGACCAGGTGGTGACCTTCGGGGGCGACCAAGTCACCGCCGCGGAAATTGCCCGGATCCTGGGAGTGACGGACCGGGGCGCGCTGCTTTCCGCCCTGACGGCCATCATCGACCGTAATGGGCCGCAATTGCTCGCCCTGATCGACGAACTCTACAACCAGGGCCACGACCTGCGACGTTTTTATCAGGACCTGGTGCTCTACGCCCGGCACCTGCTGCTGGCAGGCTTACATCACGAATCCCGGCACCTGGCGGCGGTGGCCGACTCGGAGTGGGAGGCCCTTACGTCCTTGGCCCGGCGAGCCCCCGAAGTCCATCTGCATAACCTCCTCACGGTGCTGCTCCAGGGGGAGGAAGAGCTGAAAAGGGCGACCCAGCCCCGGCTGGCCCTGGAGGTGCTGCTCCTGAAGCTGGTCCACCTGGAGCCGATGCTGCCGCTCGCCACCTGGCTGACCCGGCTGGAGACCCTGGAGCAGCGTCTGGAAGGCCGGGGCGTCACGGCCGCCGAACCCGCCAGCCGGATGGAGATCAGGCCGCCGGCCGAGCCGTTCCCGGTGACCTCCCACCCCCCAGAGGAGCCGGCCCCAGGGCCGGTCCCGGAGGTCCCGAGCGAGGCGCCCCTACCGGAGAAATGGCAGGCCTTTGTGGAATACGTCCGCGAGGAGGAAGGCGGGCCTCTGTACGGCAAGCTCTCGCAATGCCAGCTGCTAGGCCAGGAAAATCACCGTCTGCAGGTGGCCGCGGGCCGCACCTGGAACTCCGTGGGCCGCGCCCATGAAGCCCGCTTGCAGGAATTGGCCCGAGCCTTTTTCGGGGACCAGTATGTCCTGGAAATCCAGGTCCCCGAGGCCAAGCCGCCGGGGAAAAAGACGGCGGCTGACAAGAAACCATTTAATCTGAAGGAACTTAAGCAACAGGCCCTGGAAGTCTTCGGGGGCGCCTTTGTCTCGCCGGGGAAGGAGAAACCTGAGTGAAAAATATGATGTCCATGATGAAGCAGGCCCAGAAGCTGCAGTCCAAGATGGTGGAGATGCAGGCCGAACTGGGCAACCGCACCGTCAGCGCCCAGGCCGGCGGCGGCATGGTGGAGGCCGTGGTCAACGGCCGCCAGGAACTCTTGAGCCTGCGCATAGATCCGGAAGTGGTGAGCGCCGACGACGTGGAGATGCTCCAGGACCTGATCCTGGCTGCGGTGAACGAGGCCCTGAACCGCTCCCGGGAGATGATGGCCGCCGAGATGAGCAAACTCACCGGGGGCATGCAGATACCGGGACTTTTTTAGCTATCAGCTATCAGCTTTCAGCGGTCAGCGAAAAGACTCACTGTCATCCTTAACCAGCTTATGGCCGTATAATAAAATCAAACAGCGGAAACTGCCTTTTTTGCTTTTGGCTGAAAGCTGACCGCTGATAGCTGACCGCTAATAAAGGAACTTAAATGTCAGGAAACGCTTACCCCGCGGCGCTGCGGCGGGTGATCCAGGATATCAGCAAATGGCCCGGAGTGGGGGAGAAGACCGCGGCCCGCATGGCCATGTATCTGCTGCGAGCCCCTCGGACCGAGGTCCTGGAATTGGCCCAGGGCCTGCTGGAATTAAAGGAAAAGATTCGGCTCTGCCGGCAGTGCTACGCCTTTGCCGACCAGGAGCTCTGTCCCATCTGCGCCGACCCGGGCCGCCTGCCGGGGCAGCTTCTGGTGGTGGCCGAGCCCGGGGATCTCCTGGCCCTCGAAAAGGTGGGCTGGTACCGGGGCCGTTATCACGTCCTGGGCGGCCTCATCACTCCCCTGGAAGGGGTGGGCCCCGACGACCTGCGAGTTCGGGAGCTGCTGGATCGGGTCAAAACCGAAGATGTGCAGGAGGTGATCCTGGCCCTCAATCCCTCTCTCGAAGGGGAAACCACCACCGCTTATCTGGCCATGGAGCTGAAGCCCCTGGGGCTCAAGGTGACCCGCATCGCCTACGGCCTGCCCATGGGCGGCGAGATCAAGTACGCCGACCAGCAGACCTTGAAGGAATCATTGAGCCATAGGGTGGAGGCTTAAGGCAGTAGTCAGTAGTCAGTAGTCAGTGGCCAGTTAAAATCTCTTATTCTCGGTTTTCGTGCAATTCTTTAGACGAAATTTTAACAAGGGATGCGTCCTTAAATCTTTCATACTGACTACTGACTACTGGCTTCTGACTACTAACCCATGTTCGATCGCCGCTTAGTCCAAAACTTTGATTACCTGCTCCTGGCGTTGGTGCTCGTCATCACCGCCATGGGTCTGGTGAACCTTTACAGCGCCGGGTATAACCGGGGCGAGGGCACGCCCCTTTACATCAAGCAGATCTACTGGCTGGCCGTGGGTTTGGCCCTGATGGTCCTGACCCTGTTCTACGACTACCGGCATCTGGAGAAGCTCAGTTATTCCATATATCTAATCAGTATCCTGACGCTGGTGGGAGTGATGGTGGCCGGGAAGATGGTGGCCGGCTCCCGCCGCTGGCTGCCGCTGGGGCCATTTGCCTTCCAGCCGGCGGAGTTGGCCAAGATCGCCATCATCCTGGTACTGGCCACTTACTTTAACCGCCGCCCCCGGCTGGAGTCGATGCGGTTGAAGGACCTGGTGGCGCCCGGACTCCTGGTTTTGATCCCGGTGGGCCTGATCATCAAGCAGCCGGACCTGGGCTCCGGCATCCTGGTGGCCCTGGTGGCGGGCAGCATGATCCTGTTTGTCGGCGTCAACTGGCGCACCCTGGTGGGCTGCGCCCTGACCATGGTCCTCTGCTCCCCGGTGATCTGGGGGTTCCTCAGGGACTACCAACGCCAGCGGGTGCTCACCTTCCTCAACCCGGAAAAAGACCCCCTGGGTGCGGGCTATCACATCCTCCAGTCCATGATTGCGGTGGGCTCCGGGCAGTTCTGGGGTAAAGGTTTTCTGCAGGGGACCCAGAGCCAGCTCTATTTCTTGCCCGAGCAGCACACCGACTTCGTCTTTTCGGTCTTTGCCGAAGAATGGGGTTTCGTGGGCTCGGTGGTGCTGCTGCTGCTGTTCACCGGCCTGGCCCTCTGGGGCCTGCAGGTGGCCCGGGAATGCAAGGAGCGATTCGGTCACCTGCTGGCCCTCGGGGTGACGGCCCTGATCTTTTGGCAAATCTTTATCAACCTGTGCATGGTCACCGGTTTTCTGCCGGTGGTGGGTATCCCGCTGCCGCTTTTCAGTTATGGCGGCTCCTCGCTGATCACCACCCTTTTGGGAGTTGGATTCCTGCTCAATATCAGGATGCGCCGCTATCTTTTCGGGGGGTGAGCAGATTCAAGTGCAAAGATAAGGGACACCTCTGATTTTGTAATTATTTATGATAAAATCCAAATAGTTGCCATTACCTTTGCAGGGCCTGGGAGATTACCATGAAAAGTTATCGCTTTACCGTCCTGATTGAGCGAGATGACGATGGTTACCTGGTGGCCACTGTCCCGGCCCTCAAAAGCTGCTATACCCAGGCCAAAAACATGGAAGAATTGCTGCCCAGGATCAAGGAGGTCATAGAACTTTGTCTCCAGGAAGAAGACCCGGTGCCCATGAGTTTCGAAGCGGTACAGCAGATTGAGATCACTGTATGAGCCGACTGTCTGTCGTCAGCCCTGGTTTGATAATCAAGTTTTTAAATGAGATAGGATTCAAGAAGAGCAGACAACACGGCAGCCATATATTCTTCCGCCACATCGACGGCCGCACCACAACCATTCCCTTCCATAAAGGTGAGGATTTGAGCCGAGGCTTGACCAACAAAATCCTCCACGATATTGACATCTCAAGAGACGAATTTCTAATCTGGCTAGCGCAGCATCATAAATCCTGATGGGCTTTTCCAGGGGGTAAAATTTTTTTTGAAAAAGTTTTTGACACCCCGATGAAAATAGGCTAAAAAGGCATTCGTGAAAAGATACACATGGCCTCAACCTCAGGAAATACCTCTTTAAGCAGTTAAGCCATTGATTTAAGTAAATAATTTACGAGGTGGCAGCCAGGCATGATTGACATTGATTGGACTTTGTACGCGCTACTTATCAATTTTCTGGCCCTGGTCTTTCTCCTCAACATGGTGCTGTTCCGGCCCATCCGGAACGCCCTGAAGGAGCGCCAGGCCAAGCTCGATGCCCAAACGGCCGATATTAACCTCATGGAGACCCAGGGCCAGGGCCTTGATAGTGAAATCAAGGACAAGTTGGCCGCAGCCCGGCGGGAAGGAGCCGGGACCCGGGAAACCATGAAAGGCGAAGGGGCCGCGGCGGAAGCTTCCCTGCTGGAGGAGGTGAAGCGGGAAGTGGACGTGGAATGGTCGCGGGTGGAACAAAAAATTAAACAAGACGTGGCCCAAGCCCGAAAGGCCTTGGGGGCCCAGGCCCAGTCGTTTGCCCAATTGCTGGCCTCCAAGATCTTGGGGAGGGAGCTCTCATGAAGATGGAGAATAGCACTGGTTGGCTGCGGGCTGCCGGGACTTTGGCAGGGCTGGGCGCGGGCCTGGTTCTGGCGGGAGTGGCCCTGGCTTCGGAGGCGGCCCATGGCGGCGGCCATGGTGGGATTGATGCGGCCAAGATTACCGACTTCACCTGGCGCACCGTCAATTTTCTGGTGTTCGCCGGAGTCCTGATCTATCTGGTGGCCAAGCCGGCCAAAAACTTCTTCGGCCAGCGGTCCCAGGAGATCGCCCAATCCTTAGAAGACCTGGAGGCGAAAAAGGCGGCAGCCGCTGCGGCCCTCAAGGAGGCGGAAGCCCGCCTCGCCGAAGTGGCCAAGGAACGGGAAGCGATCATCAAGCAGTATATGGCCGAAGGCGAGGTCGAAAAGGCCAAGATCCTGGATAAGGCCAACGTGTTGGCGGGGCGCCTCAAGGAGATGGCGGCCCTCACCATCCAGCAGGAAACGTTAAAGGCCACCCAGAGCTTGAGAGAGGAAGTAGCAGACCTGGCTACCAAGATGGCCGAGGATCTCATTAAAGAAAAGGCAACCTTCGCCGACCAGCAGGGTTTGGTGGAGGAATATCTTAAAAAGGTGGTGGAAACCCATTGATTGATCTGACCGTTGCCCGACGTTATGCCAAGGCCTTGCTGACTCTGGGCAAGGAAGACGGCAAGTACAAGGAGTATGGGGATGGGATAAGTGGGTTCGCCCATCTTTTGCAGCGGGAGCCGGAACTGCTGGACGCCCTGCTCAACCCCGTCCACAGTCGGGAGGACCGCCACAAGCTGCTCCTCCACATGATTAAACTTTTGCAGATGCCTCCCATGGTGGCTAACCTCCTGCAGCTCATGTTCGACAAACACCGCCTCGGAGCCTTGGACGGAGTGGCTCAGGCATACCAGGAGTTGATGGACGCAGTGGAGAACGTCAGCCGGGCCAAGGTGAAGACGGCCATTTTCCTGGATGACGCGACCCGGGACCGCCTGCGCCAGACCATGGAGAAGTTGACGGGTTCCACCGTGGTGATGGAGGTCGAGGAAGACCCCAGCATTATCGGCGGCATCGTGGCCCGGGTGGGAGACCTGGTGCTGGATGGCAGTGTGCGAACCCAGATTAATTCCTTGAGAGAATCCTTAATAAAAGGCGAGGTCTTATAATTATGGAAATTAGAGCCGAAGAAATCAGCCAAATTATTCGCTCGCAGATCCGAGATTACGAAAAGAAGGTCGAAGT
>JAPLJC010000179.1 GCA_026388765.1 Deltaproteobacteria bacterium
CACTTTTTCCCATGGCCTGCCTCCTTGGTTGTGGCTCTGTGCTGTTAGTCCTAGCGGCTCACAGCTTAACCCACGTTGCAAGGTTCGCAGGCCTTTAACTTTTAACCATTATGTCTACACTTCTTGCTCATTAAATATATGTGGTTTAGGGAGAGGTTTTAGAGGAGGGGTAAGGTCTTCCACAGGCGGGACACCGATGCTAAAGGCGGGATGCGCTTCGCTTTCCCGCCCTACGGGATCTCAAGGTTAATCGCCTGTGCTTCTGGCGGTGCGCAGGGCGCACCCTACATCTAAGAATTCGCAACTTCCGCACAGGTTGGAAACCTGTGCCACCAGATTCTATTTAGGCAGGAGGACCAGGTCAACCAGGGGCTCGATGTCGTCGGCCAGGACGATTTGGAGGCCGGCCTTTACTTCTTCTTCCAGGTCGGCGAGGTCCACTTCATTCTTTTTGGGGAAGACCACGATGTGCACCCCGGCTCGCTGGGCGGCCAGGATCTTTTCCCGGATGCCGCTGACCGGCAGGAGGCGGCCGGAGAGGGTCAGTTCCCCGGAGAGGGCCACGTCCCGGCGGGCGGCCCGGCCGGTGAGCAACGACAAGAGGGCCAGGGCGATGGTGACCCCGGCGGAGGGGCCTTCCTTGGGGATGGCGCCGGCCGGAAAGTGGATGTGGATATCGCTGTTACTGAAGAAATCGGGGTCCAGGCCGAAGTGCTCGGCATGGCTGCGGATAAAGCTGAGGGCGGTCTGGGCCGACTCCTGCATGACGCTGCCCAAAGAGCCCGTTAAAATCAGCTGCTTGTGTCCTCTCATACAAGAGGCTTCCACGAAGATGATCTCGCCGCCGAACTCGGTCCATACCAGCCCGGTGGTCACCCCCACCTGGTTGCCGGCCTCGGCCACTTCGTGGCTGAATTTGCGGGGTCCCAGAAATTTTTCCACCAGGGTTTCATCCACCGTCAGGGCACAGGACTTGCTCTTATCCTTCAGGCAAATGCGGGCGAGTTTGCGGCAGACCATGGCGATCTCCCGTTCCAGGTTCCTGAGGCCCGCTTCCCGGGTGTAATCCCGGATGATTTTGGCGATGCCGCCGTCGGTGAAGTCGAGGCCCAGGTGGTGCAGGGCATGATCCCGCAGTTGCCGGGGCAGGAGGTAGTGTTTGGCGATGTTGATCTTTTCGGCTTCGGTGTAACCGGGAAAGTAGATGACTTCCAGGCGGTCCAGCAGGGGGGCGGGCAGCCTCTCCACCACGTTGGCGGTGGTGATGAACATGGCGCCGGAGAGATCGAAGGGCACGTCCAGGTAGTGGTCCACGAAGTGGCCGTTCTGCTCCGGGTCCAGGATCTCCAGGAGGACTGAGGCCGGGTCGCCCCGGAAGTCCTGGCCGATCTTGTCGATCTCGTCCAGCATGAAGACGGGATTGCGCACTTCCAGGCGCTTCAACTCGTTGATGATGCGGCCGGGCATGGCGCCCACGTAAGTGCGCCGGTGGCCCCGGAGTTCCGCTTCGTCCCGCAAGCCCGCCAGCGACAGGCGCACGAACTTGCGCTCCAAGGCTTCGGCGATGGCCTGGCCGATGGAGGTCTTACCTACGCCCGGGGGGCCGGCGAAGCAGAGGATGGGTCCCCGGCTCATCTGCAGGTGTCTTTTCTTTTCGACGATCTCCCGCACCGTGTCCCGCAGCTCATCCAGTTTAATGGGTTTGGAGAGATAATGGGCCGCTCCCTTCTTGAGGGCGTCCACCGCGGTGCTCACCGTGGCGTAGCCGGTGACCATGATGATCTCGGTGTGCGGTGCGATCTGCTTCACGGACTCCAGAAGCTGGAGGCCGTCCATCTTTTCCATTTTCAGGTCGGTGAGGATGACGTCGAACTCCTGGGCCTTCACCTTTTCCAGGGCCTCCAGGCCGTTGGCCGCGGTGGCCACCTGGTGCCCTTCTTTCCGGAGGATATACTCAAGGTTGGTGCGGGCGATCTCTTCGTCGTCCACC
>JAPLJC010000025.1 GCA_026388765.1 Deltaproteobacteria bacterium
CCATGTCTACCTTTTGCCCTCGTGGTTCATCTCCTGGCCTCAAAATATCCGGCCACTCCACGCCTCACCCATGCCGCAGTTCCCCAAAACCATCACAGCCCCAAACACCATTTATTGAATCCCCATAGCAAAAAATCAACCGACCTCTCCTAACCCAGGCTTAGTTCATGATGACGATTATGAGAATGCGCTGTGCGATTCTCACAATCGCCTACTACATACCTGCAATTTTTCTTCCTCCAACGATAAGTCCATTAAATGGCAAGCTATTCGCCATTTCCACATAACCCCCCACCGATTTTTAAAAGAATTCTTTATTGACAAAATTTGAGATATAATGCCTCTCAAGAGACAAATGGCTACAAAAAAAAGGAATCTTCTCGGGGTTAACCTCGTGAAGGTAGGTCGTCCTTGAAAACATTTTAGGACTGCTTGAACCAAAGTTACCGCATAATCACAGATAAAACAGAACAATTTCAGCCGTGGCCGTAAATTTTGCTGCCTGATCTCCGATCAAAGGAGAATTTCATGAAACGTCTTGCAATTTCCCTGATCTTGGCACTCCTATCTAGTTTCCTGCTCAACGTTCCGGTTCTCGCAGCCCCGTCTGCCATCAAACTTAACATCATCAACCACTCGGGCTATCCGGACAACCAGGTCTACCTGGTTTTTTATGGGCAAGCTCATAGCGATACCGGCCCCAATGCCGGTAATGTCCGCCGCCTCGACTGGCAGACCGGCAATTTTACTACCATAAGCACAAACGACAACAGCCCAAATGACATTAACGGCACAGCCTTTAGCCAATATGGAGCCATTCCCGACACTTATGCCAATTACTCAACCACGTTGAGCGCCTTGCCCCGGGATGCGAACGGCCATCGGTATTTTAACTTACCGACGATTACCGATTCGCCACCCGGTTTCGCGTCGGGGCGGCTCTATATCTCCTTTCAGAGGCCGGTCTATCTGCACATCAATGGCCCCCAAGCCTATACCCAGCCAGGTTATACGCTCACAGCCACGGATGTAAATGCTATACTTCAAACCAAATTTGATTTTTTTGAGCCTGCCCTTGATCCCGATTTCAAGGTCTGGGCCGATACCACCAACGTCGATGCCGTCGGTATGCCCCTGTTATACGAATTGAAAAATGGGAACACGTCCCTTGGTACCAAGGGCCTGGCCCAGCCTATGAGTCAGTTGCGCGGCGCCTTCTTACGCGATCCCGTGCTCAAGGGGCTGGTGACCCCGGCGATGATTATTGCTCCCGGGCACGGGATTCAAAATTCCCTGTTTCCCTCAAACTACCTGGATAACTATATCGCCTACGCCTGGCCGGTTTGGACCAGTACCAATCCACTGACCATTAACTACGACACTGTGAAATGGAGCGGTTATGTAATCAACACTCAATTGGTGTTGACCGGTAATGTCAATACAAGCAGTGGCTCTGTTTCTGAAACCCATTATATCCACTACCCTTCCACATCGGATGTCTTTTTTTGCCAGAATACCCTTGGTGGGGATACATCTCTAAAAGGCATAAATTACGACCCTAATACTAAGTTGGATGCCTTTAACCGCGATGCAGACCTTAAGAACAATGTCGGTGCGGCCCTGAACCGGGCGGTATTTCATTTGAATCCTTATCCCACCGGCCATGGAAGTGATAATTTTCCTTGGTTTGCTTATCGTGACGGGTACAACGGCATGATTTTCTATGGACAAAATGGGGTGCCTGCCGGCCAGTTTGCCACTAACATCTATTCCAAACTGCTGCACCAGCTCTGCTACGACGGCGTGAACATCTACGGCTTTGCCTATGATGACAATTGTAATATTTCCACTACTATCTCCGGCTATGGCGACACCATCAACCTGACCATAGGCAATTATCTGCCGTCATCCACAGGGGCGTTGGATTTGCTGTTGTTAGATTAGGAGCCTCCCCTGGTACGGGAAGCCTGGCCGCAAGAAATGCTAAGAAGGTATCACTCGTAAACGCGCACAGGAGAAAAGGAAGGGGAAACGGCAGGGTGCGCACTGCGCACCCGTTTCCCCCAGGATGAATTATCTTTATTTTCTCTGCAGAGACGTAAAGGACGCAGAGAATTCGCTGAAAAAATCTGAGTTGAGATGGTTAAATTTTCAAACTTTTCAAGTGCAGATAGCTGCCCTCTATCCGCTCCTTTGCGTACTCCCAAAACGCTTTGATATTCTATCCATATCTGCTCTTTGTTGGCTGGCCCCGCCGCTTTCTCTGTCGTTTTTCGGCTTCCGCTTATCCCCACCCCTTGGGGGTGAAGTTTCCATGGTTTCGCGCCCAGAGCGCAAGCGTCCCCTAAGCGTCAACGGCCCTATGGATAGGTTTATCTCCCTCGGTCAGTCGCGGCTATGTGGGAACCGCCGTCGCCTGCACCGATGGCCCGGCCACCCATCGACTCCGAATCCCCGACCCAACTCGGCAGGACGTATTCACGACCTACCTAAAGGCAAGGTGAAGAGGTTGGAGCCCCGCCCTGGGGTGATCGCTCTACCCTCTGCCTCCCCTTCCCCTGCCCCCTGTCGTCGGCCCCGGAGCGTCGCCAGGACGCCGCCAAGGCCGACTTGAGCATTAGACCTCAGCCCAGAGGGGAAACACCCTTAGCAACCGCCTCGTGACTTCCAGGTCCTGCTCCTTCCAACCCTCTGTTCTTGCCCGGCCCCTGCCGCCGGCCCCCGGACCACGGCGTCCACCATGCAGCCACCGCTGGGTTGCGGGCTCACCATGGGCCGGCCCCCTCCCATGGGGTTTTTCGGCCCCAGGAAGCAAACCCGGAGACTCGGGACTCCTCCCCCCCTGGTCATCATTATCAGTATGGAGATTTTTATCAAAATTTGGTCCCGGAAAAATCGAAGTACCCCCGGTGATGGGACCCAGGCAGAAAAATTTTAGACCGATTTTCAGCCGGGCGACAGGCCGTGTGAATGGAAAAGCAATAGGGGACCAGCAGTGGCCATTCAAAATGGACCCACCCGGTTAATTCAACGCCGACAGGATAAGCCAGCCCAGGGAACACGCAAAGCCCACCCCCAGGATGCTACAAATGCGTCACGCATTTTCTGGCGGCCGATTGGGGGTAGGTGAAGGGAGTTTAAGGGGTGGGAGCGCCCCGCGCGGTTCACCCCCACGTGCGTGGGGACAGCGCCCCGTTGGAATCGGATGAAATCGCAGTTGCCGGTTCACCCCCACGTGCGTGGGGACAGCTAGTTCATGTCTAATTCTTGGGTGTGTCATGCCGGTTCACCCCCACGTGCGTGGGGACAGCCATTTGGGGGAAACTTGCATAACTGCAACTTTCGGTTCACCCCCACGTGCGTGGGGACAGCCTCGACATGGGCCTCGATTCTTTCTCCCTGGACGGTTCACCCCCACGTGCGTGGGGA
>JAPLJC010000184.1 GCA_026388765.1 Deltaproteobacteria bacterium
ATCTCAACCGGCCCCCTGGAAGGGACCAATAACAAGATCAAAACCATGAAACGGCAGGCTTATGGGTTCCGTGACCAAGAATTTTTCAAACTCAAAATCCTGGCCCTTCACGAAACCAGGTACGCTTTAGTCGGATGAACCTAAATTATTTACTTACGTCACCTTGCCTTTTTCGCCTGGATGATTATCAGATGATTGACAGGTCGTTCAGCCTGATTTCCCGGAAAGGTCTCCGGTTAACCTGCTCAGGCGAGGCAGCCTGATGTGAGGATGATGAGGAAGTTGGCCGCCCCTCCTGGCTGAACAATCTGCAGGCCACGGCACGTTTCGGACGTAATGAGCGGGACTTTACGACAGATCGCAAAGTGCATTGCTCGCCGTGGCGGAAAGCCGGGGAACTTTAGAAGACTCTTCTTCAAAAAGATGAGCATCTAAATCCCCGGCTTTCTTATTTGCCGGCTCGCTGTCCAGGTTACCCAATTGGCTCCGGCTTGAGTTACTCGGCAATTTGAGAGGAAAATGTCGCTTACCAAAGATAAACTGATCACCCGTCTCCAGACGCAGGCAGGTCTGGAAAAACAGGAATCCCGCCAGATAGTGGAGCGGGTCTTGGAAATCATGAAGGACACCCTGGCCGAGGGGGATGACTTGCTGATTAGCGGTTTCGGCAGGTTCTCCGTGAGGCAGAAGAAGGCACGGCGAGGCAGAAATCCTCAGACCAAGGAAGCTCTCACCCTAGGGCCCCGTAAGGTATTGGTGTTCAAGGCTTCGGGAGTATTGCGCCAGCGGCTGAACCAACAATAGCACCTTTCCCAGGAGAATATTCGTCCACCCCACCAGTATATCTTTCTCACCAGCCTCTTCTCTTCAAGAATCATGACGTTTCAGCTGGCAGCGTTTGCCAATGGTGCTGGGCTCCGTCAAATGGTCCACCATGGCCCCAGGGCCCCCTCGCTGACGGCTTAGATCACGATGGGCAATTCCTCACCCAGTTCCGGCCTGGTGGGGGTCTTGATTTTATCAAGCCTCTTGGAAAAATCGCCTTAGCCGCAGCCCCCTTTGGTGGCTACTTTGCGCTGCAATTTTACTTTCTTGACATAAGCCGGTATGGGAGATTTCGTTGAGCCGGATAACTCGGCGAAGGTCGCGGTCGCGGCCTTACCGCCCTCCGGGCACGCCACCCAGGGCTGGGTGCGAACCGAGTCGGGATGAGCGGCGCGACTTTGGGCTCCCACGGCATAGCGGAAGTCAAACTGTAATTGATCCGCCGGGCCGGACGGCGTGCTGGCGGAACTGGCCAGCAAACAGGGCTCGGGCGGGAAAACCTGCAGCCATTTATTGATCCCACCCTCGATGATATAGAGATTCGTGACGCCGCTGGCCTTCAAGGCCTTCCAGGCCTGGGTTGCCGCCGGCTCACCATTGGAAACCAGGAAGAAGACGGCGTTATCCGGAGCCGTCAATAGTCGTTTCAGCGTAGCCGGCTGGGCCATCTCGGCGGGATCTAACCGCTGGGCGCCGCCGATATGAAACAGGTTGAAATCCGCCTCGGACCGCACATCCATGATTTTTACGGAGAGAGACGGGTTTTTCTTTAATTCCGCCACCTCGCCGGGATGCACATAAACTTCTCGATCTTCCAGATTTTTGGCCAGTCCTCCCTGCAAACGCTCCCACTTGGCCTGGGGGGAGGGTTGACCCAGCGCCAGCAGCAGGATGCAGACAGATAAAAGCGAGGCCACCGCCGCCATCTTCGGGCGGCTTTGCGGACGCCAGGAGACCGCTTTCTTAGGCTCGCCAAAATGGGCTTCGGCAATTTCGGCCAGATAAAACATGACCAGGGCCATGAGGGTCAACAGCAAGACCACGACCCCGGGCGAAGTTCCCAGCCAGTCGAAGACCGTCAGGCGGCCGTAGAAGGAGGAGTTAAAAAAATCTGCAAAAGATCCCACGCTCTCCCCGAAGGCCCAGACGCCAAAGAAGCCGCCCAGCACAAAGAGGATGCCGTCCAGCTTGAGAGTTGACGCCGCCACCAGGGAAGTGCCCGGGCAAAAGCCGCCCACGATGAAGCCCACTCCCATAATCAGGCCGCCGACAATTTCCGATTTTAGATAAGTCGGATTCACCCAAAGCTGGTCATAATTGAGCAGACCGAGGCTGCTGGACAGAAAGATGAGCACCGCCGCCACGACAATGCCGGTAAACATCACCTTGAGCACCGTCAGGTCTTTGAAATAGAACTGCGCCGCGAGTTTGCGGGAATCTCCAAAACCGGACATTTCCAGGATGGCGCCAAAGGCCAGGCCGATGAGAAGAAAGACCAGGAAATAAACCAGGGTGCCGGGATGTAGTAAAGTTCCAAAAGGAGCCATTGGAGCCTCCGTTCCTTGCTTCATTCAGTAGTGGTTAATTCCAAACTCGCCGTAGAAACCAGGCCAAGGCGTAAGCGCCGCCGAAGACGGCAAACATGAAGGCAAAACTGCCGGCTGACAGGACCGCGCCGCCAGTCAACGCCTGTCCGGAGGTGCAACCCCTGGCCAGACGGGCGCCATAAGCCATGATGAGCCCGCCGCTAAAAGCCAGCAGTAAGCGGACGCCGGAGCTGATCTGCGGCCCTTTGCGAATTTCCAGCTTCATGCGGCCATTCAGCCAACCGGACAAGGCGCCGCCCAGGATCGTGCCCAAGAGCATGAAGACCGCCGAATTGTTTAGGGCACTGCGGCTGCCACCGCCCATTTCGGCCATGTACCCAACCCGGTCCACATGGGCCTGGGCAAACAAGTTCAACAGCGCCACCTGTACATGGTTGATCCCGCCAGAGGCTCCGAGGCCGGCTCCGGTGACGAAGAAGGCCAAGAACAGCAGGATTCCAAGCAGGGTGCCCCCCACATAAGGGTTCAGATAAGGACGGGCTAAGCGGTTCATACTCTTTCTCCTTCGGCGATAACCGGTATTTCCACCTCTTCGTAGCCATCGATCATGCCGCGCATATGGGCCAAGACCGTGTGCCCGGTGGTAACGAGATAAACATGGGCTACCAGAAAAGTGATGAACATCCAGGAGCCCAGGTTGTGCAGTGGGGCAATGATGCCTAATCCACCAATCATGGCGGCGAAGGACGGATAGGTTCCCACCAGCCAGATCATGGCCCCGGTGATAATTTGCCAGGGGAAAAGGACATTCAGCAAGAAAAGATAGGTGAGCTGCTGTAGCACATTCAGCTTGTGGTCCAGAGAGCGCGGAAATGGCGCCGGCAGCCCCTTGAAGATATCGCGCAAATAATACCTGGTTTGCAGCCTTACCGCGTCTGCCACTCCTCGACGGCCGGGTAGAAATTGGCGGATGCCCGCGCTAGCCAGGTGATAAAACAGGGCCAGAAAGGCATTGAGCGCTAACACGAAGGCAAAGAAGTTATGGATGGCGACGGCATTGGCAGCCCCGAGTATCCGCATCACCCCGGGGAATTGAATCTGCAGGCCGGTGATAATCAGGACCAGCACACTTAAGGCCATCAGCCAATGCCAGATCCGCTCATAGACCGTAAAGAGGTACACCAGGCGAGTATCTGCTGGATGCTGTCTGCAACGGCGTCTACTTACCAGGCAATAACCGAAATGTACGGCTACCATCAGGACCACGCCGATCAACATGAGCAGTCCCAACCGGTCAGGCCAGTCTTTGGCCGTCAAACCGAAAACGTAGAGGTTTTGCTGACCCTCGGATTCCGGCTTCCAGACCACCTGGCCGCCGATTTCGGTTTCAATTCGACCAGAAATTGGTGGTTTATCCTTCCAGGTTGGCGGAATGGCGCCCGGAGCCCAGGAAGCCAGCAAGACGTTGTCTTTGATCCGGGAGTTGGGCCCGTGGCAGGCGGAACAATCGGACAGTGCCTGGCTCCGTTCGCTCACGCCGTGATTGATCCGGTGAAGTTTCACCTCCGCCCGGATAACGGGATCCTTGACTCCGGCGGCCAGCAATAGCTGTTCGACCGCTTTTCGTTTTGACTCACTATCCAACTTGAGTTCGCCGCGGTCCAGCCGGCCATCATGGTTCACGTCCAAGGCGGCCATGACTTCCGGCCGGTAATGCCCGTTGACCAGGAGCGCCTGCTGCAAGGTCTCCCGGGGGAGGGGCTCCCCTTTGTCCCCCGCGGTCCAAGACCAGCGGCTCACCAGGTTGACCGGGCTGAGACGCACGGCGGTCCCGGATTTTTCCGGGTGCTGTACCGGTAACAACGGCGGCACAAAGCCGCGAGTGTAGACCGTATTCAGATTGGCCGCTTCCCCTTTGACTCCCCGGTATTCCACCAGTGGACTCCCTGATTCATCCAGGAGGGTGGCATCGACCATTTGTTCGGCCGGACCGAGCTGACTGGTAATATGACAGGACTCGCAGGCCACCATCTCCAGATGACGCGCCGGGTAAGGCAGGAAGTCATGCCCTGATTGCGGGTCATGGCAGGTCTGGCAATTTGCTGCCGTGAGGCGATGATCAGGCTGTTGCAGATACTCGCCCACTGTTTCCCGGCGCGGTTCACCGCGCAAGCTCGCGATCGTCGCGGTTGGGCTGCCCAGGCGCTGAGGATTGTTGGGGGCGTAATGGCAGTCGCTGCACTGCAGCAATTTGCGGGCGTGAACATCCCAAGGGAAATGGAGATCTTTTTTGCCGGCCAGATTGAGAAAAGAGGCCGCGACCTCTTGCGAAGAGAAGATCGAACCGGCGGCGCGGGATATTTGGTACCGTTCTGATTCCAGGCTGCCCAGCGGGTAGGCTGCGGCCCGATAATCCTCCGGGATAGACACCGGCTGGTTGGGCTCGCCGGTCAACCCGTGGCAACTGCCGCAATTGGCAATGGCGGGCTTGTAAATTCGAAGCCAGTCGCGTTTTACCATGCCGTTCGACTCGAACTCGGCTGAACTCCAGTTGACTTTGCCGCCCTCAAAATGGCAGGAAAGACAACTTACTTGTAGTTGTTGATGCGCCGGTAAATTGTGCCCGGCAATGAACGCGGTGGCATGGCACTGCCCGCAAGTCTGGATCTGGTCCGGTTCCTGGCCCCCCTGCCGAATCATTTTCCCTTGGGCATCCAACAGTTGGAACGCCGGGTGCATGGGGTTGGGCCGGGATTCGGCCAGGAGGGGCGAGGCTCCCAGGACCAAAGAGACTATGATGATTAGACCTTTAACTATTCGACTTATCCGACTCATGGCCGTGCTCCCCTCCCCATGGGATCAGCCTCATACCCCAGCGCCTGCCAGTTGAGACGCGAGGAGGCGCCGTGGCAGGCGTTGCAGGCCAGGGCCTCCTCCTTCGGCGCCACTCCATGTGACAGCGGCCAATACATGCGGGTTTCAATAAACCCATACTGGCCGCTATATTTCAACCCGAACAGGCTCGCTCCCATGGCCAAAGACTTATTCCAGTCAAATTCATGCCAAAAGCCTCCCGCGCCTGAGGTTACTGCCGGCAAGAGGTAGCCGCTGACCCGGTCATATGGCTGTTTCGCCTGGTGGACTTTGAAAGGCCAAATTTGGGCGGTCGGGTCCCCTTTGCCGCCCCGCGGGGGATTGATGTCCGTCGCCCCCGCCGGGTTCGTCGGGTCTCCCGCCAGGTAGCGGTCCACCGAGAGATTGAACCAGTAATATTCCGGAGTGACGTTATTGCCGTAAACAAACTCACCCTTAATCTTCAGGTAATGATGGGGGTCTTCGGGTCGTGAGCCATCGCCGGCTTTGCTCCAATCCCATTCCATCTTGGTGGGCACCTTGCGGGCGAAGCTGGGGATGTGGCAGGTGGCGCAGGCTACCCGAGCCAGGTGTTTGTTCAACCGCTCATCCTGGTGCGGGGGCTGGCTATGACAATCCGTGCAGCCTATGCCGTTCGTATTCTCAGTACTGACGGAAAAGGCCCGTCCGGGGATTTGGTGTTTCTCGGTGCGATGGCAGTCGATACAGAGAAAGCCATACTTGCCCATGTGCACATCCACTTCGGGGTCGGGATTGTCCAGGGAATTATCGAGATCTCCATGTTTAACTCCCAAGCCTCCGCCGCCATAACTATGGCAGGTGCCGCAGTTTTCCCGCTTGGGATAGCCCACGCTCTTGGCGGCCACCAGCAGGTCCACCCCTTTTTCGGGGAGGCCGGAGTTACCCTTGACATAGGTATTGCTCCAGTCGTGGCACACCAGGCAGTCCACATTTTCCTGGCGCGAAAAATCATAGTCGGCCTTATCCCAGCCATAACCGGCATGGCACTTGGTGCAGGACGACCAATTTCCCGTGATATTGAGACAAAAATTATTTAGCAAATTTTTCTTGCCGATTCTTATGGGCTCCGCCCGGCCCGGGATTTTTTCCTCCGGCCCCACCCATTGCCAATGCGCCGTCTTCATGAAATCCGTCGCGGCTTGCGCATGGCAATCCAGACAGGCTCGCGTGACCGCCTGGGGACTGTCGAATTTTGCGGTGAAAAAAGCGGCATGGTCGAGATGGCCCCGCGGCCGTTGGTTGAAGACCGGCGCCGGGGCTGGCGGCCGCGCTTCGGCCTGCTTCTCATAATAAAGATACCCCACCAGCGACACCATCACTAAAATCAGTGCTAAAACCCACGGTTGCTTCAGGTTCTTCATATTTCACATCCGTTATCCGAATCTCTGGAATTACTTTTGGCTACCATCTGCCTGGCCGGGGCCCTAGTCACCAGGCCTTGATTATCATCTTCAAGGTTTCTGCCAATTCCCGCCGGCGTTGAGGCGGCAATTGGGCCAGCAGCCTCTTCTCACACTCAGACAGAAGTTTATGGCCTTCTTGCCACTTTTCCTGCCCGGTAGAGGTCAAGGCCACCAACTGCGTCCGTCGGTCACTGCTTAGGGTGCGACGAGAAAACAAACCGCCGCGCACCATCGAATCGACGATGCGGCTGGTGCGGGAGGGGGACAGCCCCATGACTTCTGCCACCTCCTGAACCTTGAATTCACCGGCCCGCTCCGGCATGGCCAACAGGCAGGCAAACTGGGAGGGGGTCAAGGCGAGCTTGCGACACAGTAGGCCTTCCTGCCGCTGGCAACAGTCCCGCATGGTGCGCACCAACCCGGTTAGCAGCGGGATGGCGGTGTTTTTAGGGTCATCTTTCATATTATATGTGCTCCCAGCACAATATGTTACTAACACATATATTCCAATCGCCGCTTCCTGTCAAGAGGGTCCAGCAAAAAATTTCTTTCGGTCAGGGGCAAAAGGCCCGGGGCGCTCCGCCTGTGGTTCTGACAGGGCTTTTATGACCGCGGCAAGCTGCCGGAAACGTTGACTATCTCGGAGCAGATCTATATCGCCGCTTGTCAGGACCAAGAGAAATGATTAAATTATTTTCCAACAGGAGATCGATGCCATAACCACTCAAACTAGATTTTTGGCACTCATCGTCGGCGGTTCCAGCGGCATGGGCAAGCAGACCGCCAAACGACTTCTCCGCCGGGGCGGGGAGGCCTACTTAGTGGCCCGCAATGCGGCTCGCTTGGCCCAGGCTAAGACCGAACTGGAGGTGGATGGCCCGGTCCAAACGGCCAGCGTCGATTTGGCTGATGAGCGTCAGGTTGATGATTTTATCGCCCGGTTGCACCAGGAAAAGCGTCATATCAAATACTTGGTGAACACCGCCGGGGTGTTCAAACCGACCCTTTTCTTGGAACACACCAAGGCTGACTACGACAGATACCTGGATTTAAACCGAAGTCTTTTTTTTATTACCCAAGCAGTGGCGCACAACATGAAAAAATTCGGCGGCGGCGCCATCGTCAATATTGGCTCCATGTGGGCCCGGCAGGCGATCAAAGCTACGCCGTCATCGGCCTACTCCATGGCCAAGGCTGGTCTCCATTCATTGACCCAGCATTTGGCGATGGAATTGGCGGATTATAATATTCGGGTCAATGCAGTCTCACCGGCCGTGGTGGTAACCCCCATTTACGGCGAGTTCATCGACCCCGGCAAGATTGAGGAAACCTTGGCCGGTTTTAACAGTTTTCACCCCATCGGTCGCGTCGGGCGTGTAGATGACGTGGCAGCCGTTATCGATTTTCTCCTTTCGGATGAGGCCGGTTGGGTCACCGGGGCCATCTGGGATGTTGATGGCGGGGTCATGGCAGGTAGAAATCAATAGGCAAAGACCCTTTGGGTGCCTTTGGGTGCAATTGAGAGTGAGGGCTGTTTCTGCTGAGCGCGCTTTGAAGGTAGGTCCCGAATTTCCCCCTTCCTGCCGGAGTTTCAAAAAATCCTGCCGGCTCCCTTTTGGCTGGCAATGAAACCTTGGGCCGCAATTTGTCGCCCTACCGCCTGCTAAAATCCAGAAGAAACCCTTGACACCCATGAAGCGAATTTCATATAGTGCCTTAAAAACAGACCGACCGGTCGGTCTCTTTGGGCCTTGGAGGCCCGCCACCGGCACCTCAGGTCCTGCTGTTACCAAAAAAGCCTTTTGCCGGCGAATCGGTATTAGTAGGGAAAAATCTTACCGGAGGAACAGACAGTGTTTGAGGCTGAAAAATGTGATCTCTGTGGCCAGTGCCTGGAGTTTTGTCCCTACGTCGATTATGACTTGGAGAGGGCCCAGCAGGAAATGCACGAGCTGGTGGCGGGCGGCGCCCCTCCCATTACTGGGCTTTGTGTAACTTGCGCCGCCTGTAACTCGATCTGCCCTAACCAGGCAAATCCATTCGATCTATTGAACCAGCGCCAGGAGGAAACGGGGGCTTTGGGCATACCAGAGCAGGCGATCCAGAACTTTGCGAAATTTCACCGCCTACCTACCGTGGTGAAAAGGGGGCAAGCGGGGAAGCCCGTCATGAACCTTTGTATGGTGGGGGACATGGTGCGAGATCTTCTCGATAATCCGCTTTTTGAGGGCCTGACCCTGGTCGAAGGCGCGGACTATTTCTGTACCGTGGGCTATATCCACCTGGGGAAACCGAGCGTCATCAAGAAAGAGGCCCAGAGGTTCATCGACAACCTTGCTGCCTTAGGCGCGTCAGAGGTAGTTTGCTTCCATGACGACTGCTACGCCATGCTCACGACCTTGGCCGACGAGTATGGCCTCAAGGTTCCCTTCCGGCCGGTGCACCTCTTTGAGTACCTTTACCTCGAACTCGAGAAGAGACGGGATACTATCCGCCAGGTGCCCATCAGAGTGGCCTACCAGTCACCCTGCGCCTCCCGCTACACTCCGGCGAAGGAAGTTTACTTGGACAGAATTTTCCAGCTCTTGGGAGTCGAGCGGCCGGCGCGCCAGTACGAGGGCTTGAAGGCCCTCTGCTGCGGGGCTCCCCTCATGGCCAGAGACCGGGACAGGGCCGCCGTGGTCAAAAAATGGAACCTGGATGATGCCAAGAGTGCCGGCGCTGACGCCCTGATCTTTCTGTGCCCGATGTGTTACCTGAATCTGCGGAAGATGGCCCGTGAGGCGGGGATGGAGGCCATCTTGATCACCGAACTCTGCCGACGTGCGTTAGGCTAGACACTCCGAGCTTGGATTTTTGACCGCCTCGCAATTTTTCAACCATAACTCCAGGAGGAAATTGACCATGACTAAGGGAAGCTCACTTCTTAGACGACAAGGCGTAAGATGGTTGATAGTTTTGGTCATGGCAATGATAAGTTGCGGGTATCTCCAGCCGGCGAGCGCCCAGGGGGTCAACGAGGCCATGCAATCTTTTATTCAAGCCATGGCCCAAAAAAAACCCCATGAAATCCTTGCCGCCTTCTCTCAACAGACGCCCTGGAAGTATCAGCCTTATGAGATCGGCACCGGCCGGCTGTTGAAGGCGGCCGTCGTGAGCCCCAAGCAGATGGCTGATGATTTCCAGAAAAAGCAGGGTTGGTATAATTTTTTCCTCGCCGAGCCCAATGGCTATACCTTCCGGCTCAACTTTATGCGCCACAAACCCTGGAAAAAACGCGGGGCTGATACCTTTGTGGCCCCAGAAAGCGATTCTGGCAATACTTACGTCAAATGGCGGCTTGAGGGCCAGAGATGGGTCATCGGGGTAATCGGTGAAACCACTCCTTAAACGGATGGGAAAAATAGGGACACTTCCCATTTTTCCCTTTTTATCGCCGCCATATTAGTCTTGACTTGAAAAATAGGAAGTGTCCCTATTTTTCCCGTCGTCTCAAAAGCCATTTTCAATCACTGACCTGGTCCCGGGCTATCACCCGTCGCTGCTTGACGTGGTGTTCCTCTCGGCGCCAGGGGGAGCTTTTTCCCTTCCTGGGCATCTCTTAAGATGGGCCGAGACCTGCCGGTTAAAGGCGGCGGGATTTTCCAGGTTGGCAAGATGGGCCGCCTGAGGAATGACCTGGAGAACCGACCCGCGGATATTCGCCTGGAGATATTCGGCGTAGCCGATCGGCGTGGCCCGGTCCTCTTCTCCCACCAGGATCAAGGTGGGAAGATCAATCAAAGGGAGTACCCGACGATAGTCGCGGTCAAAAGTGGCTATCAGGCCTTGACGATAAAGAGCCCGCCGGTTGGCGGCCAACATCTGGATGACTTCTTGCCTTAGCTCCGCCGGCGCCTCGCGGCGCAAGATCCGGCCGGCCAAGAGCGCCGCCCAGGAAGCCATTTCCAGGCGGTCAAAGTGTCCCAGGAGTTCTTCCCGCCCCTGGGGCGGCGGGAAAAACGCCGTGGTATCCGCCAGGATCAGGGACTTTACCTTATGGGCGTACCGGGCAAAGATTTCCAGGGCAATCATGCCGCCCATGGACAGGCCGCAAATATGCGCCTGCTCCAGGCCAAGTTTAGCCATTAGCGCCACCACGTCATCGGCAAAGGCCGGGATGCAGATGGGCTCAACCGCCCGATATCCTGACTGTCCGTGCCCCCGTAAATCCATGGCCAAAACCCGGTAATTATTCGAGAGGGCCTCCAGTTGAAAGCGCCAGCTAGCCGCCTTTCCTCCCAGGCCATGGATGAAGAGAAGCGGCTCCCCAGCGCCCTGATCGTAGTAATTAAGCTTTAGACAGGGAGCATGAACCGGACAATCTATGGGTACTTTTCTGGCAATCATCGGGGTCCTAGTCAGGGCTTAGTTTCCCCGACCGGAATTGTGGCGCGGCAGGCCTTGGGGCCGCAGTCGTTCTCCTGGGCTCTAAATCCTTGGAAGGAAAGCCGGGAGGTTAAGAGGGAGGAGGTTGTGCCTCGTGGCAGGACCTGTTCTCCCGGCTTCCCGCCAAGGCCGCTCTCCATTGCCTAATCAATTAGCGTGCCAGAAGAGCCCAGTCCTCTCTCAGCGGGCTTCTGCGGAGAGAGGAATCTAAACAGCGGCGGCTCATGGGGAATGAAGGGAACAAAATGCACCCAAAGAAATGCTTTGGGGCGGCAGATTGTCCCTTTTGGGAAGTAAGTTTTGCCAAAGAGGAGATTAGTGGGTCAGTTTTGCCGGGTGGTCAGAGCCTGGCGGGACCAAGCCGAAGCGCTTGATTTTACGGCGCAGGGTGTTTTTATCGATGCCCAACTCCCGGGCCGTGGCCAGGCGGCGCCAGCCGTGCCGCTCCAGGGCCTCTCGCAAAAGACGCCTTTCCTGCTCCTTCAAACTCAGGCCTTGGGGAAGAGCCGCAGGTTGACTTTCCCGTCTAAGTTGGTCCGGCAGCTGCTCAGGCTGGATCAGGCCCTTAGGGCAGAGGATAAAGGCATGTTCGATGGCGTTTTCCAGTTCTCGGATGTTGCCGGGCCAGTCGTGGCGCATGAAGATGCCCAGGGTGTCATAACTCAGGCCCAGGATGTTCTTGTTCTGCAACTTGTTGAACCGCTCAATGAAATGTTCGGCCAGCAGGGGGATGTCTTCCTTGCGTTCGGCCAGGCGGGGCAGGGTGAGCTTCACCACGTTGATGCGGTAATAGAGGTCCGTGCGAAACTTGCCCTCTTTCACCAGTTGTTCCAGGTCCTTGTGGGAGGCGGCGACCACCCGCACGTCGGCCTTGACGGTCTTGGAGGACCCCAGGGGCACATAGGAGCGCTCATCCAGGACCCGGAGCAGCCGCACCTGGAGGGCTGGAGAGATGTCGCCGAACTCGTCCAGGAAGAGAGTGCCGCCTTCGGCCATGGCAAAGCGGCCCAAGCGATCCCGCCGGGCGTCCGTGAAGGCGCCGGCGGTATGGCCGAAAAGTTCGGACTCCAGCAAGGTGTCGGGCAACGCCCCGCAATTGACGGCCACAAAGGGCCCCTGGGCCCGGCGGCTCAGGTTGTGCAAGGCCCGGGCTATCAGTTCCTTGCCGGTGCCGGACTCGCCTTGGATCAGGACGGTGCTGTCGGAGCGGGCGACATCCGGTAAAAACGCGAAGATCTTTTGCATCAAGGGCGACTTGGAAATGATGTCGCCCAGGCGATACTGGCGGTGGATCTCCCGGCGCAGGTCCTCCACCAGGCTCAGGTCCCGAAAGGTCTCCACCCCGCCGATGATCTTGCCCTGCTCATCTTTGAGTAAGGCGGTGCTGACGGTGATGGGAATTTCCTTGCCATCGGCTCTCAGGATGGCGATGGGCTGGCAGACCACCTGTTTGCCGGTTTCCAGGGTGTGGTTCAAGACGCAGGCGGTTTCGCAGACATTAGCCCGGAAGACCTCGCAGCAAGGGCGGCCCAAGGCCTCATCGGCAGCAATGCCGGTGATTTCTTCGGCAGCCCGGTTGAAGAAGGTGATCCGCCAGTTCAGGTCAACGGTGAAGACTCCGTCAGCAATGCTATTCAGAATAATGGCGGTTTGGGGGGGAAGGATAGATTGCGCCGGAGCTAACCTGGGCTCCAGTCTATGCAGGCGATGGCCCTTGCCAGCCAATTCGGATTTTGCTTTTGGATTTCTCGACGTAGGTTTTCCCAAGGCCCGACAAGCACCAGTTTTATTTGCTCATATCATACTCCAAAATGGTCTTGCCTTCAACCTGGACCTGAGTAACAACCCCGGTAAAGGGGAGGTATCCCCAAAACCGGCAACCTTTGTCGAAGTTGCTACAAGCTATTTCAAAACCGGTTTTTTTGTCATCCTGAACGAAGTGAAGGATCTCAGCGTGTCGAAAACACGAGATTCTTCGCTTCGCTCAGAATGACAATTCCTTTGTAGGTAGGTTTTGAAATAGCTTGTAAGGATTGTGGGCTTCCAGTGCCTCCCTGGCCGCCGGCCACGCTGAGGATCACTTACAGTCCGGCCGGCTTAGTGCCGCACATGGGTTTGCCGCACTGCGGACAACTCACCTGAAAACATGGAATCCCACGCTCATGGGGGGCTTGGGCCCCACAGGCCGGACAGATGCAGGCCTCAGGCATTCCTACTCCCTGGCCGGCTCCTGGCCCTCCTGGGCCACTAGCGGCTCTCCGGCAACTCCCTCCCGGGCCTCCGGCCTGTCCTCGACCGGCTCCCCGACCGCCTGTTCCTCTTGGCATGATTTCTTGCCCTCCTTGATCTGCGGCGCTTGCCAAACATTTTTCCTTCCCCAGATCCTGGCGATAACGTCTAGGGCCCCGGCATCCCGGCAACCAGAATTCGGGCCGGTCCAGACGATTTTGCCTATAAGCCTGGAGGACTTCGTCAACCTCGCCTGCCACCCCCGGAATTACCCTTAATCCAAGTTGCGTGGCGCAGTACTCCAGGTCGGCGCTCAAGGCGCCGCAGATCACAATGCTGACGCCCTTGGCTTGTAATAATTGCAAGCGCGCCGCCGCCTCCAGTTCCGGTATCCTGAGCTCCCGCGCGCTGCCGCCCTCAGCGCTCGCCGGGAAAATCAGCAGGCGTGAGCACCAGTTTAAGACGGGCGCTACCCGTCCCCTCATGACTGGTATGGCAATCATCTCATTAAATTTACAAATTGTTTATAAGCCATGGGGCGCCCCCTGAGCTGGGAAAATTCATTAACTGTCAAACCTGAATAAGGAGACGGAAATGGAGAGCAGGCGCCCTCGCCTGCAAAAGAACAGCCGAGGGCGGCTGTTCTCCATAAAAACACTTTTTCACGCCCGATTGCTCCTATTACCTTGGCAATCATCCCGTCCTTCCGAGGACCTGCCTCAGCTTTTGCAGCAGATCGGCTGCCTCGCTAATACCGGGCTCTACCGGCAGACGGCCAAGAATCCCCAGACCTTCGCTCGCCTCATGGAACTCCGCGTCGGTCAGAGGACTGACCACCGCGGTATTTACCATGGCATTAACCGTGAGCAGTTTTTGGACGAGGCTCAGAGGTTCGGTGTCCGGCAGATAATCAATCACCATGAGGTGGGGGGCAAGGGTGCGCCCCGCTTCCAGCGCCTCGGCCCCGGTAGCTACCTGCTTGAGTTGCACCTCCGGGTCTGACGACAGGGCGGCGGCGAAAGCCGGCCAGGCTTCCGGGCGAGCGCTGGCGAGAACTATGAGCAGCATGAATTTACCTCTGATCGATAGTGGCACAGGCTTCCAGCCTGTGTCCTCACAGGCCGGAGGCCTGTGCCACTGACCCTTTCTATTATTTACCAGTGGGCCTGACTGCTCAGGATTTCCCCATCTGTGGAGCCCCGCCACCGCCGCAGGTGAACTCGGTGGTAAAGCGCGGCAGTTTCGCATTCAAGAGAGCCTCCAGCGCTTCTCCCACGGTTTGGGCGCCGTTACCGAACAGGACCTCAATGCCCACCTGGTTGAAACCCATCAGCGGCCGCAGGCCCATGCCGCCGGCAATGAGGACCTGGACGCCGTGTTCCGCCAGGTGATTGACCGGGGCCATACAGCCCCCCTGCTGGTGGGGGACATTGGGCAAAGTAACGACCTCCTGCACCTTGCCGTCAGCGATCCTGACCAGGGTGTAAAGATCACAGTGGCCGAAATGCGCCCCCAGTGGGGCCTCGAGTCCCCCGGGATGGGTGGAGGGAATGGCGACAATCGTAGTTTTCATGGCTTTCTCCTTCGCTTTCTTTTCGGTTAAGTCAAATTACCGGCCGAGGCCGGCCAAGTCTGCTATCCTGGTCCAGGCCTGCCCGAGCTCACGGCTAAAGGCCGTTTCGGGCAGTTCGGTGACGACTAAACCCTGGATCATGGCTTTGGTTATCAAAGGATCGTGGGGCAGTAGGGCCAGCACCGGGTAGCTCCCTTTGCGGCAAAAGGCTTCAATCCGGGCGGTCTCCTCCGGATTGAGATCATGCTGGTTGATGATAACGGCAAAGGCAGTCTGAAAGTGTTGGCACAGCTCGGCCACCCTCTCCAGGTCATGCCGCCCTGAGGGCGTTGGCTCCGTGACGGCCACGGCCAGGTGCGCCCCTGAAAGGGAGCTGATCACCGGACAGCCGATGCCCGGCGCGCCGTCGCACAGGACCAGGTCGATACCGCGGTCTTTGGCAAGTTTCCGGGCTTGTTGCTTCAGAATCATCACCAGCCTGCCCGAATTCGCCGCCCCGGGGAAGAGCTGGGCATGGACCAGAGGGCCGAAGCGGGTCGCTGAGACATACCATTGGCCGCAGTGTTTCTCCGGAAACCGGACGGCATCCGCCGGACAGAAGGCCACGCAGACCCGGCAGCCTTCACAGCGCAGGGGGTCAACCACAAAACCTGCCCCATTCTGCCGAATCGCCCCGAACTGGCACATGTCAGCGCATAGTCCGCAGCCGGTGCATTGGTCGCCGTCGATCCGGGCCTCATGCCCCGAATAAAACTCCTCCTGCCGCTCCCGC
>JAPLJC010000207.1 GCA_026388765.1 Deltaproteobacteria bacterium
ATGGTGGCCTTCAGCAGGTTGAACTCCAGGTCGTAATCTTTAACCAGGCGGTAAATGATGGGTTGGTCCACCACCTCACGAGAAAACCGCAATATTAGCATTTCGGTATGCATGGGATGATCCTATAAAACTTGGTAGCCCTGGTTTCCCCAGTGCCTCGTAGGGGCGACCCAACGGGTCGACCTTACTTGTTCCAATTGTATCAGAAAAATCTTTTACCTCAAATCAAGTTCCCGAAGCGGCGCTGCCAGGCGATTCTTAGCTGCTCCAGGGAAATCTCCACCAGGTTGCGGTCCTGCCGTTTTATCTTCAGGGTATTGTCCGGACGCACTTCCCCGATCAGGATAAGCGGCTGCTTCTTAAAAAGGTCCTCGAAGCGGCTCCGGTGGGCCGGGTCAACGCTCACCAGAAAGCGGCCGGCGGATTCGGCATAGAGGGCGGCGTAGTCCGGCGACCCCTTCGCCACCCCGCTCAGGTCGGCCTCAATCCCTAAGCCTGCGGCCATGGAGGCCAAGGCCAGGTGCACTGCCAGGCCGCCCCGATAGACCCCGTGGCACGAGGCCAACAATTCCTCCCGGCCGGCCTGCTCTATCAGGCGGTAATACGGCAGGAAATCTTCGGGCCGGGCCTCCGGAACACTCAGGCCCACGTAACCCATAAGTTCGTAGAATTCGGAGCCGCCCAAGTCCGGCCGCGTCTCGCCCACCAGGTAGATGAAGTCGCCGGCGTTCTTCCACTCCATCGTCATGGCCCGGCGCAGTTCCGGCATCACGCTCACCGCGGTGAAAAACAGGGTCGGCAGGGCCGAGACCCGGTGTATCTCCCCGAAGGCCCCAGGCAGCAGGCCGTCCACGTACATGCTGTCCTTGCCGGAGAGCAAAGGGATCTCGTAAGCCAGGCAGAGGTCCCGCAGGGCCCAGCAAGCCCGCACCAGTTGGGCCGCCTTGTATTTGCCGTCGGGGTTGGCCTCGGGGTGGTAAGCCACGTCGGGCCAGCAGAAGTTGTCCACCCCGCCGATATGCGACAGGTCCCCCCCCACGGCCAGGAGGCGGCGCACCGCCTCATCGATGGTGACCGCGGCCATGTGGTAGGTGTCGATCTGGGAGTAGGCCGGGTTGAGGGCCAGGCTCAAGGCGAGGCCCCGGGGCGATTCCGGCCGGGGCCGGATCACCGCGGCGTCCCCGGGAACCTGCGCCTCCCGACCCACCAGGGGTTTTAAGATGCTGGCTCCCTGGACTTCGTGGTCGTACTGCCGGGTGATCCACTCCCGGGCGCAGATATTGGGGCGCGCCAGCATGGTCCGGAGAAGTTCCTGATGATCCGTCGGGTCCCCCAGTACCGGTTCGCTGAGGCGGCCGGCCGGCGCCAGCCACTCGCAGTCAAACTCCCAGGGCGGAAACTCCTCGTCCAGCAGGGAGAAGTCCATGTAGGCGCAGGTGCGGCCCTGGTGCTGCACCTTAAGTACCCCACGGTCGGTGTAAGCGCCGATGACCGTAGCCTCCACCGCATGTTTCCGGGCCAAGTTCTTAAAGAGGTCCTCATTTTCCGGGCCCACCGCCACCACCATGCGCTCCTGGGACTCGGAAATCCAGATTTCCCAGGGGTCCAGGCCCTGGTATTTCAGCGGCACCCGGGACAAGTCAATCTCGCCGCCCCCGGCCATCATGGCGGATTCGCCCACCGCCGAGGAGAGCCCGCCACCACCGCAGTCAGTGATGAAATTGATTAATCCCTGATCTCGGGCCTCCAGGAGGAAATCCAGCATGTTTTTCTGGGTGTATGGGTCGCCGATCTGCACGTGCCCCGCGGGCGTGCCCGGGGAGGCGACTTCCGAGGAGGCGGTGACCCCGTGGATGCCGTCCTTGCCCACCCGGCCGCCGCAGACGATGATGAGATCGCCGGGATAGGCCGCTTTCTTGTCGGCGGGCGCACCGCCGACCTCTTTAGGCAGCAGGCCCACGGCGCCCACGAACACCAGGCATTTCCCCAGATAACCTTCGTCGAAGTAGAGGGTCCCGCCGATAGTGGGCACCCCGCTCTTGTTGCCGCCGTCCTTGACCCCGGCGATGACCCCGTCCAGCAGGCGCCGGGGGTGGAGCCGGGGGCGCCAAGGCCCGGCATAATCCCGGGGCCCGACACAGAAGCCGTAAATGCCGCCGATGAGCCGGGCCCCTTTGCCGGTGCCCATGGGGTCCCGGTATACCCCGACGATGCCGGTGAGCGAGCCGCCGTAGGCCTCCAGGTTGGAGGGGGAATTGTGCGTCTCCCCTTTGATGACGTAGGAGGACTCGTCGTCAAACCGCCCCACCCCGGCGTTGTCCCACAGCACCGACACCACCCAGGGCTTCTTCCAGGCGATCTCCCGGGTGGGGGCCTCGATGCAGGTCTTGAAGAGGTTGTCCACCACCAGGTGTTCGCCATTGGTGATGTCCCGGTAGTGGAACAGACCCCGGAAGGTATTGTGATTGCAATGGTCGCTACGGGCCTGGGCCAGATACTCCAGCTCCACGTCGGTGGGCGGCCCCAGCCCCACCTCCGCCCGGCGCGCCACCACTTCCGGGCGCCGGAAGTAATCCCGGATGATGGGCAGATCGGCGTCCCGCAGGGCCAGATGGCGCTGCCGGCTCAGTTCCCGCAGGCTCTCCAGGGAACTGATGTCAAAGACAGCCACCTCGGGGGTGTGCGCCAACTGCACCCTGGGCAGAATGATGCCGATGCCGTTTTCATGATCCCATTGTTCCCGGGAATAGACCCGGGCTTGCTGAATCATGTCGTTGGCCAGGAGTTCCCGGGCCACCATGGCCATCTGGTCGCCATCCAGATGATCGCCGCCAAAGAGAAAGAGCTTGGAGGTATAAACCGCAGCCGCCGGTGCCAGGGGGCGCCCCAGGAAGGCCTCGATGGCCTCCCGGGCCACGGCCCCGGCGTTGTCCCGCACCCCGGGCTTGAAACCGACCCACACCGCCCAATCGAAGTCGAAGGCCTGGGCCAGGGGCCGAAAGCCGGAGATCTGCGTGGTGGGATGAGTGAAGATCTCGGTGCGCACCGCCTCCAATTCCCCGGGCGGCAGGTCCAGATCCAACATCAGGACCCGCACCACCCGCACTTGATGCAGTTCCAGGCCGAAATATTCCCGGGCCTGGCGGCGCACCCCCTCCCCTTCCGCGTCGGTCAACTCCGGCCGCCAGCCGACTTCCAATCGAACCGCCATAACTCTCCCTATCCGTGCCTCTCAGAATCTTCTTAAAGGGATACTATACCCCAACCCACGCCCGAGAGAAAGACGAAGATTTTGAGACCAGAAAAGATATTTTTTAGTTATCGATAGAAATGAGAAAGGCCAGATAATGGCAAGTAACCTTCTACCAATCCATTTTTCCTTCCACCCGATTGGTGACCAGTTGGCCCATTTTTATGCCCTGAGGTGATGGGCACGTGGCTTCCGTTTTTCCCCTCGCGTACCATTACTGAGCGGTTTTGGCCTGGGCTCCTTAATCTCCAAAGCATTGAGGTATCTTAGTACTTTGGGGTGGATATGCTCAAATTTTTTAAAAAAATATACATTTTCAAGGAAACTTGTGCTATTATGCCGTCGCGAGGAGACTTGGCTTCAAGAACAGAAACTTTGGGGAACTTTTCCGGGCAAGAGGTCCAAAAAACCTTTTTGGGATGTCGGTGGCCACCGCTGCCACGTAATCTCGGGTTATGATTGCCGCAATCAGGGCTGCAGTATAATCTCACAAAATTTCTGGAAGGATGAGACCATGAAAAATCCCGAAAATTTCTCGGAACAGGTAACCTCTCTGGAAACCAAGATTAGTCAGCCTGAATTTGCTGTAACCAAGTATGTCGGCGGCTTTATCCGGGCCTACCGCCTCTGGGGAGCGATTATCTTGGCGGCCTTGGCCTTGAGCATCACCCTCTCCTTGCCTGCTCCGGCTTCGGCCTGGGGAACCTGGACTCAAATCTCCACTTTCCCTGTCTATAATATTGGTTGGCACAAGGCCACCCTGCTCCAAAATGGCCAGGTGCTGGCAGTTGGAGGTTTTGGAAACTTCGATCCCTGGTATTCGCGGCTTTATGACCCGGTGACCAGAGCCTGGCATTTCACCAAAGGCAACCTGACTGACCCCCGCGTCCAATTTCACACGGTCACCTTGTTGCCCAACGGCAAGGTCCTGGTGGTCGGCGGGGGATCTCCCACAGTGTCTTGTGAGCTTTATAACCCGGCTTTAGGGAAGTGGATTTATACCGGGTTCGTAAACTATGCCCGATCCGAACATACGGCCACTCTGCTCCAGAATGGCCAGGTGCTGGTCGCTGGCGGCAGAGACAAAAACGCCGAATTCAGGCGTACTTGCGAGCTCTACGACCCTACCACCGAGAGCTGGAATGATACCAACTATCTACTTACCGCCCGATGCTATCACACGGCCACCCTGATATGGTTGAAAGTTGTCAAGTAGGCGCGAGGCACCCTTGTTTTTTTAGTTAAGCTGCGAGATGAACTCTCAGGCCCCCGCGGGGCGGGA
>JAPLJC010000071.1 GCA_026388765.1 Deltaproteobacteria bacterium
GGACATCTTGAGGCTGCTGCCCATGACCAACTGCAAGGCCTGCGGCTATGCCACCTGCATGGCCTATGCCGCGGCCCTGCGGGAAGGGGAGATCAGCCTTATCGACTGCCCGCCTCTCCGGGAAGAAAAATACCGGGAGAAGCGGGAAAAGCTTCAGGCCTACCTGGAAAGCTTCGGCTGGCGGGCCCTGGATGCGGAATAAGAGCAAGGGGAACTATGATTACCACTAAATTGGCCTACCGGGTTTTGCTCTTGATATTACTGCTGCTGTGTACGTCACCCGCAGCAATGGCCAGCATCGGGCCCAAAGCCCAGGTTCCCGAGACCACCTTCGACTTCGGCGAAGTTTTTGAAGACCTGAAGTTGAGCCACACCTTCGACATCAAGAATATCGGCGACGCCCTCCTGGAGATCAAGGATATCGATTCCGATTGCGCCTGCACCGCGGCCGACTCCGACCGTCGCATCCCCCCCGGCGGCCTGGGCCGCATCACCCTGACCATCGCCCCTTACTCGGTGCTGCGGCAATTCACCAAAAAAACCAAGGTGTTTTTCAACGATCCGGACCATCCTCAGGTGGTCCTGACCATGCAAGGTTACGGCAAGCCCTTCATTGAAATCCAGCCCAGCCACATCATCCGCTTCCGGGGCAAGCCGGGAGAGGACCTGAGCAGTCAGGTGCGCTTCACCTCGCACCTTCCCGGGAGCTTTGAAATCAAAGAATTTAAGACCAATATCCCCCAGTTCATCGAAGTGACCGTGAAAGCGGAAGAGCCGGGGCGAATTTACGTGGTGGAGGTGCGCAACAAACGGCAGGAATCAGGAAATTATGCCGGAGTGATCGAACTTTCTACCACCTCCCCCAAGCGTCCCCGGTTAATCATGCGGGTTTTTGGCGAGCTTTCCCTGCCTTCGGCGGGAGGCCAATGAACCACAACAAGGGCGCCGGAATTGAGATGATCGCTTGCCCCAAGCTTAAACCAAATCCCCTCCCAAAGAGGAGCCGTTAAATGCAAAATCGTCCCAAGTCTTTTTCACTTACCTATTTTAGTATTTTAGTCGTCACCCTTTTGCTGGTTTGCAACATTGCTCATAGCCTGCAGGCAGCCGAAGCCTCTGCGTCGTCCAAAGCGACCCTGGGGGTCGATGAGTTCATGAAGAATGCGGACCGCTACCGGGGAAAAGTGAGCCTGGAAGGGGCGGTGGCCGCCGTAGTCCCGCGGGAGCAGGCGATTACCCTCATGGATCGGGGCAAAATGGGGGTCTGCTCCTGCGTTCAAGTCAACTTGCTGCCGGTGCAATGGCGCGGTCCCATGCCCGCCATGGGCGACCTGATAAGGGTAGAAGGACAGGCCCAGGAGGTTGAAGGTAAGCTCATGTTTGTGGCGGACAAATTGGAAAAGGTTGGCCATCCATAACTTAGTTTGGGCAGAAATTAGGGGGCTTTCTTCCGTTTCTGCGGCCGATTCATGGATAACCCCTGCGAGAGGAGGAACAGTCCCATGAGAAAAGAGCTTGTCGACCTCATTCGTGAAGCCATGGACCAACACGAACTGGCCCGGGATTTTTATCACCGCATGGCCCATCGGGTTGCCCATGTGGACACCCGGAGGATGTTCGAGTACCTGGCCCAGGAGGCGGAGGAGAACAAGGCCAAGCTGCATCACTGCCTGACCCCGGAGGGCTGCCCGGTGGTCCCGCCGGGGCATGACGTCCACTTGGCGGAGCACTTGCAGGTCCCGGAAGTAACAGAAGGGATGCTTCCCAAAGAGGCCCTGGCTCTTGCCATCAAGCGCTCCGAGGGCCTCTGCCGGTTTTACCAATCCCTGCTCGAACTTCAACCGGAGGGCGAAATCCGGCGCCGCCTGGACTACCAGGCCCGGGCGGAGTTAAGCCACAAGGAAAAACTGGAAAATCTTTATGACACGGTAGCCTTTCCAGAGACGTGGTAGGTAATAAGTATGCATGGTGGAAGATAGGCCGGAGCGATCGACCTGTTTACCTCTTCGGGAAAGCAGCCCCGCCTGATCATGCGGGTGTTCGGCAAGTTTCATGCCTTCGGCGGAAGGCAATTAGGACGTTCTTAAGGGCCACCGATTAGGTCGCAGAATAGTTTCAGGAAAAGTATTAATCCGTTGCCGGAGGAGGGAAGACATCATGGAAAAAAAAATTAAGGCCATAGTTCAGGAAGCCATTGATCTAACGATGAGTTCCCGGGAAATTTACCTAACCATGGCCGACCTGGTGGAACACCCCGAAACCAAGGAGACTTTGCGATACCTGGCTAAGAATGAATCGGGTCATAAAAGATTTTTGCAAAAGATTCTGGACGAGGCGGTGTGTCCTCTGGAGGTTCCGCTAGAGGATACGCACGTCTCAGAATTCCTAAAATGCTCGCACATCACCAGAAAAATGTCCCCAAAGGAAGCCCTGGTTCTTGCCATAAAGCGTGAAGAGACCTTGCATAAATTTTATAAATACTTGGAAAGTATGCAGCCACCAGGCGAGATCAGGAATTTATTAAAGGAAATGGCCCTGATCAAACTGGAGCACAAGGAAAAGCTGGAGTACATTTACGACGACGTAGCTTTTCCGGAGGTGTGGTAGGTCGTTAACATTAATGCCGAAAGGCAGGCTAGGCCTTTTTGTTTACGGTGACTTATGCTCAGGATTGAAGATTTGTGGGTGAGCATTGACGGTAAGGAGATCCTCAAAGGGATTAATCTCCACATCCCTCTAGGAGAAACCCACGTCCTCTTCGGCAAGAACGGCTCCGGGAAATCCACCCTGCTTATGACCATCATGGGGTTTCAGCGTTACCAGGTAAAGCAGGGGAAGATTTCTTTCCAAGGCCGGGACATCACTCACTCGCCTATTTATGAGCGGGCCCGCCTGGGCTTGGGGCTGGCCTTTCAGCGGCCGCCCTCGATTCGCGGGGTGAAAACCGGAGATGTCCTTTACGCCTGCGCCGGTATGAAACCCTACCTACCCCTGGTGGAGCAGTACAACTTCACTCCTTTTCTGGATCGGGAGGTTAACTACGGCTTTTCCGGAGGCGAGCTGAAACGCTCGGAACTCCTGCAATTGCTGGTGCAGGACCCGTTGCTGGTGCTTCTGGATGAGCCTGAATCGGGGGTGGACCTGGAGAACCTCGAAGTGGTGGGGGAAATCATCGGTCGG
>JAPLJC010000051.1 GCA_026388765.1 Deltaproteobacteria bacterium
AACCCGCGTATATCAGAGTGATCAAACGTCGCTAAAGCGTCCCGCCCCGCGGGGGCCTGAGAGTTCATCTCGCAGCTTAACTAAAAAAACAAGGGTGCCTCGCGCCTACTTGACAACTTTCAACCATATCAGGGTGCGTCCTACGCACCATTTACGAGAACTTTGCTGTTGACTAAGGGTGCGTAGGACGCACCCTACAGCTTCTCCTCCCCCAGCGCCTCTCCCAGCAGGCCGGTGGGGCGGGCCAGCAGGAGGATGATGAGTAGTATAAAGGCCACCGCGTCCCGGTAGCCGGCCCAACTGGGAAAGAAGGCCACGATCATGATTTCCAGCATTCCAAGGAGCAGGCCGCCCAGCACGGCGCCGCTGACGTTGCCGATGCCCCCCAGCACCGCGGCGATGAAGGCCTTGAGGCCCGGCAGGATGCCCATGAAGGGGTTGACCTGGGGGTATTTCATGGCCCACAGCACCCCGCCGGCCCCGGCCAGGAGCGAGCCCAGCAGGAAGGTGAAGGCGATGATGCGGTTGACGTCGATGCCCATGAGGGCGGTCATTTCCAGGTCCCGGGCGATGGCCCGCATGGCCCGGCCCGTCTGGGTGCGGTAGACGATATAAAACAGCCCCGCCAGAAAGGACGCGGTGGCCAGCGGGATCAGGAAACTGAGGCGGGGGAGAGAAAGGCCCCCGAAGGAGATAACTCCGCTGCAGACGGCGGGCACCGGGAAGGGCTTGGCCCGGCCGCCGACAATGACCAGGACCAAATTTTCCAATAAGAACGAAACGGCGATGGCGGAAATGAGCAGCGAGATGCGGGGGGCGCGGCGCAGAGGCCGGTAGGCGCCCCGTTCCAGGAGCACCCCCAGCAGGCCGGTTACGGCGATGGCCAGGCCGAAGGCCAGCGGCCAGGGCCAGGCAAAGAGACCCACTCCCATGACCCCGACATAGGCGGCCACCATCAACAGGTCGCCGTGGGCGAAGTTGATGAGGCGCAGGATGCCGTAGACCATGGTGTAGCCGATGGCGATGAGGGCGTAGAGACTGCCCAGGGACAGGCCGTTGATCAACTGCTGCACGAAGGTGAGGAGATCCACGGAGGCATTATACTAAAAATTCTAGGAATTTGGCCAGAGGACCCTGGAGATAGTAGGTGTATATGGCTTCGGCCTCTCCCCTGCCCCACCATTTCCAGGCGGTGCTGGTATGGGGTTCTTAGAATCTCAGCCGTAGGAATCTGCGAACCAAGGGAGTGTTATCTTCAAAATTTATAAAAAAAAATTTATTATGAACAAAACTTGTGCTATCGTTTCCGGACGACAGGTTTCAAAACCAATTTTCCACCGTGGTTGCCAAGGCGGCCGAATAATCTCGGATTATCCAACCGGAGGAAGCATTGCATGAAAATCAATGACCTCACCAAACCCGTGGTTGTGGCATTTTTAATGATTTGTCTTTGCCTGCTTTCTGCAGCGGTTTGCCAAGGCGGTACCCTTAGCGATAACTTCGATGGCAATGCCATAAATACTCGATTGTGGAAGGCGTTTCAGGATTCCCAAAATCAACGGGTGTTCCAAGAACAGGGTGAGTTGAGAATCCAGATAGACGGAACTTCGGTGGGGAAGAAATTTAGTGCTGGATTAAACAGCAAATTTCTCTTGAAAGGCAATTTTCAAATTTCAGTCGACTTTCGAATGATTACCTGGCCCGCTGGTAATGGAACTGCGATGGGCCTCCAATCTACTAGCACCTCGCCACTAGGATTTTTTCTCCAACGATTAAGCCTTGGCACTAATGACCCACTAGCCGCAATGGGAACAGATGGCTATATGGCTGATTTTTTAGAGAATCATGGGTCGTTGGATGTTTTTAGACCTTTTAGTCCGGTCGATCATGGCAGCCTTAAAATAAAGAGGATTGGTCAACAATTGACAGCATATTTAGGTCTATCTGGCAGTTGGATAGAAATTTCTGGCTATACTTACCGCGCAACTTTTCCTGAGTGGATGGCGATTACTCTTCAGGCTAATAATGGCTGGTTTGATCACTGGGCGTATTTCGGCGGCAAGGACGTAGATATAGCTTTCGATAACTTCCTGGTGACTTATGATCAAATAAAATATATATCTGATCAGCCTCGAGTTCCAATGCTGCTATTAGATTGACCGTTGGCGAATATTCCCTCAAATAGTTTACTGAACATTATTGTTGACGTTGTCTGCCTGTACAGCCCTTCCTTGCCAGAGACTCATAGCGCCCGGGACGCAGAAGCCGGATTTTTTCAGGGTTTCCCCGGTTGATTCGCAGGCTTCTTTTTCCACCTGTCTTGTACATCTTTTAAGTATTCCTCCAGAGTAATAAAACCGTCGCCATTCCGATCCACCTCTTGAAAGCGCTGCTCCCCCATTTTCCGGTCATAGCTCCAGGCAGCGAGATACTCCTCACGGCTGAGGCGGCCATCCTGATTCCGGTCCAGCTCTTGGAATTTCTTCTGCAAATACGTCTCACTGGGTGGCGGCGCCGGAACCACCGGGTGGACCGGTAAGAAAAAAAGGGCGACCCAGAGTCCAGCCAGAAAAATCACCAAACTTCGCCGGGGGTGAACTGTTTGATCGGAGGAAAAAAGAGACATGGCCGCGCCTCCCGCTTTAGTTAATTAGTGAATATAGGGGCTGCGAACCTGCACGGGGCAACCACACCGGTTATTGTTTAGATAGGTTGATATCGGCACACTTGGCCAGGTTAAGGCGGTTATTCTCTAAATTTACTTGACATTAAACGATTTAGCATTAAAGTATACAGAGTTTAGCATGTCAGACTGAAAGCAGGGCCGCAAGTCCTGGACACGAATCGGACGGAGATGCTAAAGGTCTTCGCCGATTTTTTTTATGCCTGACTGCTGGCCCCTGCTTTTTTGGCAGGAATATTTTGGTAGCAACAGAAAGAGGTTCGGAATGAAGGAAACTGGTAAGGTAAAATGGTTTAATGATTCCAAGGGTTTTGGCTTCATCTCCCGGGAAAACGGCCCC
>JAPLJC010000027.1 GCA_026388765.1 Deltaproteobacteria bacterium
CTTCGCCCTGCGCTCGATCTTGCGCCAGGCGCCCAACGTGATTATGATCGGGGAAATCCGCGACCTGGAAACCGCCTCCATAGCGATCAATGCCTCGCTGACCGGTCACTTGGTCTTTTCCACACTCCATACCAACGACGCCCCGAGCGCCGTCACGCGGCTGATCGACATTGGCGTCAAACCGTTCCTGGTGGCCTCTTCCACGCGCGCGCTGATGGCCCAGCGCCTGGTCCGGAAAGTCTGCAAGCAGTGCGCGGCTCCCTCCGTGCCCACGGAGGCGGAGTTGCG
Organism: Deltaproteobacteria bacterium; assembly: GCA_026388765.1. Lineage (GTDB taxonomy): Bacteria > Desulfobacterota > Desulfobaccia > Desulfobaccales > 0-14-0-80-60-11 > JAPLJC01. Next base: position 289 of record JAPLJC010000027.1, read on the forward strand.
CACGCTGGGTATGGATGCGGGCAGTCTGCAAGGGGCGAACTTCCAGAAGGGCAAAGGCTGCTCCAATTGCTCCAACACCGGCTATCGCGGCCGCTTCGGCATCTTCGAAATCTTCGTCATCGACGACGAAGCGCGCAAGTTGATTTACGAGAAGGTGTCCTCCTCCGTCTTGCGCGCCCGCGCCCGCGAGATGGGCATGCGCACCCTGCGTGAGGACGGGATCCGCAAAGTGCAGGCCGGGTTGACCACCCCGGACGAAGTCATTCGCGCCACGGTGGGAGATGCGGAATAAATGGCCGTGCCCTCCGTGACAATTGGGCTTCACCGCTGTCCAACCTTGATGTTAAGCTGGACACAACATGGCGTTGCGCCTTACTGAGCAAGCGTCCGCCTAACTTGATTTAATTAAGCATGTCTTACTCGATGTCCGATCTGTTGCAGTTGGTGGTGTCGGAAGGCGCCGCCGATCTGCACATCCGGGTGGGAATTCCCCCGGTCATCCGCCTGCACGGTATTCTTCACCGCGTTGAAGGTCCGACTCTGAAGCCGGAAGATACCGAGGAACTGATGCGCTCCATCACGTCCGAGGATCACATTCAGCACATTCGGGAAAAGGGTGGCGCCGACTTCGGCTTTGCCTTCGGTGAACTGGCCCGATTTCGTGTTTCCGCCTTTAAGGAAAAGGGCAACTTCGCCCTCGTGCTCCGGCAGATTCCCAGCAAGCTGCTGACCATGGAGCAAATCGGTATCCCGCCGAGTGTCAAGGAGTTGCTCTGGCGGCCGCGGGGACTGATCCTGGTGACTGGGCCGACAGGTTCGGGCAAGACCACGACCCTCGCGTCGATGATCAACATCATCAACGAAGAGCGCGATGAAGCCCACATCATCACGGTCGAAGACCCGATCGAGTACTACCACAAGCACAAGAAAGCGGTCATCACCCAGCGCGAGGTCAATGTCGACGTGCCGAACTTCGCGGAAGCACTACGGCGCGCGCTGCGGCAGGACCCGGACGTGATTCTGGTCGGTGAGTTGCGCGATCTGGAGACGATGGAAGCGGCCATCACGGCGGCCGAAACGGGTCACTTGGTGTTCGGAACGCTGCACACCACCGGCGCGGCCAAGACCATTGACCGGATCACCAACGCGTTCCCGATGAACCAGCAGGAAATGATCCGCATTCAGCTCTCCACGGTGCTGCAGGCGGTGATTTCCCAGTTGCTCATCCCCCGGGTGGATAAGCCGGGTCGCGTGGCCGTGTTCGAAATCATGGTCAACACGCCGTCCATTGCGGCGCTGATCCG
>JAPLJC010000103.1 GCA_026388765.1 Deltaproteobacteria bacterium
GACCGGGCCCTCTTGGAGAAGGCGCCCATCTCCAGGTTTTCCAAGACCGTCATCTCCGTCAAGAGCTGGCGTCCTTCCGGAACCTAAACCATGCCGGCCTTGGCCCGGGCGTGGGCCGACAGGTGGGTGACGTCCTGGCCGGCGAAGGTCACGGTGCCCTGCCAGGGGCGCAAAAGCCCCATCACGGTGCTGAGCAGGGTGGTCTTACCCACCCCGTTGGAGCCCACCAGGGTGGTGAGTTTCCCCTGCTCCAGGCGCAGGTTCACGCCCCAGAGGATCTGGAGGCCTTCGTAGCCGGAAGCTATATCATTGATTTCTAACAAGTTCATATCACGTCACCGGTTACTCGGCCAAAAGCCGCGCCGTCATTTCCGGATCCCCTAAGTAGGCCTCGATGACCTTGGGGTTGTTGGCCACTTCCTGGGGGTTGCCCCCGGCGATGAGCTGGCCGTAATCCAGGACGATAATCTGGTCCGAAATGCTCATCACCGCCTGCATGATGTGCTCGATCATCAGGATGGTAAAGCCCTGGTCCCGAATCGTCCGGATGGTTTCCATCATGCCGGCGATCTCGGAGGGGTTCAGGCCCGCCAGGACTTCGTCCAGCAGCAGTAGATAGGGCCGGGCCGCCAGGGCCCGGGCCAGCTCCAGGCGCTTCTTTTGAGCCACGTTCAGGCTGAGGGCGAACTGGTCCGCCCGGTCTATCAGACCCACCTGGGTCAGGGCTTGGTCTGCCAGGGAGGCGGCACTGGACCGGGAGTGGCGCTCCCGGCCGAAGCAGGCTCCCACCATGACGTTTTCCCGGACAGTCAGATCGTTCAGAGGCCGCACCACCTGGTGAGCCCGGGCCAGGCCCCGCCGGGCCACTTCGTACGAGGGCAGGCCGGTAATCTTTTCCCCCCGGAAGATCACCTGTCCCTCGGTCGGGGGATAGACGCCGTTGATGACGTTGAATAGGGTGGTCTTGCCGGCGCCGTTGGGGCCGATGAGCCCCATGATCTGTCCCTCGGCCAGTTCGAAGTTCACATCCAACAAGGCCTGCAGGCCGCCAAAGCGTTTGGAGACTTCCTGGACCTGGAGAATCATTCCAGCCACCTCCTCAGCTTCGGGAAGCGCTCCCGCAGCCAGCCCACCCCGCCCCCGGGCACAAAGAGGACGATGAGCAGCAGAACCAGGCCCGAGGTGGCCAGATGCAGGTTTTTAAAGATCACACTGGTGAGCAGGTAGCCCCGCAGCCGCTCATAGGCGAAGGCCCCCACTATCGGCCCCAGGAGCAAGCCCTTGCCGCCCAGCATCACCATCACCAAGATCTCCAGGGACATCTGGAAGCGGAAGGCGTCATCCGGCTCCACATTGCCGTTCTTAAAGAAATACAGGGTGCCGATGAGGCCGGGGAAGAAGGCCGAAATCAAAAAGGCCTTGGTTTTATCCAAAGGGGCATTGACCCCCATGACCATGGCGGTGTCTTCATCCTCCCGGATGGCGCTGAGTCCCAGGCCGAAACGGGAGCGTTTCACCAGGTAGCTCACCACGATCACGGCCAGGACGACGAGCCACAGGAGAATGAAGGTAAACCAGAGGGCCTGGCCGGCGCCGCCGTAACGGTCGTAGGCGGAGAAGTTGACGTACAGCCCGGTGGAGCCGCCGAAGGGCTCGAAGTTGCTAACAAAGGCCCGGGCCGCTTCATTTACCCCGATGGTAGCCAGGGCAAAATAGGCCCCCCGCAGGCGCAGGACCGCGGCGCCGATGATATAGGCGAGGATTGAAGACAGGACCCCGCCACCCAGGGCGGCCAGGTAAACCGGCCAGCCCATTTCGCTCACCAGGAAGAAGCCGAAGTAACCACCCAGGCCAAAAAAGACGATGTGGCCGAAATTGACGTAGCCGGTGTAGCCCATGAGAATGTTCAGGCTGGAGGCCAGCCCGATGAACATCAGCACCGTGAAGGCCGTTTCCCGCAAGGTATCCTGGCGCAGCACCAGAACCACTAACCCGCTCAGGAAGACCAGGAGGAAACTGGGCCAGAACCCCGGTTGCCGCCAGAGGTTCATCTACTTGGCCCCCAACAGGCCCGTGGGCTTGACCACCAGAACCAGGACGAACAGGACGAACTCCACCACCGGCACCCAGCTCACCGGCATGAAGGTGGGAACTATCCCTTCCAGAGCGCCCAGGAACAGACCCCCCACGAGGGCCCCGAGGGGGTTGCCCAGGCCCCCCAGGACGCAGATGACAAAGGATTTCAACTGGTAGGTGGCGCCGCTCAGGATGGTGAAGGGGAAAAAGGTGGAGGTGAGCCCCCCGGCCACCGCGGCCAGCATGGTGCCCAGGCCGAAGGCCAGGGCCAGGACATGGGAGGAGGGAATCCCCATCAGTTCCGCCGCGGCCCGGTTGTCGGACACGGCCCGGATGGCCTTCCCCGGCCGGGTGAAATAGAGAAACAGATAAAGGGCCCCGGTGATCACCACCGCGGCCAGGGCCGCCAGCAGGCGGGTTCCTTGCAGGATCACCGGGCCCAGGGTAATGGAGCCGGCGGAAAAATCGATATTCCGGGGCGAGGTGGTGAAGACCGCGGTGCCGATGCCGATGATGATCATGTTCACGGCGAAGGTGGCCAGCAGAGTGGACAGGTAGCCCGACTGGATCACCCGCTGCAAGGCCACCCCGTAAATCAGGAAGCCGAAGAGCAGTGACAGGACCACCACCGCCACCATCCCCAGGTAGGGGTTCAGCGCCAAATCGCTGAAGAGAAAATAGGTGCAGAACATTCCCAGGGCCATGGTGGCGCCGTGGCCCAGGTTGATGACCCGCATCACGCCCCAGATCAGGGTCAGGCCCATGGCGGCTACACCATAGACGAAGCCGATGAGCAAACCGTCGATGATGGAGGGTAGGACGTGGATCACTTAATGGCCTCGCCTGGCTGCTAAAAGGTTACTCCAAGACAGGGTTCCGGGCTGGTCGTTTTTCATAATCCGTCCCTAATCTCCGCAAATTAGATCCGTCGAGATGTCTTTGGAAAATCGGACGATTGCCGATTCCATCGGAGGAAATTTTCCTAAAAACATTAATTCGAGTCAGCAGGGGCACAGCAAGCTGTGCCCCTACACTCCAAAACCTTCAGGTCCGCTCTTAACGAACCGGACAGACCATAGCCTGGCCGGTGGCCGCGGCCGGCGGATAGACCGCCACCTTTTCCGGTTTGCCCTGCTTGTCCTTCTGCCACTGGATGATGATCATCTGGTGGCCGAGTTGCAAGCCGTGGGCCTTGGGCGTGGTGTCGAACTTGATGCGGCCGTAAAAAGTGTACATGTCTTCGTCGTCCAGGGCCGCCTTGACCTTCTCCGTGTCGATGGAGCCGGCCTTCTCGATGGCCTTCTGCAGGATCAGGCCCGCGGCGTAGCCCCCGGCGCTATGGTAGGAAGGTTCTTCCTTGCCGTATTTGGCCTGATATTCCTTGACAAAATCCGCCACGGTGGGTCCGAACCATTCCACCCCTTCCGCTTTGGCCGCCTCCGGGCTGTACTTGGCTACGGGCTCCCACTGGCTGGAGCCCACCACGGATATGCAGGCCTCGCCCAGTTCGGCGAACTTGGGTTCCGGCGGGGCCACCAGCAAGGCGATCATCTTGGTCTGGACCTTCTTTTCGTAGAGCTGGCGGGTTAAGGTGGTGGTATCGGCGAAGTGGCCGCCGCCCATCACCGCATCCACTCCGGCGGGGATCTTGTTGATGAAGGGGGCGAAATCGGTGGTGCCGCTGTCATAGCCCTCAAACATGACCACCTGGTAGCCCTTGCCTTCGGCGTACTTCCGCAGCCCATTCACCGAGTCGGTGGAGAACTTGTCTTTTTCATGGATGATGGCAATCTTTTTGGCCTCCGGCGCCAGCTTGGCCAAAAGATCGACGGCCCCCGCCAGGTAGAGCGACGCGGGGGTGTACGTCATGTAGACCAGGGAGAAGCCTTTAAAGTGGGTGGAGTCGGAAGACGCCCCTGCGGTGATCATGATCCGTTTATTCTGCTGGGCGACCACCGCCGCGGCATCCGCCAGGCCGCTACTGTAAGGGCTGATCAGGAAGTCGGCCTTGTCGGTGTTGATCAGACGGGTATAGAGTTCCTGGACCCGGTCCTTGTTGCTTTCGTCATCATAGAACTTGGCCGCCATTTTGAGCACGGTGCCGTCCGGCAGTTTGATGCCCCCCGCCTTGTTCACCTGCTCGATCCAGAGGTTCAAGCCATTGATTTGACGGATGGCTTCCACGTTGAGCTTGCCGGTCTGGGAGGCGGTGAAGCCCAGGGTCACGGTCTTTTCCGCCGCCAGGGCGGGGTTTGGCAGAGCCGTGAACCCCAAGAACAAGCCAACCAATGCCAGATAAGTCAAGCCTAATCCCAAGCGTCGCATAGTCCCTCCTCGGTTCACCGATTGCGGCATCTTTCTGACTTCCGGACAAATTTGTCTTCCATCCCTTATATCCCAACTGGGAAGCCTTTATCAAGGATATTTTGGCTATAATTTTGAAGATATACACGGCGCCAGGGCGTCTGCAAATCAGACAATTTCCTATTCTCCGGTAGGAAATTTTTCTAAGGGACAATTTAAAGACCGCGGCAAGGTAGGTCTATGATGGCAACAACTTGGAGCGTCAGCGCAGGTAGGGCTTAAGAAAATCCAGGCCCTCCCGGGGCGAAGCCTCTCCCTGAAACTTAAAAGGAATGGGGATAATACCTCCCAGCACGGAGGCCAGGCGGAAGCTGCCGGCGATTTGATAATGGAATTTGCGGAGTGGCGTTTGTTGCTGCTGCTGGCCCAGGAACTGGGGGAGGAACTGGGGCAATAGATCCAGGACCGCGGGCAACTGCACCATGATGGGGAGTTCCGTCACCGTCTGCCCCAGGGGCGGCAGATTCACCGGTTGTTGACTGGTTCCCTGGGCGACGCTCTTGCCTTCGATCCACAACTGGTAATCATAACCCGAAAGATTAAGGGCCTGGGGGTTGGGATTTTCCAGGAGCAGGGTGGCGCCCAGAGGCCAGCCTTGGGCGGTGGGCTGATAGACCTTGAGGCCTTGATAGGTGACCTTGGGAGCCTGAATCTCTCCCCTCGCCATCTGCCGGAGTTGTCCCACCCCGCAGCCGGTGAGGCCGGCTATCACCAACAGCCCGAGGAAGAAGACCAGAGCCAGATGGTTTTCCCCCCCTTTTCTAAAGGGGGGGCAGGGGGGGATTATAAAAATGTTCGAAGATCTCATTTAGCCTTTTTCCTGATCTCGGCCACCATGGCCGGGGTGACGCCCGGGGCCT
>JAPLJC010000249.1 GCA_026388765.1 Deltaproteobacteria bacterium
TCCACGGCAGCCACAGCTTCGGCATGTCCTTCATCCGGTCGCACGCCACCGCCACTTGCGTCAATGTTTTTGCCATCATCCGGAACCTCAACGAACTCTCAGGCAACCGGTATCAGGCCCTGGAAGGCGTCTTTGCCGCCATCAAAGAGAAAGTCGACGACGCCTTGACGAGCCGTCAGGTCCCCGCCATTCAGGACCTGGTATTGCCCCTGGAGCAGGTTCGCCGGGAAATGGCCGATGGGGTGGGCAGCAAGATGGCGAACCTGGGGGAGATCACCACCCAGCTGCCCGAGCTGACCGTACCCGCCGGTTTTGCCATCACCGCGGCGGCCTACGAGCTCTTCCTGTCCCACAATCAGCTCCAGGATGAGATCAACCGGCGCCTGCAATCTTCGGGGGCGGAGGACATCTCGGACCTCTACCGGATAAGCTCTGAGGTCCAGATGCTCATCATCGGCGCCGAAATGCCGCCGGCCCTGGAGGAGGCCATCGCCGCCGCCTATGACCGGTTGGAGCAAAGCTGCCCCGGCCCCTTGCGGGTGGCCTTGCGTTCCAGCGCCATCGGCGAGGATGCCGCGGAGACTTCTTTTGCCGGGCAATACCGGTCGGAGCTCAATGTCAGCCGGCAGAACATCTTCACCGTCTATAAGGAAATTCTCGCCAGCAAGTATGCCCTGACCGCGGTGAGCTACCGCCTGCACAAGGGGCTGCGTGATGAAGACGTGGCCATGTGCGTGGGCTGCATGGCCATGGTGGATTCGCTGAGGGGCGGGGTTATGTACTCCCGGGACCCCAACGACCTCCGCGGCGACGCCATCTTCATCAACGCGGTGCACGGCCTGGCCAAAGCCGTGGTGGACGGCAGCGTCACCCCCGACCTCTATGTCATTTCCCGGCAAATGCCCCTGACCGTGATCAAGAAAGAGATCCGAGATAAAGAGCTCAAAGTCGTTTGCCTGCCGGAAGAAGGGGTGCTGCTGCAGGAGGATGAGGAAGGGCAGGCGCCGGTCCTGACCGGGGCCCAGGCCCTGGAGCTGGCCGCCATCGCTCTGACTCTGGAAGAGCATTTTCAGGCGCCCCAGGACATCGAGTGGTGTATGGCAGGAGATGGCCGCATCCATATCCTGCAAAGCCGGCCTTTGAAACAAATGACCGCAGCCAGCCGGGAAGCTGAGCCTTGGACTTCGGAAATTGACCGCCCAATCGTGCTCCGGGGAGGGGAGATGGCCAGCCCCGGCGTGGCTGCGGGCCCTGTTTACCTGGTGCGGAACAACCTGGACCTTTTGCAGTTTCCCGAGGGCGCCATCCTGGTGACCGCCTTTCCCCATCCCAGTTGGGCCACCCTCTTGAGCCGGGCGGCGGCCGTGGTCACTGACCGGGGGGGGATTACCGGGCATTTGGCCAATGTGGCCCGGGAATTCGGCCTCCCGGCCTTGTTCAACACCATGGAGGCCACGGCGCAGCTGACTCCCGGCGAAATCGTCACCGTGGACGCGGACGGCCGCCGCATCTACCTGGGCCGGGTGGAGGAGCTGCTCAAATCGGCCGCCGTCAAGCGGGGCGTTATGCTGAGCACCCCGGTGGGAGAGACTCTTAAAGAGGTCATGACCTTCATCACCCCCCTATATCTCACCAACCCGGAGGCTCCGGACTTCAGGCCGGGCGGCTGCCGCAGCTTACACGACATTACCCGGTTTGCCCACGAAGTGGCGGTCAAGGAGATGTTCGCCTTCGACAAACACCGGGCCTTCTCCAAATATTTTATCAAGCGTCTGGTCACCGAAGTGGCCATGGAGTGGTGGGTGCTGGACCTGGAAGACGGCTTCAAGGAGGAGGTGGCCGGCAACACCGTAGAACTGGCCAACATCGCTTCCATCCCCATGCTGGCCCTGTGGCAGGGGATCACCGCGGTGCCCTGGGAAGGGCCGCCGCCGGTGGACACCCGGGGCTTCATGTCCATTGTCATGGGCGCCGCCACCGACCCCAACCTGGCCGCGGCCGGGGGCACCATTTTCGGCAACCAGAATTACTTCATGATTTCGAAGGATTTTTGTAACCTGACCTCCCGCCTGGGCTTTCATTTCTCCACGGTGGAGGCCCTGGTGGGGGAGCAGCCGTTTGAAAATTATATCCGGTTCGCCTTCAAAGGCGGGGCCGCGGATTATCCCCGGCGAGTGCGCCGGGCCAAATTCGTAGCGGAGATCCTGGAGCAGCATCATTTTAAGGTGGACGTCAAGGAGGACTCTCTTTTCGCCCGCCTGGAGGGCGAGGCTAAGGACTACATGCTGAGCCGCCTGCGCATCCTCGGTTACATCACCATCCATACCCGCCAACTGGACATGATCATGCTCAATGAGGCGGACGTGCAGTATTACGCCGAGAAAATCAACCGGGATTTGGAGGAGCATTTGCCGGGCTAAGGATCTTTTGGGGAAAGATGATGGTAGGCGCAGGCAAGCACCCGGGCGAAGGGGGCTACCCCATCGCCAAACCTCCCCAGCAAGATGATAACCTGGGCAAAATCATCAGCCCTGGGACCAGCCCCAGGGCGCGGTTATTACAGGGGGAAGCTTACGTTTGCCGGCCGTTGGCGCCTTGGATAGAGAAGCCCTAAAAAGGCAGGAGGGGGGATTTTCATCCCCCCCCCCCGGATGAGCCGATGGCGGCGACAGTTTAGCCGGCGGGGTCAATCCTGCCGGCCGGCGCTGCCGCCCTCGGCTGGTTGCTATTGCAGGAGCAAGCCATTGACGGCCGACAGCGAGGGGGCCCCGATGGACGATGACACGTAGCTTTCCTGATAGTTCAGGATGCCGTCGTTGCCGTGGCCGGTCATGTCCTTGGTGGTGGTGTTGAACTGGTAATAGGCGTTTAATCCCGATTCCGTCCCAGCCAGTTTCCGGTACATATTGGCCTTGATGTCGTTCTGGCTCAGGGCCTTGCTCCACAGGCGCAGTTCGTCCATCTCCCAGCCGCCGTAATTGCCGGGCCAGAATTTGCCCGCAAAGAAGTTGCCGGTCCCGGTGGCGACATTGCCGGTAGCCCGCATGGAGTTAATGAGCTGCCCATTCTTATAGAGCTTGAAATTGTTACCAGCCGCGTCGGCGTCGTAGGTCATGGCCAGGTGTGTCCAGGCATTTACGGGCACCAGACCGGCGGTATCACCCCACAAGTTCAGGACATTCCATGCATCCGTGGTGCCTAACTCGGCTATCACGTGAGGGGTGTCAGACCACCTCGTTTCAGTGCCGAGGGAGAAGAGCCGGTTATTAGAGGGGGTGATTTCAGTGGGGAGCTTGGCGAAGATGGGGCTCCAGTAGGGTTCCCCGGGAAGGAGCTTGACCCAGACCTCGGCGGACATCCGGGAGCCGAAATTGAACCAGTTACTGGAGGCCACCTCCATGGAGTCATACCGGCAGGCATTGCCGTCGCCGTAAGTGCGCAGGGCCTGATTGCCAGCGGCGGGGGTCGGCGCCGGGGGTAAACAGCGGTAAAAGATATCCCGATCGCCCCAACCGTAGGCCGCGGTGTAATATTGGAAGCAGTTGACAAAATGCTTGGTGTCGTTTGGCCCCAAGGCCATCTGGACGCCGGTTTGGTTACCGCTACAGCCCGCCCAGGGCATGAACACCACCGGACTGGTAAAGGTGGCGCCGCCGTCGGCGGAATAGCGGTAGGTGGACCACCAGAAGACGTGGACCTTGGCGCCGTTAGCCGGGTCCACCACCAGATTGGGCCACCAGGCGCCGGTGCCCATGGTTTGCAGGGGGGAGAAGCCGGCGCCGTTATCGCTAGAGCGCCGCAAGTAGACAGTGCCGTCACTAGTCATTAACACCACGTAGACATAGCCGCCTTGGGCACTTACGGTTTCCTGGCCCAGTTGCATATCGCCGATGCCGCCGGTCTGGTTCTGGGCCAGTTTTTGGGGGGCGCCGAAGTTTAGGCCCCCGTCGCCAGAGCGACGGATATAGAGAGAGCGGTCGTTACTGGTAGCACTGGTATCGTTCTGGGTCCAGACCACAAAGACATTGTCGCCATCCACGGCGATATTGGGCGAATAAGAGGCCTCCTGGAGCTGATAGCTATAATATTTGCCGTTGGGGGCGGCGGTGCTCATCCGGATGGAGGTGAAATGGGCGCCGCCGTCCAGGGAAGCGGCGCAATAGGTTGGACGGTTCCACTCCCCGCTATCCGGGACTTCGAGATCATGGCCGTAAAGCAGATATATCCGGTCTCCCACCCTTTTCAGATCGCCCACCGGCACGCCCCAATAACGGTCTCCACTGGAGGCGACATCGGTGGCGGTAAAGGTATCCCCCCCATTGCCGGAGTTCAGCGTCGTCAGGCCTTGCCAAGCCCCGTCGAAAGCCTGACAGCTCATGGCGATGGTGACTTTCCCCGAATTGGCGGCGATGCGGGTATTATTAATCCACCAGTAACCGCCCGAGGCGGGCGCCAGGGGCCGGGCGGCCTCGAAGGAGGCGCCGTTGTCCGTGGAGCGGCGGTAGATGAGCTTACAGTTATAAAGACTCAGTGATGTGGAATCGTAAGCGGCATAGGCTATGTGGACGCTGGTGCCGTCCACCGCCAGGTATTTCCAGCCGCGTCCCACGGTGGAGATGCTGCCGCCGGGGTTGGTATCATAGAGGAGAATCTTGGCCTGCCAGGTCTGGCCGCCGTCGGTGGACCGCCGGTAGTAGAGCCGGTTGCTGCTGCCGTAGTTCCAGTAGGTCACATGCACCGTGGAGCCCACTACCTCAATCTCCTGGCAGTAGTCGTGCCAGGTTTCTTCCACGGGTTCGTCGCCGGAAAGGTTGATGGTCCAGTTGGAAAGATTGGGATTGCGGGCCGCGGCGGGGCCGGCCAGCGCCAGCAGGGAGAAGAATATTCCTGCCACCAAGAGACAGCTACCAATCTGGGATCTTTTCACGTTCATGGCTTCACTCCTGAGGTTGTGGTCGCTCCCTGACCGGTTACCCTAAGTGGTACTAACGCCAAAAATAGCCGCAAAAATTATACCATATAAATTAATTAAAAATAAATTTATTATAATGCTTAAATTGTTCAAGATGATCTGCCCCGGTCGAATTAGAGACCGGGCTCTAGTGTTTTGTTTCTTAATTAACTTTACAAAGTAGTGCGTTTATGGTAGGCTTCTACAAGCGAAAGGAGAAGCCATGCCACTCGGTCGACCGATTCCACCAGTGACGATAGACACACGGATGCGAGAGGAATTGCAAAC
>JAPLJC010000149.1 GCA_026388765.1 Deltaproteobacteria bacterium
CACGACCACCCCTGGGGCAGGCCCCCGGGGGCCTGCCCCAGGGGTGGTCCAAACCATAACCCTTTGCCAACTTCGATCATAACCATGATTCCAATCATGATTCCAATAAAGCGTATCTTAAACTAAGATACAAGGGTGCGTTTCACGCACCATTTAACCTTGGCATACCTGAGATCAATTTATGGTGCGTGAAACGCACCCTACAGGAAGACCATGAAAAACCCATTAATTCGCATTTTAATCCTTCTTCTTGTAACCGGCCTGCTGCTCGCTCCCGCTCTGGCCGCCGAGTCCACCGCCACCGCCAACGAACCCTTTGACCAGGGCGTGGCGGCGCTGAACCAGGGCAATTACGCCGCCGCCGCGGAGAAGTTCACCGCAGCCTTGAAGCTCGACCCCGACCTGCCCGAGGCCTACCTCAACCGGGGCATCGCCCGCCTGAAGCTGGATGAACCGGTGGAGGCGGTGGGGGATTTCGACAAGGCCCTGGAGCTGGTCCCTGATTCCTCCGACGCCCTATACAACCGGGCCCTGGCCTACAGTAAGGGCGGCGTCTATGACAAGGCCCTGGCGGACTACACCCAGGCCTTGAAGCACGCCCCCAAGGACTGGCAGATCCTTTACAACCGAGGCAACACTTACCTGGATCTGGGCAAAAATAAAGAAGCCCTGGCTGACTACCAGCGGGCCCTGAAGCTCCATCCCCAGGCCCCGGAGATTCTCCATAACCGGGGGCTGGCCCTCCTCAACCTGGGCCAGGCCCGGGAGGCCTTGCGGGACGCGGACGCGGCCATAGAACTAAACCCCAATTTCGCCCGGGCCCAGTTCATCCGGGCCGGGGCCCTGGAAAAGCTGGACCAGAAATACGAGGCCATGGCCGCCTACCGCCAGTTCCTGAAGGTCGCCAGCCCCGAAAAAGACCGGGACCTGATACAGCAGGCCCTGGAGCACCTCAAAAAATTGGAAGGAAAATGAGAGAGTGCCAGTTGCCAGTAGTCAGTAATGCCGCCCGCCTTAAGCAACTACTGACTACTGGCTACTGACTACTGACTACTATGTCTTACTACCTGACCACCCCCATCTATTATGTTAACGCCGAGCCCCACCTGGGCCATGCCTATACCACCGTGGTCGCTGACGCCCTGGCCCGGTTCCACCGCCTCCTGGGGCTGGAGACCCGCTTCCAGACCGGCACCGACGAGCACGGCGACAAGGTGGTGGAAGCCGCCGTCAAGGCCGGCCTGCCGGTCAAGGACTTCGTCGACCGCGTCAGCGCCAGGTTTCGCCAGTCCTGGGACGAGCTGGACATCAGCTACGACCACTACATCCGCACCACCGACCCGGCCCACGTCAAGGTGGTCCAGGAGGTCTTGAGCCGGGTCCACGAATCCGGCGGCATCTATTTCGGTGAATACGGCGGGCTTTACTGTTACGGCTGCGAGACCTTCTACCTGGAGCGGGACCTCATCGACGGCCGTTGCCCGGACCATCAGACCAAGCCCACCTACCTCAAGGAAGAGAACTACTTCTTCCGCATGAGCAAGTATCAGGGCTGGCTCCTCGACTATATCAGCGACAATCCCGACTGGATCCGGCCGGAGCGCTATAAAAACGAAGTGCTGGCCTTCTTACGAGAGCCTTTGGAGGACCTGTGCATTTCCCGGCCCAAGAGCCGCCTGGAGTGGGGCATCACCCTGCCCTTCGATGAACGCTATGTTACCTATGTCTGGTTTGATGCCTTGCTCAACTACCTCTCCGGCCTGGGCTACCCCGGCGGGGACTTGTACAAAAAATTCTGGCCGGCCCAGCACCTCATCGCCAAGGACATCTTGAAACCCCACGCCATTTACTGGCCCACCATGCTGGCCGCCATGGGGCTTGAACCCTTCGCCCACCTCAACGTCCACGGCTACTGGCAGCTGGACTCCGGCAAGATGTCCAAGAGCCTGGGCAACGTGGTGGAGCCAAAGGGACTGGCGGCGCAATACGGCGTGGACCAGGTGCGCTACTTCTTCCTGCGGGAGATGGTCTTCGGGCTGGATGCCCATTTCAGCGTCGAGGCTCTGGTGGCCCGCATCAACGCCGACCTGGCCAACGACCTGGGCAATCTGGTGGCCCGCAGCCTGGGCATGGCCTTCAAGTACCGTCAAGGGATCGTGCCGCCGCCAGGAGTCCCCAACGACCTGGACCAGGAAGTGATTCTGCTGGCCGCCAGGGCCGCCGCCGACTTTCTGCACAACTTCCCCGCCCTGGAATTCTCCCGGGCCCTGGCCGGCCTCTGGGAGTTCATCGGTCATCTCAACCGCTACATCGTGGTCAACGCCCCCTGGGAGTTGGCCAAACAGCCGGAAGCGGCAGCGCGCCTGGACACGGTCCTCTACCACCTGCTCGAATCCCTGCGCTGGATCGCGGCGCTGCTCCGGCCGGTGATGCCGGCCAGCGCCCTCAAGATGAGCGAGCAGTTGGGCCTGGGCCTGGCCCTGTGGGACCAACCCCTGCCGCAGGTCCTCCAGTGGGGCCGCCTCCTCCCCGGCAGCACCCTGCAGAAAGGCCCGGCCCTCTTCCCCCGGATCGACACGTAGGGGCGAACCTTGGGTTCGCCCTTGACCTTGCACACCGTAGGGGCGGACCCATATGTCCGCCCTCGCCTTTTTGGTAGTGCAGGCTTCCAGCCTGTGTTCCTTTAACCCCCTCTCCACCCGCTTTTGGGGGGGAAGGCCCGGAATGAGGGAGCCGTAGGGGCGAACCTTGTGTTCCCCCCCTGTTTGACCGCGCCTCGCCAGCAACTGGTAGCACGGGCCTTTCCTGCCTTTGCCGGTCCAGGTTTTTTGCTTTTTTGCCAGCGCCTGCGGCTACCGAGGCACTTGAACGCAACCCGGTATGACCGCCTCGCTCCCAAGTCCTAGATTTTTTTACCTGACCGGCTGCTGCCGGCCTTGACTTTTCTTTTGCTTGTACCTATGTTATTGCCAGCTACCAGAAAGCCCTGGCCAGTGCCGCGCCTTTCGTTATCTTCACTCTCTTCTTGGACAGAGCAAAGACGAGTTCTTCCCTCTCCGGTAGCTTCATCGCCTTCCCTAAGGTTTACTAACGGCCAGCGGTCGATGTCTTTAATTCGGCCCTGGCGGCAAGAATCTTTCCTCAATTTGAAAGGAGAATGATCATGACCAGACCAGACTCCACGGTAAGAAAGCCCCTCGAGGAGGAATATCGGCAGGCCGAGGTCCGCTCGCCCGGGGTCCAACCACTCCTCTATTCGGGCAATTGGGACTGGAACTTAAAGACCAATAAATATAGTTGGTCCGAGGAGATGTACCGGATTTTTCAGGTCACGCAGCCGCATGCCCCCCGAACCTGCACCTTTCTAAATTGTGTTCACCCCGAAGATCGGGAACAGGTGGTCAAGGCCTTGGGAAAGGCCCTGGTCGGTGAGCAGCCTTACCAGATCAAGCATCGCCTCCTCTGGCCCGACGGCTCGGTGCGCCATGTTCAGGGGGAAGCTACCGTTATCTTTGATCCGGCCGGCCGGCCGTTGCGCATGTTCGGCACCGTTCAGGACCTCACCGCCTTGCAGCAGCAAACGTAGCGGGCCCTGCCCACCACATAAAAAATGTAGCGACTGTCTTTTCTGTCAAGCTGCCAGATGCAGCTGAGGGTTCCAGTAAGTACGATTTTTGAGCATGGCATTAAGTATCACCAGGAGTTTGCGCATACAGGCGGTGAGGGCCACCTTAGGCGGTTTACCTGCC
>JAPLJC010000066.1 GCA_026388765.1 Deltaproteobacteria bacterium
AATGGCCGACAGGGCTGAGACTTCTCTTGAGGAACATGCTCAACGGTCATCACTACCTCCTTTTCCTCAGAAAAAACAGGTAGATGATGACCTGGGAATCTATCTCCCGTCAATCACCTTTTTATTACGTACAGTGGCAAGCTAGTGCGCATCGACCTCCATCCTATAACCCCGAATAATTTACTTGCGGTCCCGCCCGAAACGGGAACCACGAATAGGCGACTGGCTTGGATTCTAACCGGAAACCGCACCAACTCGGTAATCTTGACTTTGCACATAGGAGTTATCTGCAAGAAACTTGTCGTTGCAGATATCAGTCACCAAAGTACGGCCTGCTTTTAATCTGGGCCAAATAATACAAACTTCAAGGGCATCTTGATTTCCTCAGACATCGTGCTTATTAAAGATTATGGTAATATTCCTGCCAATGGCCTCAAGGAGGAGAGGTCTCCAAAAACCATTTTTATATTACGGTAGCCAGGGCTGCCGCTAATCTCGGTTAATCGACTAATTTCCTACTGTCCCTAACCAACCAGGAAATTTTTCTGAGTTTTCCTGGAGGAGGAATGTCATGAATAAAAGGCTGATATTATTCCTGATGTTATGCACTGTGCTGGTGCCGTCTCTTGCCTCCGCCAAGCTGATCGGGGTCTCCTGGTCATTAACCGATAGCCCCGTAGTTACCATCAAAGAAGCCGACGGCTCTGGCCAGACCCTCGGAGCCTCAGGTTTCCCCACCCTCAATGCCCTGGCCAGGGATGATAAGGGTGCCTTGTACTCTGTTTCCGATGACAAACTGATCAAGATTGATCCTGTCACCGGCCAGGGTTCCTTTGTAGTTAATCTCAACCTTGGGGCTACGCCCCCCAACGTGCGGGGCCTGGCCTTCTACCGCTCGTCTATGGCGCCTATTTCCATGCTGTATGCCATTAACTGTCGGCCTGGCTCCGGCATCCAACCTCACGACCTTTACGTCATCAATCCTGCTACCGGCACAGGTTCTTTAGTAGGACCTAACGGAGATGACTTTGTCATCCAAGACATCGCCTTATCCTCCACAGGGGTCCTCTACGGTTGGGATGTGATTAAAGGATTGGTCACCATCAACCGGGTCACTGGGGCCGCCACCGTGGTGAACCCCGCCATGCCCGGCACCGTGAAAATCCAGGGAATCGCCTTTGGGCCTGACGGCCTCTATGGGGCGGGGGATGCCTTATATAAGATTAGTATGGCCACCGGCGCTTATACCCGGATAGGGGGTGGTAGTTACAGCGATGTCCGGGGCATCGCCTTCTTCCCGGATGTCACCCTGATCGGGGTCTCCTGGGATTACACCAACAGCCCCGTGGTCGGCATCAATCAGGCCACCGGTACCGGTTACACCATCGGACCTTCCGGATACTCTCGCCTGAACTCCCTGGCCAAGGACAAAAATGGCCTGCTGTACTCTGTATCCTCTGGCCAATTGATCACCATCAATCCGAACACCGGGCAGGGTACCCCGATAGCCGCTCTTTCTTTCCCCACCTACCCACCCGATGTGCGGGGCCTGGCATTCTCCCCCACGGGCGTGCTCTACGCCATTAACTGTAGACCCGGTTCCGGCTTACCACCCCATGACCTCTATACCATCGATCCTACCACCGGCGCCGGCACTTATATCGGACCAAATGATCATGACGGCCTGACCTTCGGCATCCAGGATATTGCTTTTTCTCCAGACGGCATCCTCTATGGTTGGGATGTTACCAAGGGATTGGTCACGATCGACACGGCCACCGGCTATGCCACGGCGAATCCGGGATGGGTTGGCACCGCGGATATCCAGGGCATCGCCTTTGCCCCGGACGGGACCCTGTACGGGGCTGGAAATGGTCTATATAAGATCAATACCACCACAGGCGCCTATACCCTAGTGGGTTCCGGCGGGTACACCGATGTGCGGGGCATTGCCTTTGTCACCGTCTTGCCCCCCAGTTCCTTGATTGGGGCCTCCTGGTCTTTCACCGATAGCCCGGTGGTTCGCATCAATCAAACCACCGGCACCGGTTCCACCATTGGACTTTCTGGATACTCTCGCCTGAATTCCCTGGCTAAAGATAGTGATGGCGTGCTGTACTCGGTCTCTAATAACCAATTGATCAAGATCGATCCGAATACCGGCAAGGGAACCCTGGTGGTCACCCTTACCTTCCCCACCTACCCGCCCGATGTGCGGGGTCTGACGTTCTCACCCTCGGGCGTGCTCTATGCTATTAATTGTCGACCCGGGTCCGGCCTACCACCTCATGACCTCTACACCATCAATCTCACCACCGGTGTCGGCACTTATATCGGACCAAATGATCATGACGGCTTGACCTTCGGCATCCAGGATATTGCCTTTTCTCCTGATGGGACTACCCTCTATGGCTGGGATGTCACCAAGGGGTTGGTCACGATCAATCCGGCTACCGGGAACGCCACGGCGCATCCGGGCTGGGTTGGTACTGCGGACATCCAGGGCATCGTCTTTGCCCCAGACGGCGCCCTTTACGGGGCAGGGAATGGTCTGTACAAAATCAATACCACCACGGGCGCCTATACCATGGTGGGTTCCGGCGGGTATACCGACTTGCGGGGCCTTCAGTTTTTAACCAATCGGCGGAGCGGCAGTGTCACTCCAGCAGTGACGTTGCTCTTGTTTTAGGATGGTCCTTCAGCCACGCAAGAGAAGGCAGGGCGGGCCTTGTTCTCCCTATCCCTGGACGGGTGATTATAGGAGGAAAAGCGACGCGGAGAAAGATTTTTGGGAGCGTCTGGACTATGGTGTGCCTGAGCCTGACCGCCGGGCCGGCCGGGGTTGGCACCCCCGGCACCCGATGTGGGCCTTCGCTACGGGGAGTTCGATTTCCTCCTCCCCGGCCCTGGGCACCGATGGCACCATTTACGTTGGCTCGGATGATAACAAGCTCTATGCCGTTTACGGCGATTCGGCCAGCTCTTCCTGGCCGAGGCAAAGATTGTCTTTTAATTCACAGCTTTCATGGAGAAGCCCGGCTTCCCGGCCGGGCTTCTCCCCTTGGATGATTCTGGAGCAATTTTCTCATGCTTAGTACGGCTGAATAGCCGCTAGCTGCTATATATCAACTGATTGAAGCATCATGGAATGCTTTGATATGTCTATCATTCCGTAATTCAAAACCTTCAAAAAATTCCAGCTCTCTCCTGCTTGATCAATCTTAGCTTGCACAAAAATATCGTCTATTTCCTGATCGGGTTATAATGAATTGAGCTAATTAATCCCAAAAAGAAAAGCTTTACCCTCCCCATGAGGCCCCGATTGGTTCTACTGCTGGTGCCCCGGGGGCTGGCCCAGAGCCGGGCCCAGGCGCAGGGTTTTTGGCAGGGCCTGCGGCTACCAACAGCAGGCATCACCGACAGGGCTAAACGTAACTTTGATACTGCGGCTCATAGCGGAGAGACTTGATATGGGCCAGGAGATCATCGGGTTGCGGCTTGGTGGCCAGGCCGCGCTGGTAGGCCACCTCGGCCACCGCGGCGGCAATGGCCGCCGAGACCTCCCGGATCCTGGTAAGCGGGGGATAAACGCTGCCTGTCTCCAGGTCGTCTGCTGATACCTCATGGGCCAGGGTCTTGGCGGCCACCAAAAACATCTCATCAGTGACCTGCCGGGCCCCGCAAGCGATCAGGCCCAGCCCCACTCCCGGAAAAATGTAGACGTTGTTCCCCTGGGCCGGCACCAATTTCTTGCCGTTCAGGATCACCGGAGCAAAGGGGCTGCCGCTGGCAAAAATGGCGCGCCCTGCCGTGGCGCTATAGGCCGCTTCGGCAGTGCATTCGGCCTTCGAAGTCGGGTTGGACAGGGGGAAAATTATGGGCCGGTCATTGAGCCTGGCCATGGCTTCCAGGACCGGCCGGGTAAATAATCCTCGCTTCCCGGACACCCCAATGAGCGCGGTCGGCTTCAGGGACTCCACCACGGCCGGCAAATCATGGATGAATTCGTAGTCATGGGCGTAGCGGAGTTTCCGGCCGCTCAAATCGCTGCGGCTTTTGACCACCAGGCCTTTGGAATCCACAAACCAGCAGCGCTGCCGGGCCTCCTCCACTGATAATCCTTCTGCGGCCAGGGCGGCCACCATCAGCTCGGCAGCGCCATGCCCGGCCTCGCCGGCCCCCACGAAGAGAAATTTCTGCTCGCTGAGCTTGCCGCCCTTAAGCCGCAAGGCTGAGTATATTCCGGCCAGGGCCACCGCGGCGGTTCCCTGGATGTCGTCATTGAAGGCACAGAGGCGCTCGCGATACCGCTCCAACAGCCGAAAGGCGTTGAGATTGCCAAAATCTTCAAACTGCACCACGGTTCGGGGAAAGACTTCGGCCACGGCCACAATGAACTCTTCGACGAAATCATCGTAAGCCGCGCCCCGTAGTCGCCGTTGTTTAAGCCCGATATATAGGGGATCGTTAAGCAAGGCCTCGTTTTCGGTACCCACGTCGAGGGTCACCGGGAGACTGAGGGAGTGATGGATGCCGGCACAGGCGGTGTAAAGCGCCAGTTTGCCCACCGGAATGCCCATGCCGTCCGCGCCCAGGTCTCCCAGGCCGAGAATGCGCTCGCCGTCGGTGACCACGATGATGCGAATATCTCGGTATGGCCAGTTGCGCAGCAACTCCGGCATGCGGCCGCGGTCTTTGGCCGAAATGAAGATGCCCCGCGGCCGGCGAAAGATGTGGCCATATTCCAGGCAGGCCTGGCCCACCGTAGGGGTATAGATGATGGGCATCATTTCTTCAATGTAGTCAATGACCACCCGGTAGAACAGGGTCTTATTGCGGTCCTGGAGCCCGATTAAAAAGAGATACTTCTCGATGTCGTTCGGCTTGCGGCGGAAATTCTCCACCGTCCGCATCACTTGCTCTTCCATGGTTTGGACCCGGGCCGGCAACAGCCCCCGCAGCCCTAGTTGTTCCCGCTCTGCCTCCGTAAAGGCAGCGTCTTTATTGAGGACCGGATCGCGCAGTAAGGCCGCTCCGTTGGGAATGCCCAGCATCCGGGCCACGATCTTTTCCTTGGCCTCGGCAAATCTGCTCTGCTCGAGAACCGCGGCCAGATTTACCAGGTCCAGGAATCTTGAGACGGTTGCCTGGTCCATCAATTCCCGCTTGATCCGGATAACCGTGTCGTCGTCTTCCAGAGATACCTTGTACATGCCATGCCACCTCTGCTTTTGATTAAGGGCTCGGGCTACTACCAAATAATTTAAGCGTGCCTAGATGCAAATCAATGAGAGAAGTTGGACTAACGGATAAATAGCAGAGAGGTTAGGTTTTTAACCCCTGGAATTTTTTAAAGAAAGTTCCTTGGCCCGATTATTTGAGAGGCAAGAGGAGGAAGATCGAAGCAAGAACCGCCAAGGCCATGAATACCACGGAAAGCCAGCCAAAACCTTTCACCCAATTAGGGTGGGTTTCGTCTCCCATGATCTTGGCATCACTACCCACCACCATGATCACCACCAGCAGGGGCAAGGCGATAATGCCGTTAAG
>JAPLJC010000161.1 GCA_026388765.1 Deltaproteobacteria bacterium
GGCAAGCGCCCCCATGACTTCCTGGTCGAACCGGAAGTGACCAAGGGCGGGTTCTGCCCCTTCGACCCGGGCCACGAACCTCCCACGCCGCCGGAGATCCTGGCCTACCGGGAGCCGGGCACCGAGCCCAACACCCCGGGCTGGCTCCTCCGGGTGGTGAACAACAAATTCCCGGCCCTGGCCAAGGAAGGGCAGTTGGACCGCCGGGGCGAAGGCATGTTCGACCAGATGAACGGCATCGGGGCCCACGAAGTCATCATCGAAAGCCCCGACCACCAGATCACTCTGGCCACCATTCCCGTGGACGGCTTCTTCCGGGTGCTCACGGCCTACCGGGACCGGATTGTCGCCTTGAGCCAAGACCCTCGCTTCAGGTACGTCCTGATCTTCAAGAATCAGGGGCGGGCCGCCGGGGCCTCCCTGGAGCATAGCCACAGCCAGCTCATCGCCCTGCCGGTCGTGCCGGAACTGGTGATGGAGGAACTGAGCGGCGGCAGGTTCTATTTCAATTACAAGGAACGCTGCGTCTTCTGCGATATGGTCCGCCAGGAACTGCAACAGCAAGTGCGGGTGGTCCTGGAAAACTCCGAGTTCGTAGCCATCTGTCCCTTTGCCCCCCGGTCGCCGTTTGAAATCTGGATCCTACCCAAGACCCATCATTCTTCTTACGTAGATTTGCCGGAGGATTCCTATCACCTGCTGGCGGAGCTCTTTTCCGAGACCCTGAAGCGCCTGGAAAAGGCCTTGGGAAAGGTCCCCTATAATTTTATTTTGCACACCGCGCCCATCGGGGAGCCGGAGTTACCGCATTATCACTGGCATTTCGAGATTGTGCCCAAGCTTACCTTGATTGCTGGTTTCGAGTGGGGCTCGGGCTTTTATATTAATCCCACCCCCCCGGAAGATGCTGCCCAGTACCTCCGGGAGCTCAAGCTGTAACCCTAGAGGGATAAGAGATGCGTATCCTGATGGTTACCCCCGAAGCCAATCCTTTCGCCCAAAGCGGCGGTTTGGCGGAAGTGATTTATGGCCTGGCCCGGACTCTGACGAAGCTGGGACACGAGGTTCGGGTGGTGCTGCCCCTGTACCGCCAGGTGCGGGAATCGGGGCAGCCCCTGACCTCTACAGGCCACACCCTCTCCATCCCCCTGTCCTGGAAAAATCTCTCGGCGGAGATCTTTACCACGGAGCTTGACGGCCTCAAGTTTTACTTCATCGCCCAGGACGCCTTGTTTAACCGGGAGGGCCTCTACGGCACCTCTTACGGCGATTTTGAGGATAATGCCGAGCGCTTCATTTTCTTCAGCCGGGCGGTGGTGGAGATGATGGAGGCCCTGGAAATGGACTGCGACCTCTGCCATTGCCACGAATGGCAGACCGGCCTGGTGCCCGTCTATATGCGCACCCTGTACAGCGACCGGCCGCGTTTGCAGCATCGGGCCACGGTCTATACGGTCCACAATGTCGGCTACCAGGGTCTCTTTTCCTCCTTCGACCTGCCCCTCACCGGCCTGGGTTGGGAGCTGCTCTCCCCCAAAGCCCTGGAGTTCTATGGCCAGCTCAACTTCATGAAGGGCGGCCTGGTGTTCGCCGACCTGCTCAACACCGTGAGCACCAGATACCGGGAAGAGATCCTGACCCGGGAATATGGTTTCGGCATGGAGGGGCTTTTCCAGGAACGGGCCCACGAGCTGTACGGTATCCTGGAAGGTGTCGATTACGACCGCTGGGACCCCAGCCGGGATGCCTTCCTGGCGACTCCTTATGACCGGGAGCACCTGGAGGGCAAGCGGGCCTGCAAGGCGGCCCTGGCCAAACGCTTCGGCCTGAACCTGCCGCCGGGCCGGGCTCTCCTGGGCATGACCACCCGCTTATTTGAGCGCAAGGGGATCGACCTGGTGGAGAACATCCTGGACGATTTGATGAGCCAGGAGGTGGGCTTCGTTATCCAGGGCACCGGTGAAGAGCGCCACCATTATCTCCTCCAGGAGATTGCCACGCGGTATCCGGAGAAGATGGGTTTAGTCATCGGTTACAGCGACGAACTGGCACACCAAATCATCGCCGGGGCTGACATCTTTCTCATGCCCTCCCGCTACGAACCCTGTGGGCTCGACCAGCTCTACTGTCTGCGCTACGGCACCATTCCGGTGGTGCGGGCCACCGGCGGTTTGGATGAAACGGTCCAGGAATACGACCCCAAGACCAAGGGCGGCACCGGCTTCAAGTTCTCCAGCTACACCCCGGCGGAACTCATGGGTGCGGTGCGGCGGGCCCTGGCCCTTTATCAAGACCGGCCCGCTTGGGAGGCCTTGATGCGGCAGACCATGGCCCTGGACTACTCCTGGAACAACACCGCGGGCCCCAAGTATTTGGAACTGTACCGCCTCGCCGTGGAAAAACGGCAGCGCCTTTTGAGAGGGTAGATTTTCATGGCATCGGAGCGAGCCGGCTTCTTGACCCAGATGGTGGAAGTTTTCACTTCCACCGTCAGCTTTGGGGAGCGCCTCAACAACATGGTCCATCTCCTGGCCCGCTACCTGAAGGTGGACCTGGCTCTCTATTTTGGCCTGGATAAGGCCAAGGAGACCCTGGTGCTGAATATCAGCAGCCAGGGGCCCATTCCGCCGCATCTGCGGCTGGAATTTCCCCTCGGGACCGGCCTGGCGGGAGAAGCTGCCGCCACCCGCAAGTACCTGGTGGTACACCGGGATCAACCTGGGGTCCAGGAAGCCAATGCCGCTCTGGAGAAGTTAAACCCGGCCTATCATACCCTGGCCGCCTTCCCGGTGGCCGACGACAATTTTCTTTACGGCGTCTTGCTCCTGATGGACCGGAGCGACCGGGCCATCACCCCGGTGGAGCGCCAGAATATCCAGCTGGCCTGCCTGATGTTGTCGAGCACCTTGCGCCAGGCCATCGGCCAGGAGGAGGCCAAGAAGCGCATCGCCGAACTCTCGGTGCTCTTTGAGGTGGGCAAGGCCCTCAGCTCCACGGTGGAACTGGACGAACTCTTGGAGCGCATCGTCAGCACCACCGCCAAGGTGATCACGGCCGGTGGTGCGGCCCTGCACATTATTGACGGCGCCACCGGGGAACTGCGGGTTTCGTCCCGTTACGGCAAGATTCCGGCGGAATGTCCGGCCCTCCCCACGATGCCCGCCGGCGCCGGCGGGGCTGGAGAACCGCCTCATTTCGAAGGGCAATCCGTGGACCCCGAAGGCCGGAACCACTATTGCCTGGCCGTGCCCCTCACCTTCAAAGGGCAACTCGAAGGCACCTTGGGCGTCTACGACAAGTTCAGCCCCAGCGGCGAATTCGCCCCCTTCGATCCGGAGAACCGCCAGCTGCTCTACACCATGGCCGGAGTGGTGGTCAACGCCATCGAAAACGCCCTCACCTATCAGCAGGTGGAGGCCCTGGCCGAGAAAAACGAACGCATGGTGCGAAACCTCACCACCCTGCAAGAGATCTCCCAGGTCTTGCTCACCACCGTTCAACAGGACCGGCTGCTGGATATCATCCTCCAGGGACTCATCCTGGAGCAGGGTTTGGGCTTTGAACGGGCCATCGTCTTTATGGTGGATGAAACGACTCAGACCCTGAAAGGGGCCAAAGGGGCCCGCCGGGCCGCGGCCGGCGAGTCGATGAGTTTCAGGGCCCTACTGGCGCCGCCGTCGGAGCCGATCCCGATGGCCGATTGCGAGCTCCCCCTGCGGGCCGACCAGGGACCCCTGGCCCTGGCAGTGCTGCGTAAACAGTCCTATCATTATCGCCAGACCGGCCAGGAACCCGGCTTGCCCGCTTCCCTGCTGAGAATATACTCCCCCGAGGAATTTTTCGTGGTCCCCCTGGTGGTGAAAGACCAGGCCACCGGGGTGATTGTCGTGGATAACCAGGATTCCGGGCGTCCCCTGGAGTCGGAGCCCCTGCACGTGCTACAGATGTTTGCCACCCAGGCGGCCCTGGTCCTGGAAAATGCGCACCTCTACTCCACCATCGAAGCCAACAACCGGGAGTTGCTCCTCATCCGGGAGCGCATGCTGGAGTCGGACCGGCTGGCGGCCTTGAGCAGCCTGGCCTCCGGCATGGCCCACGAAATCCGTAACCCCCTGGTGTCCATCGGCGGCTTCGCCCGGCGCATCGCCAAGACGGTGGAGGTCAACTCTCCCTTAAGGGGCTACGTCGAGGTTATCCAGGAAGAGGTGACCCGGCTGGAAAAGCTCCTGCGGGAGATCCTGGATTTCACCGGGGAGAATCTCTCCTATTACGGCGATCATGAGATGGCCAAGCTCATTGACGATACCCTCATCCTGGTGCAGCGAGACCTGGATGCCGCCAAGATCAAGGTGGTCAAAGAGTTCGCCCAGATGCCCCGGCTTCATTGCGACGATCGCCAGATGAAGCAGGTCTTTTACAACCTCTTCCAGAACGCCCTGCAGGCCATGGCCCAGGGGGGCACCCTGACCATTCGCACCTACCCGGTGGAGAAAGCGGACGGCCTCTATGAGGCGGCGGCCATCAGCGACACCGGCGGCGGCATTCCCCTGGAAGTGCTCCATAATATCTTCAACCCGTTTTTCTCTACCAAGGACTACGGCACCGGCCTGGGTTTGGCCATCGCCCAGCGCATCATTTCCCGGCATTATGGCCAGATCGAGGTCAACAACGAGATGGGCAAGGGGGTAACCTTTATCGTGACCCTACCGGTGGCCAAATATTGTCTAGTGAAGGACCTCGGCCACGAGGCAGTGCCTGCCAGCGCCTTGAGGGCCCCTAAAGGAGGACGGCGATGAAAAAAATCCTGGTGGCAGACGATGAGATGAGCATTCGCCTCCTTTACAGCGAGGAACTCAAAGAGGAAGGCTACGAAGTCTATCTGGCCGCCAATGGCCGGGAGGCTCTGGAAGTGGTGGAGAAGATCCCCCTGGACCTGGTCATCCTGGACATCAAGATGCCGGAGATGGACGGCATTGAGGCCCTTCGGCGAATCAAGGAGAGGCGGCCGGACCTGCCGGTGGTGCTCAGCACCGCTTACGGGGAATACCGCCAGGATTTCGCCACCTGGGCCTCGGATGAATACCTGGTGAAATCGTCGGACCTGGAGGATCTCAAAGCGGTGGTGAAGCGCCACCTGAAAGAGTAAAGCCAAGAGAGGCGGTCGTGAATAAATTCAAAATGATCCTGCTCATTATCGTAGTGGTGGTCCTGGTTGATTTCGCCTGGGAGAATATAGCTTTGCCTCCTCCGAAGCTTAAGCTCTTCACCTTCACCCTGGGACAAATACCCACCTTTCTGCTGGCCTATATCGGCCTGGCCTTGGGTTGGGTGGTGGGTTGGGTCGGCCACGCCCTCCGGGTCAGAAAAAAGCGGCGCCAGGCCGAAGCCGCCCAGGCCTTGTCCCAGGAACAACAAACCCAAAAGAGCCAGCCGGGCCAGGAAGCGTCATAACGCTGAGGCTGATGACCCTCAGGGTCGCCGCCGCTCGATGTCGTCCCTGATCTCCTTGGGGTTGGCCAGGCCGAACCAGAACATCTCGGGCTCCCCGGTTTTATCCCTGATGATGAGATTGCCCACCCGCAGGATCGTCTGGATGAGCCCCCGGCGCACCAGGACCTCCCCCAGGTTCTCCCAGGTGATCTCTTGCTGCCGGGGTGAGGGCCAGCGCCAGACCAGCATTACGCCCCGGGAGGTGATGCGATACTCCCGCCCCAGTTTCATGTAGACCACCAGGGCCAGCACCAGGAGCCCCAGGACCGTGCCCGCCGTCTGGGAAAAATGGAATACCCCGAAGATCCAGACCTCCGGGTTGAGCCGCGGCCCCAGCAGAAAGATGGCGATGGCCACATAGTAAACAAAAAACGCCCGCCCGCAGGGTTTGATGACCACCCCGGCGCGGTCCGCTTCCTTATTCGCCATTATCGCTCCTCCAATTACCAGTCTGTTATCAGAAGTAATATGGCACAGCCGCCCCGGCTGTGCCGAAGCATGCTTAACCATTTTGTCATAATTCAACGATAATATTCAAATATCACTTAAGATTTTAATCCTTCCACCCATTCCCGCCAAAGCCAGGGGTAATCTTCCTCGGATGCAACCAAGCCCTTTCGCAACGGATTTAGGCAGATATACTCAACCTTGCTTCTGATGCCTTCCTCAGATCGTAGAATTCGTTCCGTTATCATGGCGCCAGTGCTTAAGTACCAGACCTCTGACAGATTCGGGAAGCGGCCAGCGTCTATATGTGGCGAAGGTAACGAAAATCTGTCTGCCCTCGGCCTGGAGATGCGGGAGGTTTCGTCGATAAAAATCTTTTGCTGGCTTTGCCTTCGGAACCTTCATCATTTTCGATATTGCTAAACAACTTTTTGCCCAGCCGGGGCGGCTGTGCCACATAAATAATCAGTCCTCGAAACGGGATCTGTCTGGATACCTTCCCCGACAGTCTCATTAATCCACCCTAAGATGTCAATCTGAACTACAGATATAATGTGGCACAGCCGCCCCCGGCTGTGCTTGCTTCAATAAACCACCCGAAAGTCCGCCAAATCCCCCTGATAAGGCTGCCAGTCGATGTCCACGTGGTCCACATAGGCATAAGGCGGCCCCTTGCGGCACCAGACCAGCATATTCTCCACCACCGGCTTATCGCCCTCGAAGAACGCCTCCACCCGGCCGTCCGGCAGATTCCGCACCCAGCCCGCCAGGCCCCGGGCCCGGGCTTCGTCCCGGGTGGCAGCCCGGAAGAAGACCCCCTGGACCCGCCCTTCGATCAAGACATGAACCCGCACCTTTTCCGCCATTATGAGCTCCTTTAGCGGATTAGTATCATTGTCTGCAGTCCATAACGACTCCGAATCTTAAGTCAGTATTTCCCCCCCTTTTCTAAAGGGGGGCAGGGGTGATTATGAATAACCTCTTGATAATCCCCCTAAATCAGATACTTTTCAATTAAGTGCCTTTGTAGGGGCGGGGTCTCCCCGCCCTTGGCTGGAGATCCTTAATTTTCTGGGCGGGGGAACCCCGCCCCTACGCAATAAGGGAGTCGCCCTCGCCTTAAGTGGATAGCATTGCCCCTAAATCCCCTTTTTCAAAGGAGGACTTTTAAGGCCCGGCTTTTACTAGAAGCTATTGCACAACCTCAATAGCCCGTAAAATGTCATCCTGAGCGCCGCGAAGAATCTCGCCTTTCCAGTGGATTGAGATCCTTCGCTGCGCTCAGGATGACAGAAAAATAGGTTTTGCCCTAGGTTCTAATGAGTGCAGCAATCGAGTTCCCTCTTTATCCCCTCTCCCCCAATGGGGGAGAGGGTTAAGGTGAGGGGGAAGTAATCTCTTTTCCGCTCTCCCATTAATAACTTAAGACCGTCTGAGCAATTCTTCAAAGGCCGCCTCATCCAGGGGCTCAACCCCCAGTTCCTTGGCCTTGGCGAACTTGCTGCCTGGGTCCGCCCCCACCACCAGGTAGTCGGTCTTGGCGGACACCGATGAGCTCACCTTGCCGCCCCGGGACGTCACCATGGCCTTGGCCTCCTCCCGGGAGAGGTTTGGCAGCCCCCCGGTGAAGACAAAGCTCTTACCCGCCAGGGGGCCGGCAGCCCGAGGCTCCGGGGGCCGCTCCTGCACCCCGGCCTCCCGGAGCTTCCGAATAATTTCCTGATTCTGGGGATTATCGAAATATTCTCGGATACTGGCGGCCACCTGTTCTCCCACCCCTTCCACTTGCAGCAGCTCTTCCTTGGAGGCCTGCATCATATCTTCCAAACTCTGGAAGTGCTGGGCCAGGACCTGAGCGGTTGCCTCTCCGACGTAGCGAATGCCTAAGGCATTGATCAGCCGCCAGAAGGGTTGTTTTTTGCTCTTCTCGATGGCATTGATGATGTTCGAAGCCCCTTTAGTCGACTTCGACTTATCTGCAATCAGGGGGATAAAGTCGCCTACAGTCAGGTAGTACAGATCACCGAAATCCCTTACTAAGGCGGCGTTTACCAGTTGAATAACTCTTTTTTCCCCCAGGCCGTCGATGTCCATGGCGCTCTTCCCGGCAAAGTGCATGATGGCCCGGGTTTGGGACCCGAAGCAGTCGGGGTTGGGGCAGCGGGTCACCTTCTCGCCTTCGGGCCGCACCAGGGGCGTACCGCAGACCGGGCAGACCTTGGGCATCTGGAAAGGCGCCTCGGCGCCGGTGCGCCGTTCGGTGATGACCTTCACCACCTCCGGGATGACGTCGCCGGCCCGCTGGATCAGGACCCAATCTCCCAGGCGCACGTCCTTGCGGGCCACTTCGTCTTCATTATGCAGGGTGGCCCGGCTCACGGTGACCCCGCCCACCTCCACCGGCTCCATCACCGCCATGGGGGTGACCGCGCCGGTGCGCCCGACGTTGACCACGATGTCCAGCACCCGGGTGGTCTCCTGGGTGGCGGCGAACTTGTAGGCCAGGGCCCACCGGGGGCTCCGGGCCTTGGCGCCCAACCGTTCCTGCAGGGCCAGGGAGTCCACCTTGAGCACCATGCCGTCGATTTCGTAGGGCAGGCCGTGGCGCTGGTGCTCCAGGCGGTGGTGATAGGCGATGGCCGCCTCGATGCCCACCCCCCGCTCAATCAGGGGATTCACCCGGAAGCCCCAGGTTTTCAGAGTCTGCAACACTTCCCAATGGGTTGCAAAGCTCTTGCCCTGCACCTCCCCAATCCCGTAACAATAGATTTTTAAGGGCCGGGCCGCGGTGATAGTGGGGTCAAGCTGCCGGAGCGACCCCGCCGCGGCGTTGCGGGGGTTGGCGAAGGCCGGCTCCCCCTGGGCCAAGCGCTGCTCATTGAGCTTCTTGAACTCCTCCAGGTCCATGTAGACCTCGCCCCGGACCTCCAGCAACGCCGGCGCCGGCTCCTCCCGGCTGAGCACCTGCAAGGGGATGGTATGAATGGTCTTCAAGTTCTGGGTGACGTTCTCCCCGCGGCTGCCGTCGCCCCGGGTGGAGCCCACGGTGAAGCGGCCCCGCTCGTAGACCAGCTCAATGGCGGTGCCGTCCATCTTGGGTTCCATGACGTAGTGGAAGTCCTCGCTGCTGCGCAGAAACCGCTTCAGACGCTCGTCGAACTCCCGGGCCTCGCCCTCGTTGAAGGCATTTTCCAGAGAGATCATGGGCTGCCGGTGCCGCACCGTCTCAAACTTTTCCAGGGGCGCGGCCCCCACCCGCTGGGTGGGAGAATCCGGCGTCACCAGCTCCGGATACTGCTCCTCCAGCCTGGTCAGCTCCTGCAAGAGGCGGTCGAATTCCACGTCGGCGACCACCGGCTCATCCAGGACATAATAGCGGTAATTGTGGTAATTGATCTGCTCCCGGAGCTCTTTTAACCGGGTCAGGATGTCCTGGGGGATGCTGCCCTGCAACATGACTTGCCTCAGTAGTATTTTTGGTTGGGCGGCCGTCTGTGGGGCGGGCGTCCCCGCCCGCCAACCTCACCCGGGCGGCCGGGGACGGCCACCCCACCGCCCTAGCCGAAAAGGACTCTTTTCTGACCATGATAGGGAGTTTTACGGTGGTTGGCAAGGCAGAAAGCAGGCAACCGGCTGGTAACCGCAGGATCTACTGTCAATTATTTGACATAAATTGCCCGGGATGAGCAAGGATTCGAGTAATGGCTGAGGATCAGGGCGAATCAATCCCGTCCGGCCTCCGACCGATTTCCCCGTTCTCCCAGGGAGGCCGATCTCGGGAAGGGGCTGGATTTGCCTCGAAAAATTAATCAGGCGGCCGCAAAGTTCTTCTGGTTCCCAAGCTCCTGCTTTTAGAATAAAAAAGTATGGGTGTTATCCAGCCTGCCTTCACTCAAGTTCCTAGCGCCCTGCGGGCAAGACGCCAAGGACCCCACAAGATTATACCCCCGGCAACCGGCTCATGGATCCGGGTGCGCCCAGGGCTCAGGATTGACTGGTTCCGCCGGCGAGGTTTCCCGGGCCAGGCGGTGGATCTCTGCGACGATGCGCAGCACCTTTTCCAACTGCTCGCTGATCTGTTGCACATCTTGCAAAGTGGGGTCGGCCTGGTCCATTTCCAGTAGCAGCAAGTCTACCAGTCCCGTGAGCACAGCCAGGGGTTGGGCCAGGCTGTGCAAGGATTGCCGGATATTCCAAACCGTAGTGGAGGATACCGTTGTTGCCATGAGTGCCAATTTCCTGCTTGGGTTTGCTGCACCTTTCAGCAAATAGCAGCAAGAAACAGGCCAACTACGGTAGGGCGGCGAAATGAGGCCAGAGGGAGAATGAGAGGGGTTTGCTTCTGGAACCGAAAACCGAAAACTGCCTTAATCCCGCGGCACCGCCAACATGCGCTCCACTGCCTGCAGGGCCCGTAGGCGGATCTCTTCCGGCACCGTGACCTGGTAGCGATTTTCCTTCAGGGCGCTCAAAACATCGCCCAGGGTCATGCGCTTCATGGGCCGGCAGATGAGGCGCCGGGACGGGGAGTGAAAGACCTTGCCGGGGTTTTCCTTTCGCATGCGATGCAGGATGCCTTGTTCCGTGCCGATGATGAATTCTTGGGCCGCGGCCTCGTGCACATATTGGAGCATACCGCTGGTGCTGCGGATGGCATCGGCCAGATCCAGAACCTCAGGGTTGCATTCCGGATGGGCGATAAAGACCGCTTGGGGGTGGGCCTCCCGGAATTCCAGGATCTCCTCGGCGCTGAGCCCGTCGTGGACGTTGCACCAGCCTTCCCAGGTAATGATCTCCACGGATTTGGGGGTGTGGCGGGCCACATAGAGGCCCAGATTTTGGTCCGGCAGCATCAGCACCCGACTGGCTGTCAAAGAATTGACGACCCGGACGGCATTGGCGGAGGTGCAGCAGATGTCGCTTTCCGCTTTCACCGCCGCGGTGGAATTGACATAGGTGACCACCGGCACTCCGGGCAGTTCTTCTTTCCGGGCTAGAAGTTTGTCGACCTTAACGGATTCGGCCAGGCAGCAGCCCAGGTCGGTGCGCGGCAGGAGCACGGTCTTCTCGGGGCAGATAATGGCCGCGGTCTCCGCCATGAAGTGGACCCCGCAAAAGACGATGACTTCAGCGTCGGTCTTGGCCGCGGCCAGGGACAACTCCAAAGAGTCGCCCACCAGGTCGGCCACATCCTGGATCGGCGCCGGCTGGTAGTTGTGAGCCAGCATGATGGCCCGGCGGCGCTCCAGCCACTGCCTAATTTCCTGCTGTTGGAAAGTAAATTCCATGGTTAATCCAAAGTATATACTTCGTAGGGGCGAATCTTGTATTCGCCCTCTTATCCGGGCACAATCAGGGCGAACCCAAGGTTCGCCCCTACGACCCCGGGGTCTCCCGCACCACCTGGACTCCCGGCGGCGGCGTAAAGCTGAAGAAATCGGCCCCCAGCTTCACATTCAACTTCATCTGCGAAAAAGCGAAGCGGGTCTCTTCCCCCATGGCATTGGCAAACTCCAGCTTATCCACCAGATAAGTCTTGGGGTTGATGGTCAGGGTAAGCCGTTTCAGCTCCGCCTGCTCCTTTTTGGGGAAGAGGTCGATGATGAAACTCTCGCCCGCCTTGGGCGGCTGTTTCCAGGAGATGGTGAAATCCTTCTGGAACTGGCCGATGCCTGA
This sequence comes from Deltaproteobacteria bacterium, assembly GCA_026388765.1. Taxonomy (GTDB): domain Bacteria; phylum Desulfobacterota; class Desulfobaccia; order Desulfobaccales; family 0-14-0-80-60-11; genus JAPLJC01. The sequence continues at coordinate 11,614 of JAPLJC010000161.1, forward strand.
GAAGAAGCGCATCACCAGGTCGGAGCGCAGCACCTGGTCCAGTTTATAGACCATGACCAGGGCGTCCTGGGGCATGTACATCCACACCAGGCGGCCGTCGGAGACCACTTCCTTTTTCTGCTCCGCCGGAATTTCGTACTGCCAGCGCATGCGACTGGGTTTCATAAAATACATCCAGCCCGCCGCAGTGTCGGTCTGCTGCATGGCCTTAATGCTGGACTCCTGCTGGAAGCGGGCCTGAAAGGCCCCGCTCTTGTCATATTCGGCCTGGACCTTTTTCATCACGTCTTCGGGGTTGTCAGCCCCGGCCGCGGCCAGGGGCCCCAGCAGCAGGAGCAGTGGCAGCAGGAAGAAGAATATCTTGGTTTTCATTACCTTTCCTTGCAGGAAAAAATGCCTGGGTTAAACTTACTAAATTTATCAGATGGATTGAGGTGCGTCAATTAATGTGGAGTCGGCACCGGCTCATGAACCGCGGAAGGCGGCGGTTATAGGGAGACCAAAATTGATCGCACACCTCTGCGAGTTGCACCATCTGCTAAAATTAAAGGAGGATATTGAGAGATGAGCCCAAGTGCCAAAATCATTGCCGATTTGATGCTTGAAGAGGTTGGGGTTCATGCAACCCCAGGTCCCGCGGCAACTGCCCGGATTATTGAATACGGCCAGCACACAACCCTCAAGCCGACCTCTGATGAAGTGGCCTGGTGCTCCGATTGCCTGAACTTTATCGTTGACGAGGCCAGGCAGACCCATCCGGAGATCGATCCGCCCACTAGGTCGGCGGCGGCGATTTCCTGGGCCGGGTGGGGTGAAGAAGTCCCGGACGGCGAACAGGACAGGGGCGACGTGGTGGTATTCGATTGGGGTGGGGGCCATAATCACGTTGCCGTCTATCTGACGGAGGACGAAGACCACCCGGGTTTGATTCAGGTGGTGGGCGGCAACCAGTCGGGCCCCAAGGGCGGGCCTCATGCAGTTAATGAGAAATGGGACCCGCTTAACTGCGTGATCCATTTCCGGAGGCCTAAAAATTATCAGGAGTAAAAATCCTTCTTATTGTTGGTGATATTAAAGTGACCCGGATCGAAGATTTTGACTACCATTTACCGCCGGAGCTGGTGGCCCAGCAGCCCCTGACCCCCAGGGACGCCTCCCGCCTCCTGGTGCTCGACCGGGCCACGGGGGCGGTCAGCCACGCCCAATTCCGGGATCTCGGGCACTGGCTGGACCCTGGCGATTTGCTGGTGGTCAACGATACCCGGGTCTTTCCCGCCCGCCTCCACGGGATGAAAGATAGCGGCGGCCGGGTGGAGCTGCTCCTGCATCACCTGCCCCAGCCGGAAGGCAATGCCGACGGGGCGGTGCGGGCCCGGGCCACCCATCGGGGCCGCCTGCGGCCCGGCCAGGTGCTTCATTTCGGCCCCGACTTGCAGGCCGAAGTCATCGCCCTGCCGGAACCCGGGGTGGCTGAGGTGCGGTTTGCCGCGGCTGCCGAGGACGCCCTGAGCCGGGTACTGGCCCACGGCGAGGTGCCCCTGCCGCCTTACATCCACCGCCCCGCCGCCGAGCCGGATCGGGACAGCTACCAGACCAGGTTCGCCCGGCAAACCGGAGCCGTGGCCTGCCCCACTGCGGGTCTGCATTTTACCGCTGAGGTTCTCCAAGACTTAGGGCGGCGGGGTATCGAGACGGTAACCATCACCCTACACGTGGGGCCGGGCACCTTCATGCCGGTGCGCCAGCAGGATTATACCCGGCATCAGATGCTGCCGGAATATTTCGAACTGACCGCGGCCGCGGCGGCCCGGCTCAACCAGGCGCAGGCCCGGGGACAGCGAATCGTGGCGGTGGGCACCACCAGCACCCGGGTCCTGGAATACTGCGCTTCGCCCCAGGGTTTCCAGGCAGCCCAGGGCTGGTGCGGCCTCTTCATCTATCCGGGTTATCAGTTCCAAGCGGTGGACCGGCTCCTCACCAACTTCCATCTGCCCAAATCCACCCTGCTCTTGCTGGTGAGCGCCCTGGCGGGGCGGAACCTGATTAGACGGGCCTATGAAGAAGCCGTGCGGGAGCAATATCGGTTTTATAGTTATGGGGACTGCATGCTCATTTTGTAGTAAATGGATAGTCTTTGGTGGCACAGGCTTTCTAGCCTGTGAGGGTTTTTCGGCACAGCCTGGAAAGGCTGTGCCACCAGTTTTTCTGGTTCCCAAGCAGCGGCGAGGGCAAAAGATAATAAATCCCTTCTACTCCCATTTAGGAAAAGGGGGTTAAAAAGTCCCCCTTTGAAAAAGGGGGATTTAGGGGGATTTGATTTTCATGGTGGCTAATGTTTGAATTCTCCTTAAATAAATCCTCCGGCCCGGCGGCGCCCCGCCTGGGGGAGATCGTCACCGCCCGCGGCGTGGTGCCGACCCCGGCGTTCATGCCGGTGGGAACCTATGGCACGGTGAAGACCCTGACTCCGGAGGAGTTGCGGGCCATGGGCGCCGGGATCATCCTGAGCAACATGTACCACCTCTATCTGCGGCCGGGGGTGGAGGCCGTCGCCCAATTGGGGGGCCTGCACCGCTTCATGCATTGGGACGGCCCCATCCTCACCGACTCCGGCGGCTTTCAGGTCTTCAGCCTGGCCCCCTTCCGGAAGGTCAGCGACGCCGGCGTCACCTTCCGCTCGCACCTGGACGGCTCCAGCCACTTTTTGGACCCGGAGAAGGTGGTGGCCTTACAAGAGGCCCTGGGGGTGGACCTCATGATTTGCCTGGATGAATGTCCGGGCTACCCCGCCCCGGAAGACGAGGTGCGCCGGGCCGCGGCCCGCACCCTGGAGTGGGCTCGGCGCTCCCGGGCGGCCCGGAAAAATCCCGAAGCGGCCCTGTTTCCGGTGGTCCAGGGCGGCATGCTGCCGGAGTTGCGCCGGGAGCAGGCCCAGGCCCTGCGGGAGCTCAATTTCGACGGCTACGCCCTGGGGGGCCTCAGCGTCGGCGAGGACAAGGAACTCACCTGGGAGATGGTGGCCGCCACCACCCCGGAGTTGCCCCAAGACAAACCCCGCTATCTCATGGGGGTGGGCACCCCGGAGGATCTGGTGGCAGGCGTGGCCCTCGGGGTGGATATGTTCGACTGCGTCCTGCCCACCCGCAATGCCAGAAATGGCATGGCCTTTACCAATGGGGGCCGGGTGGTCATCAAAAACGCCGCCTACGCCCTGGACCCAGGGCCTCTGGATGACGCCTGCGACTGCTACACCTGCCGGAATTATTCCCGGGGCTATCTGCGGCATCTCTATGTTTCCCGAGAAATTCTGGCCTTTCGCCTTTTAACCTTTCATAATTTGTATTACTATTTAGATTTAATGGTTAAAATGCGGCAGGCCATCGCGGCGGACCGGTTTGCCGCCTTTCGCCGGGAATTCCATCAAAATCGTCTCAACGGAGGTAAGGCAAGTGGGTAATTGGTTCTATGCTGCAGCCCAGGCGGCCCCGGGGGGGGCCGAGGGTGGCGGTACCATGGTAAGTTTCGTGCTGCCCATGGTCTTCATGGTGGTAATCTTTTATTTTCTCCTGATCCGGCCGCAACAGAAAAAATCCAAAGAGCACAAGGCGCTGCTGGACAACTTGAAGAAGGGCGACCGCATCATCACCAGCGGCGGCATCATCGGCACCATCATCAACATTGACGACCAGATCGTCAACCTGGAAGTGGCCGACAGGGTTCGCATCGACCTGGGCCGCGCCTACATCGCTGGTTTTGCTCCCAAGAAGTGATGCACCTTCTCGCTCCCCGACAGGAAATCTAGGGTGCCGGAGACTGCCACGCCCCAGGGATTGATCCGGGAAATCGAACCGCTCCAGGAGTTGGCCCGGGACTGGACCCGACTTTTTCCCGAGGCAGCGTCCCAGGGAGAGCACTGGCTGCGCGTCCTGGGGCAGGTGCAGGCCCACGTGAGCGAAGACACCTGCCGCCTGGCGGTGGTGGGCGCGGTCAAATCCGGCAAAAGCACCATGATCAACGCCCTGGTCGGGCAAGACCTGTTGCGCCGGGGCGCCGGCATCCTCACCGCCATGATCACCCGGGTGCAGCCCGGACCGGAGCCCCGGGCGGTGCTGCAGTTCAAGGAGTGGAGCGAAATCAACGGTGAGATTCACCGGGCCCTCGGGCTGCTGCCCAGTTCGCACCTGTTGGAGCGGGCCGGGCCCCTGGACCTGGAGCAGCCGGAGGACCGGCAGCTCTTGCAGCAGGTGCTGGCCGAAGTCCAGGGCCTCGACCTGTGGAAGAACGGCAGCCTGGATCAGAATTATCTCCTCCTCAAATCCTACCTGGAAGGCTATGACCTGGTCAAGGCCCTGATGCCCGGAGAAGGGGTCCTGGCCCTAACCGGCCCGGAACTGGCCCGGCACCGGGAACTGGTGACCCGGGAGGCCACCGCGGTCTATCTCAAGGACGTGCGCCTCACCATCCCCTTCCCCTGGCCGGCCCAGGGGGTGGAACTGGGGGACTGCCAGGGGAGCGACTCTCCCATCCCCCAGCACCTGGGCCAGGTGCTGACCTACCTGGTGAAAAGCGACCTGGTGCTCTATGTCATCAGCTCCAGGGTGGGATTGCGGCAGGCCGATTTCCAATTTCTGGGGGAGCTGCAGCGCATGGGGTTGGCCCCCCATATCCTGACGCTCCTCAACCTGGACCTGGGGGAGCACAGCTCTTTCGAGGAGTTGGCGCGGGTTCGGGACCGGGTGCTGCAGGAACTGAGCCCCTGGCAACCCGAGGTGCGGCTTTACGCCTTCTCCGCCCTGAAGCTCCTCCTGGACCGGAAGCGGGCCCGGCACGAGGTCCTGGACCCCCGGGAGGCCGCGCTCCTGCAAGTCTGGGCCTTGGGTCCCGAAGCCGCGGCGTTTGCCGATCAGGAGGCCGCCCGTTTCGAAGCCGACTTGCAGACCACCCTCAAGGATTTACACAGTCGCCGCCTGGCGGGAGGGAGCCTCTCACAGGTGCAGATGGTGGCCCGGGGCCTGCGGGAGCAAATGGCCCTCACCCGGGACCTGATGAAAAAAGGTCTGGGCGCCATCAAGGACATGGAGGCTCGCCTGGAGGCCCGGCGCCAACCGTTGCACGGCACCATGGCCAGCCTGAGCCAGACCCTGGAAGGCGCCGGCAACCGCCTGAAAAAGGAGCTCCGGCGGCGGGTGGACCGCCAGCTGGACCGGCACGCCGGCCCGGTGGGGGTGGCCCTGAAGGAGTTTATCCAGAACTTCGAGCCCCATTGGCAGGAACTCGCGGCCGCCGGCACCCCGGCCTCCTTCCGGCCGGCCCTCTATCAGATGTTCCAGGAATTCGCCAAGGCCCTGGCCCAGTTGGTCACCTCCGAGGTCAACATCACCCTGGTGGAATTCATCCGGGGCCAGGAGGAGTGGCTGCGCCAGGAACTGGGCCACCTCTGGACCCCGCTGTTTCTGGCCTTACAAGAGGCCCTGACCCTCTATTATCGGGAGATCGCCGATCTGGGCCTGCCCGCCGAACCTCCCACCCTGGAGGTGGCCGCCATTACCCGGCCCCAAGGGCTGGAGATGCCCCTGCTGAACCTGGAGCCGGTGCCTGGCTGGCGCTTTGCCCGGGAGGTCTGGCTGCGCTCGGGCCTGGGCTTTCTGGGCCGGGCCTGGGTGGTGGTCAGACAGCGCCTGGGCCTGGGTGGAGCCGTGGAGCCCCGGAGCCAGCTGCAGCGGGACCTGGAACGGGCCCTGATCTCCCTGAAGGACTGGCTCCATGAAGAAGTCCAGGTGCAGCTGCTCGATTACCGGGAGCGCCTGAAATTCCAATATTTTTTCCCGTTAGTGGACCAGTGGCTCAAGCAGCAGGAGGCCGGGGTGGAAGACACCCTCGGGTCGCTCTTGGGCAGCCTCTCGGGCCTCACCGCCACCGTGCACCTGGAAGAGACCGAGCGGCTGGCCCGGGAAAGCCGCCTGGAACAGATGATCCCCGCGGTCCAGGCCATCGAGGCTCGCCTCTCCGAACCGGTGGCCTGACAGCCCCAAATTGACAATTCAACCATCTTCCCCAATTTAGCGCTCCCCTTGAATCATTGGCCGCATCCGGTGGTTTCCATATGGTTCACGAGCCCATTTTTGTCCCTGAGCCCCGTCTTGACTGTCTGTTTCGATTAACTATAATAGTCATATAACCTATAATAACTAATAGAGAAGGTGATAGTTATGCTGAAGAAAATCTCCGCCATGAAGGCCCGACAAAATCTGGGGCAATTGCTCAATGAAGTATCTATCCGGGGCGACTCATATATCATCGAACGAGCCGGCAAGGCTCTGGCCGCCCTGGTGGATATGGAGAGGTTCCAACAGTTACAGGAAGACCGAAATGCCGCCTTGCAGGCGGTGAAAAATATCTGGCAGAAGATGCAGGAGGCCGATGCCCAAGAGGTCCAGGAGGCCATAAAAGAGGCGGTGGGGTCGGCAAAAAACCAACAAATAAGAGCCAAGGCATGATTCGGGCGGTCTTGGACACCAATGTCTTGGTAAGCGCTCTCCTCACCCCCAACGGTCCCCCCGCCAAAATCCTCGAACTGGCCTTGGAGGGCCGGCTGAGACTCATCATTTCTCCTGCAATCATCAGGGAAATCGGCTTGGTCTTCCATTATCCCAGGCTAAAGAAAGCCATGCAAAAACACCATCTCTCCTTCGAAGAAATAGAAGAGGCAATCTTTAAGATCCTCAAGGTGGCTACCATTACCCCAGGCGAGAATATCGCGCCGGGGGTATCACGAGACCCCACCGATGATCTGGTTCTCTCCTGCGCGGTCGAAGGGCAGGCCGACTTCATCATTACCGGCGACCAAGACCTGACTGAGCTTGAATCGCATGAGGGGATTAGAATCATGGAGCCAGCCACCTTTTTGCAGCTAATCGAAACCAAAGCATAAAGGAAGGAATTCTTGTTTTTTTTATTGTGCTCAAACGCCGAATCCATTAGAACGGGACAGGAACTCCAAGAATAGTAGCTGTCGAAGCCGCCATGACCGACAAACTCCCCTGGCTGGCCCTGAAGTCCATCCCCGGCGTGGGGCCGGTGCTGTTTCAGCGCCTGCTCCAGCGGTTCGGCCAGCCGGCCGCGGTCTTCCAGGCTCGCCAAGAGGAACTGCTCAGCGTCAAGGGGGTCAACCGGGACCTGGCCCAAGATATCCTGTCTTTCCGGGCTTGGGATCGGGTGGAGGCGGAACTGGCCACTCTGGCCGCGGCCGGGGTGGAAGTTCTTTTACAAACTGACCCCCGCTTCCCGGCCCGCCTCCGGCAGATTCCTTATCCGCCCCCCCTGCTCTTCCTCAAAGGGACTATCTTACCCGAGGACGACCTGGCCGTCGCCCTGGTGGGCACCCGGGCCGCCTCCTACTATGGCCTCAAGACCTGCCGCCGCCTGGCCGGGGGCATCGACACCGCGGCCCATCAGGGTGCCCTGGAAAACAGCGGCCGCACCCTGGCGGTCCTGGGCTGCGGCCTGGACGTGGTCTATCCGCCGGAAAACCAGAAACTCTACGAGCAGATCCCGGGGCAGGGGGCCCTGATCAGCGAGTTTCCCCTGGGCACGCCCCCCGAAGCCAAGAATTTCCCCATCCGCAACCGCATCATCAGCGGCCTGGCCCTCGGGGTGGTGGTGGTGGAGGCCGGCACCAGAAGCGGCACCGCCATCACGGTGCGCTACGCCCTGGACCAGGGCCGGGAGGTCTTTGCAGTGCCGGGTCCCATCGATTCCCCCACCAGCCTCGGCCCGCACCGCCTCATCCAGGACGGCGCCAAGCTGGTCCAGGACGTGGATGACATCATCCAGGAACTGCCGGCCCTGAAGAAAGGCCAACGCCCCCTGTTTTCGGCGCCGTCTGTGGTTCGGGAAACCCAGGCTGCCGAGGGCGGCGGCCCTGCACCCGCCGCGACCGTCGCTCCATCTGTGTCCGCCCCTCCACCGGAAGACCCGCTCCTGGCCCTCCTGGGCTCCGACCCACTGTCGCTGGACGAATTGGTCCGGGCCACGCGCCTCTCCGCCTCCGCTGTCTTGAGCCGACTCACCATCCTGGAACTCGAGGGCCTCATCCGGGAACTACCGGGGAAGCGCTACGTTTTGGATAATTGAGCCCTCATTTTTCATTAACCTTGACCCGAATTTGTGTTAAACGTGGGTTAGCGCCCATCCCCAAAACCCCGGAGAGAAGACATGCTGATCAAGGATTGGATGACCAAGGACCCCATCACCATCAATGACGACACCTCCATGATCAAGGCCATTCATATCATGAATGAGCACCGCTTCCGGCGCTTACCGGTGGTGAGCCAGGGCAAGCTGGTGGGCCTGATCACCGACCGGGACCTGAAGGAGGCCTCACCCTCCAAGGCCACCACCCTGGACGTGCATGAATTGTACTATCTTTTGGCGGAGTTGCAGGTCGGCGAAATCATGAGCAAGAACCCCATCAGCGTCTCCCAGGAGGACACGGTGGAACGGGCGGCGCAACTGATGCTGGAGCACACCATTTCGGGGCTGCCGGTGGTGGACGCCGAGGGTCGGATAGTCGGCATCATCACCCAGTCGGACATCTTCCGGGCCTTCCTGCACGTTAGCGGCATCATCCAGGGCGGGGCGCAGTTTGCCGTGCGACTGGAAGACCGCCCCGGCGTCATCAAGGAGGTGGCGGACCTGATGCGGGCCCGCGGCGGCCGCCTGGTGAGCCTCATGACTTACTATCGCACCCCGGAGGAAAACGTCCGGGAGGTTTATATCCGGGTAAAAGGTCTCTCGCCTGAGACGGTGGTGGCCCTCCAGGCGGAACTGGCCGCCCGCTTCGAAATCCTTTACGTAATTCAGGAGGAGGCGGGCGGGGCGCAGTAGCAAAATCCCCAAGAAGACCCCCAGGACACCAAGGAAAAATCAAAAAAGGCAGGGTCGGCTTCACGCCCCCTGCCTTTTTCTTTTACGGAAAACGGAAAACTAAAAACGGAAAACTGTCTTTACATATGCTCAATCAACCCCTGCCCGAAGGCGGAGCAGGAGACCTCCTGGCTGCCGGGCAGCAGCCGGGCCAGGTCGTAGGTGGCGATCCCCGCCGCCAGGGTGCGGGGCAGGGCCTGGTGGATGAGCGCCGCGGCCTCGCCCCAGCCCAGGTACTCCAGAAGCATGGTCCCGGAGAGGATGAGGGAGGTGGGGTTGACCTTATCCAGGCCGGCGTATTTGGGGGCGCTGCCGTGGGTGGCCTCGAAGATGGCGCAGTGGTCACCGATATTGGCCCCCGGGGCCATCCCCAGGCCCCCCACCTGGGCCGCCAGGGCGTCGGAGATGTAGTCGCCGTTCAAGTTCGGGGTGGCGATGACCTGGTACTCCGCCGGCCTGAGCAGCACCTGCTGGAAGAGATTATCCGCCAGCCGGTCCTTGAGGAGCACCGTGCCCGCCGGCACCACCCCATGGTAGCGGGTGGCCAGTTCCCCCTCATTGGTCACCAGATCGCCGAATTCCGCCGCCACCTCGTAGCCCCAGTTCTGGAAGGCCCCTTCGGTGTATTTCATGATATTGCCCTTGTGCATCAGGGTGACGGAGGCGCGGCTTTGCTCCACGGCGTATTTCAAGGCCATCCGGATCAGGCGCTTGCTGCACCGCTCCGTCATGGGCTTGATGCCGATGGCCGCGGTGGGGTCCAAAGAGCAGCCTAGCTCGGTGTTGAGGAAGGCGATGAGTTTCTGGGCCTCGGGGCTGGTGGCCGGCCACTCGATCCCGGCATAGAGGTCTTCGGTGTTTTCCCGGTAGATCACCATGTCGATCAACTCCGGCGCCTTCATGGGGCTGGGCACCCCGGTGTAATAGCGCACCGGCCGGATGCAGGCATACAGGTCCAGAACCTGGCGCAGGGTGACGTTCAGGGAGCGGAAGCCGCCGCCGATGGGGGTGGTGAGAGGGCCCTTGAGGGCCACCCGGAATTCCCGGAGCGCCGTCAAGGATTCCACCGGCATATAACTGCGGGTCTGCTTGAAGGCCTTTTCCCCGGCCAGGACCTCCTGCCAGGCGATTTGCCGTTGCTGGCCGTAGGCCTTGGCCACCGCCGCGTCCAGCACCGGCCGGGTGGCGGCCCAGATATCGGCGCCGGTGCCGTCCCCTTCGATGAACAGAACTATGGGGTTATCGGGGACTTGTAGCTCCCCGCCAGAAGTCGCAGTAATCTTTTCTCCAGCCATGGTTTTCCCTCTTTAAAAAATTGTCTATTATTTCATCCTATTTTGGGCGCCGCTGCAAGTCATTCGTGCAGATTTACCCATGCGCTGCTGGAGATTTACCGCAGGGCCTGGCCTGGGAAGGTTCAGGATGGCAGCGCCCTCCGCTTCCCTTGCTTCACCCCTAAAAGTGATTATAGATAAGGCAGGTCGTCATAGAAGACCAAAACTTTAACAACCGGAGGCACCAGAAATGAGCGGTAAAGAAGAGAAAAATTTCTGGAAATGCAGCAAATGCGGTTTTAGCGTGGTGGCGCCCACGCCACCCGAAGTCTGCCCGGAATGCAAAGAGGCCTGCGATTTTAAGAATGTCACCTGTTACTTGCCGGACTGCGGTGGCCCTGACAACCCTGATCCGCGCCTGTAGCCTAAGTGACTGATGCCAGGTGGTAATTGATTAGAGGCACCGGCATCTCACGGGAGTTGGCGAAGAGCCTCAACCAGACTTTGACAATTAATCATAAGAGAATCGGCTGGCGGCAAAGCCCACCAGGGTGTGGATGATGAGGGCGGCGGCGCCCAGGAACAGCAAGGCTCCCAGGGGGTAGGCGATATATTTCAGCCGGGGCCGCTGCCGGAGGACGGCCTGAAGACGCACCAGGCCCTGTTGAAACGGTTCGGTGCAGAAGAAGAGGATCAGCAAAAAGCCGGCGACCAACAGCAGGGTTTCCAAGGCGCGGCTCATCGGTAATTTTCTCTTGAGTCACTCATCCGGCCAGGGGCACCAATTCCACCTGGCCCCAGGCCCCCAGCTTGTCGCCCACGATGACCACGGCCCCCAGGATTTCCGGCAGCGCCGCGGCCCACTCCAGGGCCGGTCCAATATCCCCGGCCTGCTGCACCCGGTTGCCCACGGCCGAGGCCGCGGCGTCCGCCAGGGCGGCGCTGAGAGCCAGCACACAGGCGGCGTCGGCCCGGCCGAAGCTGAAAGAATGGCCCACCGTGCCCGAGGAGGTGCACACCCCCAGGGGGGTTAACTCGGGAGCGATCCGCAGGCCCACCCGGTGGCTCAGGGGGGATTTGCCGGCAAACAGGGATACGGTGGCCGGAGAGGCGAGCTTCAGGTAAATATCGCCGCCGTTTTCGACGATGACCTCGGCGCTTAAAGGCTCCAGAGCCTGGCCCACCCGTTCCGCCAGGGCCCCGGCCACCGCGGCCATGGGGCCGACCCCGGCCTTCCGGGCAGCCGCGATCATCTCCCGCACCACCGGCGGGGCAAAGGGGTCCTCCGGCCAGGGGGTCAGGGTCGTGAGAAACTCCGGCTGCCCGGCGATGTAGGCCTCCAACTGCCGCCGCTCCTGGAGCACTACTTCTCGCACCTCCCATGAGAGGTCTCGGCCGGCCAGGACCCAGAGGTCGGTCTCTTTGACGGCCACTCGGAAGCCCACCAGGCCCGGCCGGGCCATGCGGGTGCGGTAGGTGCGGGGTTCATAGGTCATTTTAAGCTTTCCGCGATCAGCTATTTACTCGGTAGCCGCAGGCTTTAGCCTGCGTTTAAACAACTCGCAAACCGGCGCAGGCTAAAGCCTGCGGCTACCAGTGATCAATCTTTGCTCAGCTCCGACATTTTATTACTAAGGGCGACAAACTCTGCTAGGGAAAGAGTCTCCCCCCGCCGCCCCGGATCGATGTTCAGCTCCGCGAAAATGGCTCGCATTTGCTCTGGGCTGAGGCCGAAGTCCGCGGCCTTAGCCGTCAGGGTGTTGTTCAGGGTCTTACGGCGCTGGCCGAAGGCGGCCTTCACCACTTGCGCCAAGAGCGCCGGGTCTTGGGCCGGAGGCGAGGCCGCGGCGGGCGTCAGCCTCAGGACCACCGAATCTACCTGGGGCGGCGGGTAAAAATTGGCCGGCCCCAGGGAAAATAAGCGTTGGCTGGCGAAATGATACGTCAGCAGCACAGAAAGGATGCCGTAATCTTTGGTGCCCGGCCGGGCTAAGAGGCGCGCCCCGACCTCCTGTTGCATCATCAGCACCGCCCGGCTGACGGCTTCCTTTTCTGCCATCAGCTTGAAGAGCAGGGGCGAGGTGATCTGGTAGGGCAAATTGCCGACCACCGCCACGGGCCGGCCCAATTCCCGGCTGAGCCCCAGGAAGTCGAACTTCAGGACATCCTGGCAGAGCACTTCCACCTCCGGGGCCTCCGGGAAGATTTCCTCCCGTAAAAATTCCGCCAGGGCCGGGTCCCGCTCCAGGGCCACCACCCGGCGGGCCTCTTGGGCCAGGTAAACAGTTAGGGCCCCAAGGCCGGCGCCGATCTCCACCACGGTCTCATCACCCCCGAGCTTCAGGGCATCCACAATGCGCCGGGCCTGGTGGGGGTGCACCAGGAAGTTCTGGCCCAGGGTTTTCTTAGGCCTTAGGCCCAGACGCTGCAGGAGGATTTTGGGAGAGGAGGTTAGGGACACTGGCAGCCTTTCGCGCCTTGAGGCGGCGATAACGCTTGATGATCCACCTGGTCAAAAAATAGGAGGCGATGGCCGGGGGGATGGCGATAATGACGCCCCCCAATTGCAGGGCCAGACCTCCCCGCCAGATAAGATCCATACAATCGGCGAAGCAGTAAGTCTCCGGGAGCCTCAAGGGCGCCCCCTGGTGCAGCAAGAAATGTCCCACCTTAAAGGCCGCCAGGTAGAGGATGGGGATAGTCAGCGGGTTCATAATCTGTATGCCCAGAAAGGCGGTGACCGGGGAAATTCTGAGGAGAGGGGCCAGGAACAGGATGGACACGAAGTGGAAAGGGATGGTGGGGGTGATACCGATAAAAATCCCCAAGGCCATACCCCAGGCCAGCTTCCGGGGATCATCCTGGAGGCGCAGAAATTTGAGCCAATGGTAACGTAAGGTGCGCTTGATGGACATAGAAGGTTAGGTCCCGTTCCCGGCGCTAGCCTCTTCCCGCAGCAGCCGGCGCAGCACTTTGCCCACCAGGCTTTTCGGCAGTTCGGCGCGGAATTCGATGCTGTGGGGGACTTTGTAGACCGCTAGTTGCTGCCGGCAGAAATCCTGGATTTCCGGAACGCTCAATTCCAGGCCATCCCGGGGCACGATGACCACCTTGACGATCTCGCCCCGGTAGGCATCCGGCACCCCGAAGGCCACCGCCTCCTGCACCCCCGGAAACTGGTAAAGCACCTCTTCCACCTCCCGGGGATAGATATTGTAACCCCCGGAAATGATCAAATCTTTTTTGCGCTCCACGATATAAAAATAACCGTCTTCATCCCTCCGGGCCAGGTCGCCGGTATAGAGCCAGCCATCCCTGAGAGCCGCCTCGGTTTCCTGGGGATTTTGCCAGTAGCCCTGCATCACCTGGGGCCCCTGAATAGCCAGTTCACCCACCTCGCCGGGGTCCAATTCCCGGGTCCCGGTCTCCTGGTCCATCACCTTCGCCAGGGTGCCGGGCAGCGGCATCCCCATGCTGCCCAAAGGCCTTTTGCCCTTGACGGGATTGAAGTGGGTCACCGGGCCGGCTTCGGTGAGGCCGTAGCCCTCCAGCATCCGGCAGCCGCTGAGGCCTTCGAAGCGGTCCCGCACCTCGACGGGCAGGGGGGCCGAGCCGCTGATGGCCCCCCAGAGCGCCGACAGATCCACCTTAGCCAGTCGGGGATCGTTGATCAAGGCCACAAAGAGGGTTGGCACCCCAGGCAGCATGGTGGGCCGATATCTGTGCAACATCTTGATGAAGCCGTTGATCTCGAAGCGGGGCAGGACGATGATCTGCGCTCCCTGGGACATGGGCCAGTTGAGGCAGGCGGTGAGGCCGAAGGAGTGGGCAAAGGGGAGCAGGCCCACCAGCCGCTCTTCGCCGAAGCGCACTTGGGGCAGCCAGGCGTTGACCTGGGCCACGTTGGCCATGAGGTTGCCGTGGCTGAGGCGGGCCGCCTTGGGGGTGCCGGTGGTGCCGCCGGTATAGAGCAAGACCGCCAGGTCCTCGACCCCGGGCCGGGGCGCCGCCGCCAGCGGGGGCTGGGCCAGCAAGGCTCGCCAACCGAAACGGCCCGGAGCAGCCCGAAAACCCATGGCCAAGCCCTGCCGCCAAGCCTTTAAGGGGTAAAGCCAGCTCAGGGGCCAGGGGAGCGCGTCCGTGAGGCTGGTGACGATTAGGTGAGTCAGCCCCGGGAACGCCTCCACCTTGGGCAGGAGGTGATCCAGGACCACCAGGCGCCGGGCCCCGGAATTGCTGAGCTGCTGGGCCAATTCCTTGGCGCTCAGCAAGGGGTTTAACGGCACCACCACCGCGCCGAGGCGCAGGGCGGCATGATAGGCCACCACGAACTGCGGACAATTGGGGAGCAGGATGGCCAGACGTTCGCCCGGCGCCAGCCCCTGGCCTTTGAAGGCCTGGGCCAGGCGCGCCGCCATCTCCGCTAGCTGCCGGTAGGAAAAGTTCCGGCCGAAAAATACCAGGGCCGGGGCCTGGGGAGTTTTGGCCGCGGCGTCAAGCAACAGCTCGGGCACCGAGGTCTTGACCGGCTCTACGGTTAGGGGCACGCCCGGGTCGTATTGCGGCGCCCAAGGTAGGGTCATGGGCGTTAGGTCTCCCTTAGACGGAAGACGGGGGACGGGGGACCGGAAAAAATACTGCACCTGTTTGGGATCCCCGGTCTCCCGTCTCCGGTCTCCGGTCTTTTAGCTGATCGCTATTCAATGGGAGTGAGAGCCGCCTTCGCCGCAATGGGAGCAGGAGCAGCCCTCCTGAGACTCGTGCCCTGCCAGATCTTCCGGGGTGGCTTCCCGCACCTGGCGCACCGACAAGGTGACCTCCAGATCTTTGCCGGCCAGCGGATGGTTAAAATCGATGATCACCACGTCGTCCTTCACTTCCTGGACGATGAAATAGACCGCCTGCCCCTCGTCGTTTTCGGTCTCGAACACCAGCCCCGGTTTCAACTCCAGATCCGGCGCAAAATCGGCGCGGGGCACCTCCATTACCAATTCCTGGTCAAATTCCCCATAGGCTTGTTCGGCGCTGAGATGCACCACCTTCTGGTCACCTTGCTCCAGCCCGATCATGGCTTCTTCCATCCCCGGCGGCATCGCTCCCCAGCCCATGCAGAAGGAAATCTCTTCAGGCTGGCCGCTGGGCGGATAGGTCTCCTGCTCTCCCATGCGGATCAGATAATCAATGGTAACAAAAGAGCTTTTCTCGATTTTCATACGGTTCTCCTGAGGCAGGAGGCACCTCCGCCATTAATAATTTAGTAGATGGGTATCGGGAAGGTCGGCGATCCCACCGGGTTGCTTTCGTGGCAGGCCGCACCCGGTCTGCTGCGGGGGAAAAAGGGCTGCGGCAGTGATGGGCTGGCGCTACCGGACTCTCCTTTAAGGCTTGGTGCCCATGATGATCCGGCCGGTATTCAGCAGATTACAGCGCACCGCCTCCTGGACGCTGATGCCCGCTTCATTCATCGCCTTGATAACGTCCAGATCGGTGGTAAAGCCGATGCGGACAAACAACGGGGCCATCACGTCCTCAACCCGGCCCCAGAGACTGCCGTTCTGGCTGCGGGTATGGTTCACCGCGATAATCTGGCCGCCCGGCTTGACCACCCGGAGGATCTCCCGGCAGACCTTGTGAGGGTCTTGCACTGTAGTGATGACAAAGGCAGCCATGACCACATCGAAATGATTGTCGGGGAATTCCAGGTTGGTGGCATCCATCACCTGCAGGTGAAAGCGGCTGCCGCTGTTGAGGTTGGCTGCCTTTTTCCGCGCTTCCTCGATCATGGCGGCGGAGATGTCGATGCCCACGAAGTCGGTCCGGGGCGGATAAAATTCCAGGGTCGAGCCGGGGCCAACACCGATTTCCAAGACCCTCTGGTCAGGCCGGCGGGATAGATAATTAAAGGCCTTGCGACGGCCGGGGCCTAATAGTTTACCAAAGACCCAATCATAAAACGGACAGTAAAACGAATAGAGCTTCTCCATGTAGCCGGGATTCACTCTGGATTTCCTGGAACTCATAGATTATCCTCTTTCAGCCTCAAAGTTATGGGATGACTGGGCGTCCTCGGCAGCTTGAGGAACGGCGAACCTTTTTTCACAAATAAGCTATTCTATCTGAACGCGCTGGAAAAAGTAAACTATAAAATTCCCGGCTCAGCCGGGCCTCGAGTCAGAGTCGCGACAAATTAGCACCTCCCAGGTGTCCCGGGCATAGTGATACTGGAGAAGATAGCGGCGAGTGTCATTGGCGGTGGCGCTGAAGCAGAGATTTTCCGGTTCCTGCCAGCGGCTCACCACCTGGCGCACCTCCAACCATTCCCCTTGCCAGGTGAAGCGCCGGGGGCGTTCATGGACCCGGTAACCCGAATAGGTCTCTACCTGGCAGGGCTGCAAGCCGGGCCGGTCTTGGGCGGCAGACCCCGGCCCTCCCCCGGGAAATAGCCCTTCCCTTATAACAACTACCAAAATTACAAAAACACCTGGTCCAAAAGTTCTTCCTTGGCCGGCGGGCCGGAAACCCGTTGCAATAGTAACACAGGTATTTTACAATGACAACGATGGCCGCGAGGCCATAATTCCTTTGTACTTGCTGCACCCTTCGGGGTGCAGCTTGACCCTGACCGGCGCCTTTAATCCGGGGCAGTTCTCTTCCCTTGCAGTTGGCGGAGGTTGAAATTCATGTCTTGTTCGAAAACCATGGGGATGCGGCGGGTGGTGGTCACCGGGGTGGGGATGGTGACTTCCATGGGGCTCGACGTGCCCACCGTGTGGCAGCGCCTTTTGGCCGGAGAATCCGGCATCACCAATCTGGACTGCTTTACCCCGGAAAACCTGGAACGCTACCACATCCCCGAAGATTTCCCCACCATCGGCGGCGGGATCAAGCACTTTGACCTGAAGGAAATTCTGCACGCCCGTAAGAAGGACGTCACTAAAGAAGACCTGAAGCAGATCAAGTATACCGACCGCTTTACCCAGTTCGCCCTGGCCGCCTCCCTGGAGGCCATCAATGACTCAGGCGTCAACCTGGAAGCCGAGGATCCGGAGCGGGCCGGGGTCATCATCGCCAGCGGCATGGGCGGGGTCGCCTCCTGGGAGGAAGGGGTGGCCAAGCTGCTCACCGAGGGGGTGCGCCGGGTCTCTCCCTTCCTGGTGCCCAAAATGATCCCCAATCTGGCGGCGGGCAACGTCTCCATCAGTTTCAAGGCCCGGGGGCCCAATATCGCCCTGTCCACCGCCTGCGCCGCCGGGGCCCACGCCATCGGTATGGCCTACCGCTCCATTGCCCTGGGGGAGGCGGACATGATGGCCGCCGGCGGCAGCGAAGCCGCGGTCACCATCCTCACTCTCGCCGCCTTCTACCGCATGGGTGCCCTGGCGGCGGGCTACAACGACAACCCGGCGGCCGCCAGCCGGCCCTTCGACCTCAACCGTTGCGGCTTTGTCATGTCGGAAGGTTCCGGCATCCTGGCCCTGGAGGAAATGGACCACGCCGTGGCCCGGGGCGCCCAGATCTACGGCGAGATCGTTGGCTTCGGCATGACCGGAGACGCCCACCACATCACCGACCCGGACATGGAAGGGGCCCGGCGCTGCATCGTTCTGGCCATCAAGGACGCCGGCATCACCCCGCCAGACATCGATTACGTCAATCCCCATGCCACCGCCACCCCGGTGGGTGACCGCAACGAATGCCGGGCCCTCAAGCAGATCTTCGGGGAACACGCCTCCCAACTGCTGGTGAGCGGCACCAAATCCATGACCGGCCACCTCTTGGGCGCCGCCGGCGCGGTGGAGGCCATTTTTGGCGTCCTGGCCATCCGGGACGGCATCGTGCCCCCCACCATCAATCTCCAGGACTTGGACCCCGATTGCGCCGGCCTGGATATCGTGCGCGACCAGGCCCGGAAGAAGGACGTGCGCTACGTCCTGTCCAATTCCTTCGGGTTCGGCGGCACCAATGCCTCCCTGGTATTCAAGCGCTTTGAAGGTTGATTAATAGCAGTCAGCGGTCAGCTTTCAGCAGTTAGCTTTTAAAGGCGGAAGCGAAGTATGAGGGTGCCACCGGCATGCCCCTTGTACCATAAAATGGGGCGCATTTTTTGCGCCCTTTATAATTTACTTGGTCCATGCAAGCTAAAGAAGCCCTAAAGCTGATAGCTTTTTTGTCAGCGATCAGCTATAGAGGCGGGATGATGGATGCTTATCCTAACGGCTAACTGCTAATTGCTAACTGCTGACCACATGGCCACTACCCCCAAAGCCATCCGCATCGCCATCGTTCTGGACGGGCAGGAATTCACCTGCCAGGCAGTGACCTTGCCCTTCTCCCTGGAAGGGTACCCGCCGGTGGAAATCGTCTTGTTCGGCAGCAAACCCGGTGTCCGGGCGGACTCCCAGGTTCAGCCCTTGCCGGATCTGCACCCGGAACAGTTTGACCTCATCCTGGACGGCCAGTTTTTGCCGGCGGCGCCGGCCCCTTCTTTCCCGAGCCGGCGGGAAAACCTCATTGCCGGCCCTACCGCCCGCTTCCTGAAAGAGCTGGTCCACCAGCTCCGGGAACTCCGCCAAAAGCAGGAGATCAACACCGGGGTGATCGACAGCGCCACCGACGCCCTCGTCACCATCAACCAGGAGCACGTGATCGTCGGTTTCAATCAAGAAGCGGAGCGGATGTTCGGTTACTCCCGGCAAGAGGCCCTGGGCCAGGACCTGAAGCTCATCGTGCCCCCGCCGTTCACAGAGGTCCACGGGGATTACCTGCGGCGCTATCTGGCCACCCGGGAAGCCCATGTGCTGGGCCGGCAAAGGCGCCTCACCGCCCGGCGCCGGGATGGGCAGGAATTTACCCTGAGTATCTCCTTTTCCGTGGCCCAGATCCAGGACGAGCTCTATTTTACCGCCATCATGCGGGACATTACCGATTACCAGGCCATGGAAGACCGGGTGCTCCAATCCGAACGCCTGGCGGCGGTGGGCAATACCGTGACTCATATCGCCCATGAAATCAAGAATCCCCTGCTCATCATCGGGGGGTTTGCCCGGCAGCTTCTCAAGACCCCGGGGCTCGATGACCAGGCCCGCCACAAATTGACCATCATGGCCGATGAGGTGGGCCATTTGGAAGAAATGGTGGCCGAAATGCGGGATTTCGTCCACCGGCCGCCGGCCCAAAAGCGTCAGGGAGAGATCGCCGCCGTGATTCGGGAGGCCCTGGAGCTGTTCCAGGATTTCTTTAGGGATCATAATATCCGGGTAAAATCGGTGGAAGAAACCCCGCTGCCGCCCGTGACCTTCGATCCCAAGCAGTTGCATGAGGTTTTGGTCAACCTGTTCAAAAATGGCCTGGAGGCCATGCCCCAGGGGGGTGAGCTCACCATTGCCAGCCGCGTCCGGGGCCCCAACGTGGAAATCAGCGTCAGCGACACCGGCGAGGGCATCTCCCCGGAGGTGGCGGCTAATATTTTTCGGCCCTATTTTACCACCAAGGAGAAGGGGACCGGCCTGGGGCTGGCCATCTGCCAGAGTATCATGCAGGAGCATGGCGGCTGCATTTTTGCCGACAGCAGCCCGGGCCGGGGAGCCACCTTTACCATGCAACTGCCCCTGGAGGAGACCGGCCCGGGTGCTGAGGCGGCCTCCTCCTGATTTGGAAAAATATGCCAGGTTCAAGGCGGCTCGCCTTAACATGATTATCTTAACGTGATGGCCACCACCCCCAAACCCATCCGCATCGCCTTCGTCCTGGACGGAGAGGAATTCAGCTGGCGCCCGATAACCTTGCCTTTTTCCCTGGAAGGCTACCCGCCGGTGGACCTCGTCTTATACGCCGCCAAGCCGGAGGTCTCGGCGCCGCGGGTTGAGCCCCTAACGGATTTACACCCTGAAGAGTTCGATCTCATCTTGGATAGCCAGGCCGTGACGGCTGGACTGCCGGATTTCTCCCCGGACCAGCAGGACCACCTGATCACCGGCCCCACCGCCGGCCTCCTGGAAGACCTGGTGTGCCAACTCCTGGAGTTGCGCCAGAAGCAGGAGATCAACTCCGGCATCATCCACAGCGCCGCCGACGCCATCGTCACCATCAACGAAGACCACCTCATCATCGGCTACAACCAGGGCGCCGAGAAGATGCTCGGCTTCACCCGGCAAGAAGCCCTGGGAGCGGATCTGAGCCTGATCATCCCGCCCCCCTATAAAGCCGAGCACCGGGACTACCTGCGGCGCTATCTGGCCACCCGGGAGGCCCGGGTGATCGGCAAGCACTTGCGCCTCACCGCTCTGCGGCGGGACGGCCGCGAATTCCCCATGAGCATCTCTTTTTCCGTGGCGGACATCGGCGGCAATCTCTATTTCACCGGCATCATCCGGGACATCACCGAGTACCAGGAGATGGAAGACCGGCTGGTGCAGTCCGAGCGCCTGGCCGCGGTGGGCGACACCATGAGCCACATCGCCCACGAAATCAAAAACCCCCTGCTGATCATCGGGGGCTTCGCCCGGCAGCTCCTCAGGCTGCCCGCCTTCGACGACAAGGGGCGGCAAAAATTGTCCATGATCGCCGAGGAAGTGACCAACCTGGAAGGGATGGTGGCGGAGATGCGGGAGTTTGTGCGCCGCCCGCCGGCCCAGAAACGGCCGGGCCGGCTGGAAGTCCTCATCTCCGAAGTCCTGGAACTGTTCCATGACACCTTTAGCGAAAACCACCTCAAGGTGAACCGGGTGGAGGAGAGCCCCCTGCCGGAGATCAGCTTCGATGCCAAACAGCTGCGCCAGGTCTTGATCAATCTTTTCAATAATGCCCTGGAGGCCATGCCCCGGGGCGGCGACCTTACCATCACCACCAGGGGGCGCGGCGAGAGCGTCGAGGCCGTCGTGGCCGACAGCGGCGCAGGCATGTCCCCGGAGGTGGTGGCCAACCTCTTCCAACCGTATTTCACCACCAAGGCCAAGGGCACCGGCCTGGGACTGGCCATCTCCCAAAGCATCATCCAGGAGCACGGCGGCTCCATCTCCGTCGACAGCACCCCGGGGCAAGGGTCCGCCTTTACCATCCGGCTGCCCCGGACGGAGCCCGTTCCGGGTTGAGGGCCGGCAGCAAGGCCCTGCCTGGTAGGGGCGGCTCGCGAGCCGCCCCTACAACCTGCAAACAGGATTAGGTTACATTGGTTATAGCCCTTAAATTAATCGACCCCAGAAAACCCGCGGGACTTTCATGACCGGCAATCTGGCCTTACAGCAGGAAGGCGCCCCGTTCCTGGCGGTGCGGGACCTCACGGTCCATTTCACCACCTCCCGGGGCCGGGTCCGGGCCCTGGCCGGGGTGAGCTTTGATCTCAACGCCGGCGAAACCCTGGGTCTGGTGGGGGAATCGGGCTGCGGCAAGACCGTTACCGCCATGGCTATCTTGCGCCTCCTGCCCTTCCCGCAGGCCCACGTTTCGGGGGAGGTCCGCTTTTTGGGGGAAGACCTGGCCAATTGTCCCGAGGCGCGGCTGCGCCAGATCCGGGGCAACCGCATCGCCATGGTCTTTCAGGAGCCCATGACCGCCCTGAACCCGGTGCTCACCATCGGCGACCAGGTGGCCGAGGTCCTGCGCCTCCACCGGGGTCTAAACCATGAGGCCGCCTTGCGGGAAGCCGCCGCGGCCCTGTCCCGGGTGGGGCTGGCCGAAGCGCCGCAACGCCTGAAGCAATACCCGCATCAGCTCTCCGGAGGCCTGCGCCAGCGGGTGCTCATGGCCATGGCCCTGGCCTGCCGCCCTGATCTGCTCATCGCCGACGAACCCACCACCGCCCTGGACGTCACCATCCAGGCCCAGATCCTGGCGCTGTTG
Source organism: Deltaproteobacteria bacterium (assembly GCA_026388765.1). Lineage (GTDB taxonomy): Bacteria > Desulfobacterota > Desulfobaccia > Desulfobaccales > 0-14-0-80-60-11 > JAPLJC01. The sequence continues at coordinate 33,651 of JAPLJC010000161.1, forward strand.
AAAAAACTCAAGGCCGACATGGGCCTCTCGGTCCTGTTTATCACCCACAACCTGGGGATCGTGGCCCAGACCGCCGACCGGGTGGCGGTGATGTATGCCGGCCTCATCGTGGAGCAGGCCCTCACCGGGGAGCTCTTTGCCCACCCGGGCCATCCCTACACCCGGGGGCTGCTCAGCTCGGTGCCCCGCCTCGATTTTAACCGGCCTCCCGGCGCGCCCCTGGAGGCCATCAAGGGCCATCTGCCGCCGGAGCCGCCCCCCGGCTGCCTCTTCCGGGACCGCTGCCCCGAGGCCCGGGGTCAGTGCGCCACGCCGCCGCCCTGGCTGGAGGTGGCCCCGGAACATTTGGTGCGGTGTTGGAATTATGCCTGAAATCTTTTGCCTATCTATGAAAGGCAGAATGTCTTTTGATGTAGGGCGGGAAAGCGAAGCGCCTCCCGCCTTCAATAGTCGTAGGGAGGAAAAGCGATCCGTATCGCTCTTTCGGCAATGGGTTGGGCCTGACTTAATAATACTACTGTTGAGGTAAGGTGCGTACCCCTGTAATAATGGTTTTTTTACTGACTACTGACTACTGACTACTGGCTACTGGCTACTGGCTACTTATCCATGCCTGAACTCCTCAAAGCCGAAGATCTCTGCTGCCATTTCCGCCTCAAGGGTCCCTGGGGCCGGGGGCCGCTGCTCAAGGCGGTGGATGGGGTAAGTTTCAACCTGTTCCCCGGCGAGACCCTCGGGCTGGTGGGCGAGTCCGGCTGCGGCAAATCCACCCTGGCCCGCCTGGTCCTGGGACTTTTGCCTCTCACCCGGGGCCGGGTCTGGTTCGGCGGCGCCGACCTGACCGGCATGCCCCGCCGGGCCCTCAAGGCCATGCGGCGGCAGTTCCAGGTCATCTTCCAGGACCCTTACTCTTCGCTTAACCCCCGGATGACGGTGCGGCAAATCCTGGCGGAGCCCTTTATCATCCACGGCCTGGGGAGCCGGAGCGAACGCCGGGCCTGGGTGGCGGAGCTGCTGGCCGAGGTGGGCCTGGAGCCGGAACACCTGGAGCGCTACCCCCATGAATTCAGCGGCGGCCAGCGCCAGCGCCTCGGGATCGCCCGGGCCCTGGCCCTGCGCCCCCGGCTGATGGTGGCCGACGAGCCGGTCAGCGCCCTGGACGTCTCCATCCAGGCCCAGATTCTCAACCTGCTGGCCCAGTTGCAGGAGCGCCACGGCCTCACCTACCTGTTCATCTCCCACGACCTGAGCGTCGTCTCCCAGATCAGCAGCCGGGTGGCGGTGATGTACGTGGGCCGCCTGCTGGAAATGGCCCCCCGGGAGGTCTTCGCCCGGGCGCGGCTGCACCCCTATACCGAGGCCCTGCTGGCCGCGGTGCCCCTGCCCGACCCGCAGCAGCCCTTCCGGCCCCCGGCCTTGAAGGGCGAACCCCCCAGCCCGGTCAACGTCCCTTCGGGCTGCCCCTTTCACCCCCGCTGCCCCGAGGCCCAGTTCCCCCGCTGCCAAGACGAAGTCCCCGCCTACCGCGAGACCGCCCCGGAACACTGGGTCGCCTGCCATTTCCGCTGAGGCGTAAAAATTGAAAACTATCTCCCGCCCAAACGCCAAGACAGCCAAGGGTATCATTATATGTTCATAAGGATAAAGTTACGAAAGCTGCGCTTTACGCCGTCAGAAGGGAAAAACGTCCTACCAAGAGAGTAAGAGAAAACATGTCCGAAAAGCCGTCGCGCGCCTACTACATCGATAACCTGCGGGTGCTTCTCACCTGTCTCGTGGTCTTGGTGCACTTAGCGGTCACCTATGGCGCAGTGGGCGACTGGTACTACAGGGATCCGCAGACAAGTAAGCTCGCAACGCTTGTGCTCACGGTCTTCACGGCGATCACCCAAGCCTTTTTCATGGGCTTCTTCTTCCTGATCGCCGGCTATTTCACGCCTACCTCACTTGCAAGCAAGGGACTCAATCGCTTCCTCGGGGATCGAATCCTGCGTTTTGGCATCCCACTGCTTTTCTACACGTTGGTTCTCAACCCGGTGGTCGTGGCAATAGTGCGCTTAAACAGGTTTGAGGGCTCATACGTGGAGCTTCTGCTGCAGCACTATGGCAGTATGCTGGGCCTCGGCCCAATGTGGTTTGTGCTAAATCTTTTGCTTCTCACCCTGGCCTTCGCGGGTGTACAACGGTCCCGCCGGATGGCAGTCCGCCATGGGCCTGAGGCAGGACCGGGGATCCAAGCGACGGTTGTGGTCGCTATCGCACTCGGCGTTATTTCGTTCCTGGTTCGGATTAAATTCCCGATTGGCTACTGGACCCCGGGCCTGCACCTGATGCCTGCCCATGAGCCCCAATATCTTGCCTTCTTCGCCGTTGGCATCCTCGCCGGGGAACGGGGCTGGCGGGGAGACTTGTCACCCCGTCTCGTTCGCTTCTGGCGCTTGGCGACGCCGCTGGCAATCTTGGGAGCATTCGTGTGGTTCGGGGTGAATCAACCCCTAGACCCGTCCCCGCCTGGCGGCCTTAACTGGAGGTCCTTCGTCTTCGCCATGTGCGAGCAAACTTTCGCCGTGGGCATCGTCGTCCTGTTACTCAACCGGTTCGGCCAGCGCTTCAACCACCAGAGCAGTTTTGGGCAGGCCGCCGCCTCTGACTCGTACACGGTATATATCATTCATCCCCTGGTAATCGTCCTGCTGGCGCTGGGCCTTCAAGGCTATGCCCTTCACCCCCTCGCCAAGTTCGTCCTGGTCGCGCCAGTGGCGCTGGCCGCGTGCTTCGGCGGCGCTCACCTCACCCGCAAGCTGCCGTTCGCCAGGAGAATCCTCTGATCTTGAAGATCGGCCCCCATTTCATCCAGGGAACCTGCCGCTCCCGGGCCTCCCGCAGCCGCCGCTCTTCTTGAGTTTGAGACAGATTTGGCATAATCAACCACGCCTGGAAAAATTCAGAGGTCAAGCAGAGGTTCAAGGCTAAATTGTTATGACTAAAATATAAATGCTATGTGAGTCTGAGTTGCAGATATGATAACCTTATAAAATAGTTATCGTTTTTAATTAAGGCGTGGAGATATAGCAGTTAGTTATTACTTTTCACACCCAATAAGGTTGACGGAGCGTAGCGAATTAAAAATCGAGATAAAACGTTTATTATGACCTCTTCTGATATTTTTACTTATCAAATAATAGTTCCTGAAACAGCCAATTGACATAGTTTTCTTTTCATTAAATTAATTAATTCTTCTGTTCTTGATAATTGCTCAATTTCTATTCTAGTTATGACTATAATTCTCCTCTGTTTTGCGAGATGAGTTGATATTATGTGATGTGCCCGCGATAATTCTTCTGGGTGACCAGTTATACCTTTTGTAGCAAATAATATTCCATGATCGAGGCCTCTATTTTCCAGTTTAGACGCAAACCAGTTTACTTCCATACTAGAGACAGGCACACTCCAATTTTTGCATTCTACCAGAAAAATATTCGGCAAAAAATATAAACCTTTTGGGTTACGTTCGTTCCAGAAAGCAATATCTATTTCTTCAGTTAAAAATGAATTTAGTGTATTCCTATGGCTTATCGATATACCAGATATTTTAGCAATAAGATAACATATTAAGTTTTCTAA
>JAPLJC010000164.1 GCA_026388765.1 Deltaproteobacteria bacterium
GATTTTTGTGGCGCATTACAACGCCAAATCTAAACCCTTTATGTGGACCGCCACCGCAGACTCAATATTCGCAAAAGTGCAAAGACTTTGTAAATGTATTTCTGAAACAGGACACTAGGATAAACCTGCGGGCGGGGGGGCATTCAATTCCCTTCTCCCCCCACTGGCCGATTCAGCCTGGGCGTCCGGGGGCAATATTGAGAAGAATTTTTTTTGGTAGCGCAGGCTTCCAGCCTGTACGCCGGGGCAAGCCGTTACCCCGCCCCGGCGTTGACTAGCCGAGGGCGGTGTTCCACCTTTTAACACGTAGGACCAATCGTGGGGATTATTTTCCCTGGCCTGAGAGATAATGCTCTATCTCCCGCCTGATCCGCCGGACCGCCTCCGGGATAGCCTCGGCCACCGCCGGCGAGAGTTCCTGCCCGAGGTCGAAATTCCGGCCCTCAATGCCATAGATCGTCAGATAGGGCGGCAACTGCTTCAGCGCCCGGCCCAGGGCCACGGCCTGGGCCAGGCCCCAGGCGTGGCTGGAGGCATCAGCAAAAAGTTCCGCCAGCAAAGGGTCATCATGCTCCGGGAAGCGGTAAATCTCCCCGGGCCGGCCGCCGCCCCGTACCGCGTCGATCAGGATCACCGCCGCTACCCCTTCCCAGGCCTCCAGTAAATCGGTCAGGGCGCCGGAGTTTTCTAATATGGTCACCTGCGGGCCGGCAAATTCCCGCAGATGCCGGGCCACCAGGAGCCCGGCGGCATCGTCGCCCCGCCATTCCTGGCCCAGGCCGATGACCCGTAGCAGACTATCAATGGGTTTCATCAATAACTAGAGGAATTTTTTTTCGGGGCGGGGTCTCCCTGCCCTTTTTTGTAGGGGCGGGGTCTCCCCGCCCTTATTTGAGGAAACCTCGCCCCTACAGGACTATAAACGTTCCAAACTCACCGGCAGAAAGTGGGTAGCGCAAGAGATGCAGGGGTCATAGTTGCGCACCAATTGTTCGCACTGCCAGGTGAGTTGGTCATCCGGCAAATCGAGACGCTGCTCCACGAATTGCTGCAGGTCCCGTTCGATGACCTTCTGGTTCTGGGAGGTGGGCGGCACGATCTTGGCCTCCAGGATGGCCCCCTGTTCATCCAGGCGGTAGCGGTGGTAGAGCAGGCCCCGGGGCGCCTCGGTGGCGGCGTAGCCCACCCCGGCCCGGACCTCGACTTTTATGGCCGGCTGCTCCGGCCGTTCGTAGGCCGCGATCAGCCGCAGGGCCTCGTCCACGGCGTAGAGGGTCTCCACCGCGCGGACAATAATGCTCCGGAAGGGGTTGCGGACCTCCTCCCCCAAACCGGCCGCGGTGGCTGCCTCCTGGGCCAGGGGCGTGAGCCGGTGGAAGTTCAAGTTGTAGCGGGCCATAGGACCGACGAAGTAGGGGCCCAGCCCCTGGTGCCGGGAGTGCAAGGCATTGGAATAGGCGACGTGTTCTTCGGCAAAGTGCTCGTCGTAGTCCGGCACTTTGATATCCAACCCCTGGTTGGAAGCCAACCGCCCCTCATTGAAGGGATATTCCGCCTCAGGGCGCAGGGAGACGAACTCGTAGTCCGCCTCGAACTCCGGAAAGGGGAAGCCGGCCACCCAGCGCACCGTTTTCAGGGCGGCCTCCCGGGCCCATTTGAGGTCTTCTGTAAGGGACGATAGCTCCTTTTTCTCCGGAACCCGATAGAAGCCGCCCACCCGGACGTTGATGGGATGGATTTCGCGGCCGCCCACCAGGGTGACCACCTGATTGCCGATCTTCTTCAGCCTGAGGCCCATCTTGACCACCTCGGCGTGGTCCTGGGCCATCCGGATGGCATCCTGGTAGCCCAGGAAATCCGGGGCGTGGAGCATGAAGACGTGGAGGGCGTGGGACTCGATCCATTCGCCGCAATAGATCAGGCGGCGCAGATCCCGGAGAGGCCCGGCCACCTTGACTCCCAGGGCGTCCTCCATGGCGTGCACCGCGCTCATCTGATAAGCCACCGGGCAGATGCCGCAGATGCGGGAGGTGATATCCGGGGCCTCGTGGTACTGGCGGCCTCTTAAGAAGGCCTCGAAAAACCGGGGCGGCTCGAAGATCTTCAGCTTCACTTCGGCCACTGCCCCATCTTTAATCCTGAGGTACAGGCCGCCTTCGCCCTCCACCCGGGCCAGATAGGAGACCTTGATGGTTCTACTTTTCATGGGCTTCGCTCTCCCGGCGGAACTCCGGGGCGTTGGCGTAAAAGGTGCGGAAGGCCCGCACCAAACTATCTTCGGACAGCCCCAGACGGCGGCTGAACCAGGCGGCGAGCGAACTGGTGTTGGCCGTCTCCTTGGGCCCGTAGCAGCCGTAGCAGCCCCGGTGATAGGTGGGGCACACGGCCCCGCAGCCGCCGTGGGTCACCGGCCCCAGGCAGGGAGTGCCCAACACCTGCACGCAGATGTTGCCCTTGAGCTTGCACTGCAGACAGACGCTGTGGGGCGTGATCTGCGGGGTGCGGCCGGCCAGATAGGCGCTGATCAGCTCCAGGAGCTGGTGCTTGTTGATGGGGCAGCCGTTGAGCTGGTAATCCACCTTGACGTGGGCGGAGAGCGGCGTGGATTGCGCCAGGGTTGAGATGTACTCCGGATGGGCGTAGACCGCAGTGATGAAGTCATGGACATCCTTGAAGTTACGCAGGGCCTGGATGCCCCCGGAACAGGCGCAGGTGCCGATGGCCACCAGGTATTTGGAGGCCCGGCGCACCTTGTGGATGAGTTCGGCGTCGTGGGTCGTGGTGATGGACCCGTCCACCAGGGTCAGGTCATAAGGGCCCTTGGCCATGGCCCGGGAGGCCTCGACGAAATAGGCCAGCTCCAGTTCGCCGGTGACGGCCAGGAGTTCGTCTTCGCAGTCCAGCAGGGAGAGCTGGCAGCCGTCGCAGGAGGCGAATTTCCACACGGAGAGTTTGGGTTTGCCTTTCGGTGGCATGTCAGACCTCCCGCCGCTCGAACCAGTCTTTGACGGTGTCGTAGCGAAAGACCGGACCGTCCTTACAGACGAAAAAGGGCCCCCACTGGCAGTGCCCGCATAGCCCCAGGCCGCATTTCATGTGGCGCTCCATGGAAACGTAGATTTGCGCCGGCGTCAGGCCCCGGCCCAGGAGTTCCATCACGGTGTAGCGCATCATCAACTGGGGACCGCAAACCAGGGCGATGGTGTTGGCCGGGTCGAAGCGGGCCCGGGGAATGACGGTGGTCACCACCCCGACGCCGCCCCGCCAGTCGGCCCCGGCAGTGTCCACGGTGGCATGCACCCTGAAGTCGAAGCGGCCCCGCCAGCGCTCCAGTTCCCGGCGATAGAGCAGGTCCGCCGGGGTGCGAGCCCCGTAAATCAGCTCGAAGTTGCCATAGTCGGCGCGGTGCTCGAGGAAGTGATAGATGGCAGGCCTCAAGGGCGCCAGGCCCAGGCCGCCGGCCACGATAACCACGTCCTGGCCCGCCATCTCCGCCACCGGCCAGGGAGCGCCGAAGGGACCCCGAACCCCCAGTTTCGCACCCGGGCGGGATTTGCAGATGGCCCGGGTAACATTACCCACGTTGCGCACCGTGTGCACCAGGGTGTCAGAACGGGCCGGGGCGCCGCTGATGGAGATGGGCGCCTCCCCCCTGCCGAAGGCATAGAGCATGTTAAACTGCCCCGGCGCAAAGCTGAACTCCGCCGCCCCCCCGGGCCGGGTGAGCTCCAGGGTGAAGGTGTCAGCGGTTTCGCGCTGCAGCCGCTTGACCTCAAAGATCTCCGGCAACATGGGGTCTGGGTTATTCTCGATCATTTGTCTGCCAAATTATCGTCGGGTGCGTCCTACGCACCACTCATTCAATTCTGAGGAGACGGATTGTTGTTGGTGCGTAAAACGCACCCTACATGGCGGGCGAGACGCCCGCCCTATGGGTTCACGCCTGAAACATGTCCGTGAGCTGCAGGCTCCTTTCTCGAAAGGCCTTCGCCAGGGACTGAACAAATCGTTTCATAATTTCATAGCCCAGATCGTGGTCGGCCTCACATTTGGCCTTGATACAACCCACCTCCAGGGTCAGGACCCGGGTGAGGTCCACAGCCCGGGCATCCCAGTGCCAGTGGAAGGGCTTCTCCTGAAACCCGAGCCAGCCCAGCACATCTCCTTCCCCCATGGTCTGCAGGATCACGGGCCCCCGCCGGGCGCTGAAGATCTCTATCGAGACCCGGCCTTGGAGGATCAGAAAAAAGGCGGTTGCCTCCTCTTCGGCCCGGCAGAGGAACTGCCCGGCGCTATATTTTTCCCGGGAGGCGCAGGCGGCCAGGTCCTTGAGGTGGCTCGGGTCTATCCCCCGGAAAAATGGCTGGTCCGCCAGGAGGGGCTCAAAGGTCTCCATGCTCGGTCTCCTTGAGAGAGGCTTCAGTTTCCCGGATGGCCCGGATCTCTTCGGTAATATCGATACCCACCGGACACCAGGTGATACAGCGGCCGCAGCCGACGCAGCCGGAGCAGCCGAACTGGTCGAACCAGGTAGCCAGTTTGTGGGTCAGCCACTGGCGGTAGCGGGACCGGGGAGAGGGGCGAATGCTGCCCCCGTGGAGGTAGGAGTAGTCCACGGTGAAACAAACGTCCTGGCGCCGCCACCTTTCCGCCACCATGCCGGTTAAATCGGTAACGTCCTCAATGGTGTGGCAAAAACAGGTGGGGCAGACCCAGGTGCAGTTGCCGCAGTTGAGGCAGCGGGCGGCGACCTCGTCCCAGCGGGGATGCTCGTAGCTGCGATAAAGCAGCTCTTTGACTCCCTGGGTATCCAACTGCCGGCCCAGGTTGGCGGCCGTGGCCGCCACCACGCTGGCGGCCGCGGCGATTTCGGCGGCTCCGGCGGCTCTCTGGGGCACTGCCTGGAGGACGCCGGCGCCCCGGTCCGTCCCCACCTCCACCAGGAAGTAATGTTTACCTTCTGGTAAAACCTCGGTGAGGGCCAGGTCGAAGCCGAAAGTGGCCCGGGGACCGGTGCCCATGGAGACGCAGAAGCAAGTGCCGCAGCCCTGGCCGCCGCAGTTGACTGCCAGGATAAAGGCCTGCTCCCGGCGGACCTGATAAACCGGGTCCACGTGCCGGCCCTGGAGGAAGACCCGATCCTGGACCGCCATGGCGTGCAGATCGCAGGAGCGCACCCCGATGAAGGCGTAGCGGGGCACTGCCTCGGCCGGCGGGATCATCTGGAAATCGTCGCCGCGGCGCGCGGCGCGCCACAACAGGTGATGGGGCGGAAACAGGAACTGCTTCCAGGACTGCTGGCCCACCCCATAACCGAACAACGCCTGGTCGTCCCGTCTTTTCAGGCGGAAGGCGCCGGCCTCTTGCTCGTCGGTCCAGCCCGCGGGCAGGTCGGCCACCCCGGTCAGGTCGCCGTAAATGAGGTGGCCGTCCCGCAGGGTCGGCCCCACCATTTGGTAGCCCAGGCGGTCCACGGCTGCCAGGAGCTGCGGAAAATCCGTCGCCTCAATTACCAGGTTAGCGCCAACCGGTACAGGGGTAGCCATAACTCTCCCGGCTCGTTATTCCTAGGCTATCTCATTTATCGAAACAACCCGGAAAATCTTTAGCCTGGCCTGGAATATAGTGACTGGCTTAGCCGTGGTCAAGGGCAGAAAGTTGAGGCTAAGGCTGAGAAGGGATAAAAAGGCGAAAACCATTGGGCGGGCCAGGCCCGCCCGGCAGCGTGGTTTTTAAGATTAATGGAGCAGGGAGGATCTTCTGATGAAATCCAACCTCCGGCTAACAGCTCTTTTTGACCCGTCGGCCTCATCTGCAGGTGGCTGAACTTTGGCAGCCAGGATCATCCCTGCCATAAAGAGGGCGATTATCGCCAAAGACAATAAGGTCCAGATCATTTCTTTCTCCTGCAGGGCTCCCGCCGGAGCCCCTTGATTCAGAGGGTGGGGTGTCGCCATGCCGCCCCACCGAGTTTGGCCGGGTTTTCAAACAGCCGGCTTAAAAGGCATAGGACAGGTAAAGCATGGGAGTGTATTTCTTAACCCCGTTTTTGCCCGCCAGGTCGAAGGAGGCGCCCGCCGACATGGACAATTTCTCCGTGGCCAGGAACTCAACCCCCGGCAGGATACCGAGAACGGTCTGCGGGGTCTGGTAACCCTGGATCAGGTTGGCGTTAGTCCCGGGCTGGGTGAGATTACTCCAGGTCCAGTTGCTGTACATTTCCAACAGGAGCACAAACTTGCTATTGGGGATGGGATATTCCCCCGCCAGGTTGAAGGTGACATAGTCCCGGGACCGGACGGTCTCGCCAGGATTGGGTCCCAATTTATAAAGGTTTACCGGATTGTTCATCCAGATATTGCTGTAAATCAGGAAGGGCTTCAGCCACTTGTAGAGATTGACGCCGCTGGTGAAGGTCAAGGCCCCGGTGCCGATGGCATCCATGCCCAGCTTAGCCGGATTGAGGTGGTTGGCATGGCCGGTGGGGATGCTGGCCAACCCCGCCACGCCGGTGACCGCCGGCATGACATCGCCTTCCGGCAGCAGGTTGTATTTGGCCATCATGGTCAGGTCGCCGATGCCGCTGTAACTGGCAGAGGTTTCGCCATTGGGGCCGGAAACGTTGACGCTGTTGGCCCAGTTGGTGATGAACGGGGCGATGATATACATCTCCAGATCCTTGGTGGGGCCATAGGTCAGCTTCCACGGCATATAGAAGGTGTGAATGTTGCCCCCGGCGGTCCCGGTCCGCCAGTTATTGGAAAAGAACCCCGGATAGAAGGACAGGGCCGCGACGGTCGACAAGGCGAAATGGCCGGTCTCAATGGGAACGCAGGTGTCACAGCAGATGGGGCCGCAGGTGGTTGGAGCTGCCTCTTTCTTCTCTTCGGGCTTGGCGCCTTCTGGAGGCTTTTCCATCAGGACCTGGGGGCCGGCGACGGCTTGGGCCAAGGCCGGCGTCACGGGAGCCAGGCCGGCCAGAAAGCAACCCAGAGCCAACCAGGCCAAAAGTGTTCTCAGGTTAACCCCCTCAACAAAGCGATGCAGTATCATGTCCTTTTCCCCCTAATTTTTCAGATTTATCGTTCCAGTTATGCCAACCAGAAAAGGGCGGAGGAGTCGTCCCCTCCGCCCCATCAATTAAACAGCCGCGTCCCCGGTCTCCCCGGTGCGGATGCGGATGACCTCCGCCACCGGATAGACGAAGATCTTGCCGTCGCCGATCCGGCCGGTGCGGGCCTTGCTGATGATGGTGTCCACGATGGTCTGCACCTTGTCGTCCGTCGCCACTATCTCGATCTTGACCTTGGGCAGGAAATCCACCTGGTATTCCATGCCCCGATAGACTTCCCGGATGCCCTTTTGCCGCCCGAAACCCTTGACTTCGCAGACCGTCATGCCCTCTACACTAATACTGTGCAGGGCCTCCTTGACCGGTTCCAATCTGAAAGGCTGAATGATCGCCTCAATTTTTTTCATCAGAATTCTCCTGTCGTCATGATAGCCGGTTGCCCCGGATATCCTTGGTTACCCGAGCTCGCCATTGGCCGTTTCTTTGCGCATGGTCTTGGCCAGGGCAAAGTCGGGATAAGCATTGGCGCCCATTTCGGCGACATCCAGGCCGCCCAGTTCCGCCTCGGGAGAGACCCGCATGCCGATGACCAGATCGATCAGTTTGAAGATCACCCAGGAGGCGCAGAAGACCCAGATGATGTTGGTGCAGACACTGATGATCTGGGCGACAAATTGCCCGCCGTCGCCATAAAAGAGGCCCTTGACGGTGCCTTCCACCGTGTTCCACTTATCCCCGTAAGTGCCGTCGGCAAAGAGTCCCAGGGACAAAACGCCCCAGGCGCCGCAGACGCCGTGCACCGAAATGGCGCCCACCGGGTCGTCCAGCTTAAAGGTCTGATCCACGGTCAAGACACTATAGACCACCAGGATGCCGGCAATGGCGCCGATCGCCACCGCCGCCACGGGATGCACAAAGGCGCAGGGGGCGGTGATGGCCACCAGGCCGGCCAGCAGGCCGTTGGCGGACATGGTGAGGTCCGGCTTGCCGAACTTCTGCCACATGACGATCATGGCCACCACGGCCCCGGAGGCCGAGGCCAGCATGGTGTTCACCGCGATGACGCCGATCCTGAGGTCGGTGCCGGCCAGGGTGGAGCCGGGGTTAAAGCCGAACCAGCCGAAGGCCAGGATCAGGGCGCCGGCCACCCCCATGGGGATATGATGGCCCGGGATGGCGTTGGAAGTGCCGTCCTTTTTATACTTGCCGAGCCGGGGTCCCAGGACCATGACCCCGGCGATGGAGGCGATGCCACCTACCATGTGGACCACGCCGGAGCCGGCGAAGTCCACCGCCCCATGGCCCAGGCCGAAATTTGAGCCCAATTGCGACAGCCAGCCGCCGCCCCAGACCCAGTTGCCGTACACGGGATAAATAATCATGGAAATAAACAAGCCGTAGACGCAGAAGGCCAGGAATTTCCAACGCTCGGCCAGGGCCCCGGTGGGGATGGTGGCCGCGGTGTCCATAAAGACCATCTGAAAGAGGAACAGGGTCATCACCGAGACATCATAGGCACTCCCGGCCAGGAAAAAGCCTTTATAACCGATAATGCCAAAGTCTTTTCCGAACAGGTTGATGGTAACTTCGTTGCCAAGATTGGCCAACATCCCCAGGTTGGCGGTCTGGCCGCTGCCGCCCCACATGAAGGCAAAACCGGCCAGCCAGAAGCCGAGCATGCCGATGCCGTAAATCATGATGTTCATGCCCATGGTATGGACGGCGTTCTTGGCCCGGGTAAAGCCGGTCTCCACCAGAGCGAAACCGAGCTGCATGAACATGACCAGGTAGCCGGTGATCAGAGTCCAGACAATATTGATGGAGATCTTGTTATGGCCCACCGCGTCCATAAGCTCCACCAGGGTGGGCTTGCCGGCCTCTTTGGCGGTCACGTCCTTGACCGAGCCAGTGGCGGTGCCCGCGGGGTCGGGCGCATCGGTGACGGCGGGGGCCGCCGCCGCGGGAACCACCGGGGCCGCCTCCTCCGCCGCCGAGACCAGCAGCGGGGCGAAGAGCAGCACCAGAATGAATGACAAGAGATAAATGGCGGTCAATCTTTTGGAAAACACCTTGAACGTCCTCCCTCGAAAATGGTTTTAGAAAGATGAAAATTAGGGCGCCTTTCACCTGAGTAATGATTTAGCAATTGTCGTGCCAAACAAAATATACTTATATTTCAATATGTTATCCTAATACCGCTATTCTTATATATTACTATTTTGTTAATTATCTGTTTACTCTATTCCTTTTTTGTATGTTTTATAAGTTTCAGACACCTTGTCATATTTTTTTAGTATGTAGATTGCGCATTTTATGGTCTACAATTTTGTTTGTTACCATTATTGTGTGCAAACAAAAACAGGGGAGGCGGCGATCCTGCCGGATGCCGACTCCCCTGGGGCTTGCTCAATCTTGAGACTGCCTGGGCTACACCGCACTTTCCCCCTTTTCGCCAGTGCGGATGCGGATGACCTCCGCCACCGGGTAGACGAAGATCTTGCCGTCGCCGATCCGGCCGGTGCGGGCCTTGGCGATAATGGTGTCCACCACGGCCTGCACCTTGTCCTCCGGGGCCACGATCTCAAGCTTGACCTTCGGGAGAAAATCCACCTGGTATTCCATGCCCCGGTAGACCTCCCGGATGCCCTTCTGACGGCCGAAGCCCTTAACTTCGCTGACGGTCATGCCTTCGACGCTGATGGCGTGCAAGGCTTCCTTGACCGGCTCCAGTTTAAAAGGCTGGATGATTGCCTCGATCTTCTTCATGTTAGTGCCTCCTGCCTATTACAGGCTGTAGCCCGTTTCTTGATGTACGCTGAGGTCCAGGCCGGCAACTTCAGCATCGCTGTCAACCCGCAGTCCCATGGTCTTATCCAGGATCCAGAACAGGGCGTAGCTGATAACGAAGGAGTAGATTACCGTGACCCCCACCGCAATGAGCTGGGTCCAGAGCTGCCCGGGATTGCCGTAAAACAGGCCGTCGCCGCCGGCGGCGTTCACCAGTTTGGTAGCAAAGAGCCCGGTTAACAGGGCGCCCGTGATCCCGCCGACACAGTGCACCCCCACCACGTCCAGGGAATCGTCGTATCCCAGCTTCGGCTTGACCAGGACCGCCAGATAGCAAATAACCCCGGCGATGAGGCCGATGAGCATGGCGGACATGGGGCCGACGTACCCGGCGGCGGGGGTGATGGCCACCAGGCCGGCCACGGCGCCGGAAGCCGCGCCCAGGGTGGTGGGCTTGCCGCGGTGAATCCATTCAGCCCCGACCCACGACAGGGTGGCGGCGCAGGTGGCCAGGTGGGTGGCGGTGAAGGCGGAGCTGGCCAAGGCGTTGGCGCCCAGGGCGCTGCCGGCGTTGAAACCGAACCAGCCGAACCACAAGAGGCCGGCCCCCAGGATGGTCATGGGCAGGTTGTGGGGGATAAAGGACTCCACGCCGTTGCCATAGCCGGCGTAACCCCTCCGGGGCCCCATCACCAAAGCGGCCGCCAAGGCGGCGACCCCGGCGTTGATGTGGACTACGGTGCCCCCGGCAAAATCGAGGGCCCCCAAGTTTTTCAGCCAGCCGCCGTCGCCCCAGACCCAGTGGGCCACCGGATTGTAAACGATGGTGGACCAGATAACCATGAAGACCAGAAAAGTGCTGAATTTCATGCGCTCGGCAAAGGCGCCGGTGATCAAGGCCGGCGTAATGATGGCAAACATGGCTTGATAAATCATGAAGGTCTGGTGGGGTATGGTTTCGGAGTAAGCCTTAAACGGTTCAAACCCTACGCCGGCCAGACCAATCCAATCGAGGTTGCCGATGACATGGCCCACGTCCGGGCCAAAGGCCAGGCTGTAGCCGTATAAGGCCCACAATACCCCCACCACGCCCAGCATAATGAAATTCTGCATCAGGGTGCCCAGGACGTTTTTGCTGCGCACCATGCCGCCATAAAAGAGGGCCAGCCCCGGGGTCATGAGCATCACCAGCGCTGCGGATATCAGGACAAAGGCAGTATCAGCTCCATTCATCTACCAAATCCTCCTTATCGGATCTGAATTCAGATATATCTAAGCAAAGGGCGTGCCAATTATAATTATAATGATATTAATATGTTATCCAAATAGCCCAGGCAGCTTAATGACAATATTGTTAATTACAGATGATTTTGCTTACTATTTTGTGTATTAACCTACTTATAAAATTTAGGCTGGAAATATTCATGACATTATTGTTGCTTTTTTGGGGAACAATAGTGTAAAGGTCCACTCCGAAACCGGCTGAGCGCGGCCCCTGGTGGTCCAAAGCCGGTTTACCAGAGATCGATGGCAAGCAATCGCCGGCCAGTGGCCAGAACTTGATCACACGCCGATTTTTATCCACTCCGCCCTCATCTTGTGGTATGAATATTCGCAGGGGGTCGGCCCTAAGGCCCCAGACCAGCCCAATAAGCAGGTTCCCTGGAAACCAGGAGGTGGGTAGGCAGTTTCCGGAGAGCCGTCAGGAGACCGGACATGACCTGGGGGCAGCTGAGAACATCCTCTTATCTGGCAAAGCTAACCGCATTGTTAAGCCTGGTTCTGGCGGCACTCCTACTGACCGCGTCCTCCTGCGGCGCACCCCCCAAGGCCCCGCAGCCCATCAGGATCCCCAGCAGGGTGGTCACCGAGGCCGGCATCGAATATGCCGTCTTCGGGCTCAAGCTGCCCGGCACCAGCCAGGAGCTGAAGCTAAAAGGAGGCAATACCACCACCTGGGTGCCCCTCTCCATCATGGAGGTTCTCACCTTCTCCGGCCCTGAAGATGATCGGTTCCGCCCGGCGGACATCGTCCTCACCTCCGGGGAGAAGCTCAAGGGAGACCTCTTCGTGGGCCAAATCATCGAAGGCACCACCGACTTGGGTTACTGGAACACGTCTCTTGGGAAGGTGAGGCAGATAGGATTCGGGCAAGAGTGAGCCGCGGCAAGATGGGGCCCTGGTTGCATCCAGCGCCGGATAGGGGTGCGGCGCCAACCCTCGGATGCCGGGGGAGCGGCTGATGGCCGCCCTCCTGGCCTTTCTGGTGGGTCTGGCCCTGGGGAGCTTCCTCAATGTGGTGGCCACCCGCCTCCCCGGGCACGAGCAATTCTGGGCCGGCCGCTCCCGCTGCCCGCATTGCCGCACGCCGCTCCCCTGGTACGACAATCTGCCCCTGCTCAGCTACCTTGTCCTTCAAGGGCGCTGCCGCTTTTGCGGCGCCGGTATTTCCTGGCGTTATCCACTGCTGGAGCTGGCGGGCGGCCTGCTCTCCCTGGCCCTGTGGCTCCGGTTTCCCTGGAGCCCCCTCCTCCTCGCCTACGGGCCCTTCGCCGGAGCCCTCCTGGCCCTGACTGCCATCGATCTGGAACACCGCCTGCTGCCCGATGTCATCACCTACCCCGGCATCGTCCTGGGCCTGGGCCTGGCCCTGTTTTTGCCGCACCTCACCTTTCTCGAGTCGATTTTGGGGGTGCTGCTGGGTGGTGGTATTTTCTTCCTCACGGGGTGGCTCTATGAAAAAATCACCGGCAAGAGGGGCATGGGCGGAGGCGATGTGAAATTGCTGGCGATGATCGGGGCCTTTCTGGGGGTCACTTCCTTGCCCTATATTATCTTAATTAGCGCCTGCCTGGGCACCCTGGCCGGGTTGGGGCTGCTCTTGGCCAGAGGTGGCTGGCGCGGCGGCCAATGGCGCACCACCCGCATCCCCTTCGGGCCATTTCTGGCAGCCGCCGCCATCCTCTACCTGTTTTACGGTGACAAAATTGTCAAGCTTTTGGAAATAAGGTGAACTAGCGAGCAGCAGCCTGCCCGGGGCCGGGGACGGCCAGCGCTGGCGGTCTGACATTTTCAGCCTTCCAGCGGCAAAGATGGCGGGCCCGGAGGCCCGCCCCGGCAAACAAAAACCGCAGACCGAAGCCTGCGGCTATCCGACAAAATTGACCGTCGCGCTTAGCTTTTTTGTCGGGGGTCAAGGCTTAAGGACCATCTCCCTCACCGGTCCCCAGCCTCCCCTGTTTTCCTAACGCCCGAAGACCCCCTGCTCCTCAAACCGGGCATCCCCCCGACCCATGGGGCGGACGAAGGTCCAGCCCCCCGGCTTGCCGATCATGCCCCGGGCCGCTTCATGGACGCTCCCGGAAGAAGCGCTAAAGGGCAAGGTAACGAGGAACAGGCCGGTGCCGGCGATGGTGGTGGCCAGACCCAGGGGCCGGGCGATCAAGCCGTCAACGGCGACCACCGCGGCGCTAGGCTCGGCGTCCGCCTTGCGTTCAAATCCCTTATCGGCTCGATCCATACTATAACCCAACACCCCGGCTGTGGCAGTGCCACTCAAGGACCATAACAGGCTCACGGCCAGCATTACCACCAATATTCTACTCTGCATGGCTGCTTTCTCCCTGGCGCCCGAAGGGGCGCTGTAAAGCCAACTTTTCCTTTCAATTATCGGCTTTCCGCTCAATACTTGGACCCCGCCCCCGGGCTCTTGCCATCAGAGGTTTCGCCATCTCGGCGCGTGGGCTGAGCCTCATCCAGATGGACCTTATCCTTCAGGTCCTGGGTGACGCGGGCCCCTTCTTCCATATTAGTAATTATATGGGGGGTAATCAAGACCAAAAGTTCTGTTCTCTCTTTATGTATGGCATCGGAGCCGAACAAGGGCCCCAGTATGGGTATCTTCCGCAAGCCGGGGATGCCGGCCTGGGTGCGGCTTTTGTCCTCCCGGATGAGGCCGCCCAGGACCACGGTCTGGTTGTCCGCGGTGGTCAAAGTGGTCTTGGCGCTGCGCACCGTAAAGTTGGGGCTGCCGGACACCGTGGCGGAGGTGGTGTCCACGTTACTGACTTCCTGGGCGATATCCAGGGTCACCAGGCCCTTGGCATTGATCTGGGGCTTCACCGATAGGATGATGCCGGTGCTGCGGTATTGCACCGTATTAGTTTGGAAGGAGGTGGTCTGGCTGATCAGGGGCACGGACTGGGAGGTGAGGGTGGGCACGTCCGAGCCGATCTGGATGCGGGCCTCCTGGTTGTTGGCCGCCATGATATGGGGCGAGGCCAGGATTTGCACCTTGCCTTCGGAGGCCAACAGGTTGATGAGGCCTCTGAGCTTGTTCGCCGCGTCTATGGCCAAGAAGCTGAACCCCCCGGCGGTGGTGAAGGTTGCCGCGGCGCTCGATGCCGCCACTCCCGAGAGGCCGCCGGCTGGAGTTTGGGTAACATTAGTAGTACCCCCGGAAGGACCAGTGACCGTCGTATTCGTTCCTTGTTGACTCCCTGCCACCAATAGGCCGGCAGGGACAGAACTCGTTCCACCTGTGGTGGTGCCGGTGGAGCCTTGGACGGCCTGGGGCACCCCGCCGAGTAGAAACTCGATGCCGTATTTCAGATCATCGGTGAGAGTGACCTCGGCGATGAGCACCTCGTTCAACACCTGCCGGGGCATGATGTCCAGTTGCTTCAGGATCCGGGAGATGATGTTCCATTCATAGGGCGGAGCCACCACCACCAGGAGGTTGTTTTCGTCATCCGGGATGATGCGCACCCCCTCCTTGGGGGCGCTGCCTTCGCCGCCGGCGCCCGTGGCCCGCTCCTTCAAGGCTCCGCCGCCCACATCACCCCCGGGGGTTCCTCCGATCCCTCCCCCTCTGCCGGCAGCGCCGCCGGTCGTTCCCAAGGTCCCGCTCATGGTCCCGCCCATGGCGCCACTCTGCTGCTGCGAGCCGCCCATCCCGATACCACCCATGCCCCCTGAGGTCCCGCCCATGCCACCGATGCCGCCGATGCCGCCGGCCCCACCGCCGGTCCCGCCGCCCGTCCCCGACGTGGTTTCCTTGACGGTGGGCGCCCCGGCGGTGCCGCCGTACACCTGGGTCAGGAGGTTGGCCAGGTTCTTGGCCTTGTAATTCTCCACATTATAGACGTGGACGTTGGCCAGCATGTCGGTTTTCGCATCCAACTGGCGCACCCAGTAGAGGGCCCGCTCCATCAGGGGCCCGGAATTGGCCAGGATCATCACGGAGTTGAGGCGGGCCACCGGCAGGAAGTTCACCCCGAATTTCCCCTTGGCGGCCAGGGTGCCGTAAGCCGCAAAGATGGTCTCCATTTCGGCGATGACTTCCTTGGGCGCACTATTGTGCACCTTGACGATACGCACCAAGGTTTGGGCCAGGGCCCGGGAATCTATCAGGTTGATCAACTGCAGCAGCTTCTCCATGTTATCCGGGGTATCTATCAGGATCAGGGCATTGTGAGCCGCCTCCCCGAGGCTGCCGGCGGGGGAGAGCAGGGGCTTCAAAACCGTCACCATTTCCTTGGCGGGAGTTTGCTCGAGAAAAATCACCTGGGCCCGCATGCCCTGGGGCACCGCCCCCTGGCTATAAACCGGCAGGGCCCGGGCGGCGGCCTTGTCCATGGGCACGATCTTGTACAGGTCGCCGGGTCCCTTGATCATGGTGGCGCCATTGATGGTGAGGAGGGTCTCCATGATGGACAGAAGTTCGCTTTCACTCAGCTTGCCCGTAGCCCGTACGTTGACGGTGCCCTTGACCTTGGGGTCAACGGAATAGTTGAGTCCCATGGTTTCGGCCAGGACCCGGATGGCCTCCACCAAATCTGCGTTTTTCAGGTTCAGGTCGATGGGATAGACCTTTTCCCCCTTCTTCGGGGCCGGGCGGGAGGTGGGAATCTTTTTCAAGCGGGTCGTAAAGGTCTCCAGGCCTCGTTCTTCCAAGGCCGGCGTCTCTTCCGGAGGCTTGGCCTTCTTGGCAGACTTGCGCTCCGGGGGAGCCGAGGGCTGAAAGACCTTCACCGGCGTCCGCCGGGATTCGGGCAGCAAAGGCGCGGTGGTTTCCTGGGCGGGACCGGCGCAACCCAGGAGCCCGAAGGCCAGGATGAACATTAGCATACCTGGGAGCCAGCCGGCCTTAAGGTGCTTACTCATAATGTCGGAGGAACCGCACATTTTCTTCAAGAGGTCGCCTCTATTCCGGGAAGTTCAAGATTTTTTTGCCGTCCTTACCTTCTAATACCACCGATTCGCTAGAGATTCCCAGTATTTTGAAACCTTCCCACTCTTCTCCCTGGTGCACCACATCTATTTGGGGTTCCTGCCTGCCCCGAGCGGCGGCCCCCGGTTTGCTGCTGATCAGAGCCACTCTCTCAGTGCCGATGATCATGGTGCCCAGAAGTGTTCGGCCCTCCAAGGTGGTCTCGACCTTGGCAGCCTGTTCGACTGCGGGAGCGTTGCGATCTTGGCTGAACAGATCTTTGGCCGCCACCACCTGGAAAGCGCTGATGGGCTGCTGATCCCTCAGCAAGGGAGCCTTGGGCAATTCCGGACCCTTGCCGGGGCGGGAGGCAACCGGGGCGCCGTTTTCACCCCACCAGATATGAGCAATGGCCAAAAGCAGCAGGCAATTGACCACCAGTAAGATAAGATGCCAAAGATTATAACCTCGGCGCCAGATCAACTGGAGACCCCTTTACTCTTTTTAATTACTCCGGAGACCACCAGGTTAACCTGCAAGGCGGCGGCGCTCTTCTGGGCCCCCACCGTCCAACGGGGGGCATTGACCTCCAGTTCGGGGACAAACAGGAGCTTCTTATGGTGCTCCAATTGATAAAGGATGGTGAGCAATTGCCCCGTCGTACACGACAATTGCGCCTGGACCGGCACCTCCAGGTACGGGCCGGCCTCCCGGGGGGTCAGGACCTTGGTGCTGGTCATCTGGACCCCGTGGTCCCGGGTCAGGACCTTCAGGATTTCCTGGAGATCGGCGGAGGCCACCGCGGGGTTATCGCCGGAGAGAAACTGGCTCTCCGCCTGGGCCAGGGCGGCTTTCATCTCCTTGTTGCCCTGGACCACCTTGGCCTTGCTGTTAATCAGGCTCTGGTATTTAACCAGCAATTGGCGCTTGTGGGCTATCTCCTGGGACCAACTGTCTTCCAGGGCCATGATGGGGCTAACCACCACCAGGTAGACCAGGACCAGCAACAGAACGCCGCCGCCAATCATGGCCAGGCGCCGCTGCCGGGGGTCTAGTCCCTCAAGAAACTGGCTCCCCGCCTTTAAAATCTGCTTTAATCTTAAAATGCTCTTGTTTGTTGGCATCGGTCACAATGGGCGAAGCGAATTCGGTTTTAGTCAGCCAGCCGGATTTCTCCAGCAGTGGGATTAAATCGGAAGCCGATTTGGACATCCCGCTAATATCCAGGTTTTGCCTGCTGAGGCGCAGGTTGAAAAGCCAGGTGTTGTCGGGGATTAATTGGGTCAGGTCTTTAAGTATCCGGAGCTTATCGGGAGTACTTCCCATTTTGTGGAAGTTTTCCATCTGCTTGGCCAGGGTCCGGCTCTCCTCCAACTGACGCTCCACCTGCCGGGCTTCCGACTCCAGGGCCGCCGCGTGCCGGTTGACCTGATAAAGCACTACCCGCTGGTGGATCAGGGCGCTGCCGCCCCAGAGGAGGCAAAGTCCCAAAAATCCCAGCAGCATCAAATTATTGAAGGAAAACCGGCCCAGGTGAACCGCGGCTCGTTCAGCGACCGGCAGGAGGTTGGCCGTCAGGGAAACCTTGCCCAAACCTCTAAGGGCGGCCCCCACCGCGGCCAGGGCCCCGTCTTGCTCCGTTTCCGGCGGCAGGTTCTGGATGGCCAGATGACTGGGATAAACCGGTTTCAAGTTAAAGGTTTCGCTCACCGCGGTCACCTGAAATCCCTGCAGCCCCTGACCATAAAGGCACAGGGCCTTGGTGTCATGGCCTGCAGTGGTGAGGCGGCCGATCTCTTCGGTCAAGATCCGGTTGAGGTCAGCCCCGGAGGAACTGCGCCCCTGGTGGCAGGCAATAATGGCCTGGCCCCTGATTTGCGCCAGTTCAAAAGCGCCCGGTTTCAAGTGCAGCAGCAGCCAGGAGGATGGTAATTTGCCGGCCAGTTGACTAAAGGAGTTGGCGACCGCGGCGGTGGACAATTCCACGGCCATGGCCCTTAAGCCTGCTTGGGACAAGAGGTTGAGGCACATGTCCACCGGTTCCCGGGGCAGGCCCATTAACATGAGATGGATCTCGGTGTCCGTCTCTCCCAACACCTGGTAATCGTAATAGAGGCGCTCCGCCGGCAGGGGCAGGAACCGGTCCAGTTCGTAAGCCACCACCTGGGAGAGGTTCTCGGCCGCGGCCTGAGGCAAGGCCCCCGGCCGCAGGAAACCGAGATCCCGGCTCACCGCCAGGCTCACCGGGCAGCCCTGCAGGCCCCACTGGGATACCGCCTCCTTGAGCCGCGGGGCCAGGTCCTCCGTCCTCTCCCGGTCCAGCCTGATGATATGCCGCACCTGGAGGCCCTTTAGGCCCTTTTCCACGTGGGCCAGGGTGAGGGCCGTGTCATCCAGATAGACCCCGAGGCCATCGGCCCCGGCCAGAAGGCCGCTGGAGAAACTCTGCCACCAGCCGTTAATGTCTAATTTCATCAACTTTATCCATCCCGGAATCTTTTCTTATCCGGGAAAATCGTCCACCCAGGAGAGAATTTCCCAGGAATTTTGCATCGACAAATCCAGGCGCACTATGGCCTTGATTTTTTGGTGCCCTCCCCTCTTATTTATCATACCGGTGGATTTTATTGTATAAAAAGGGGAGGCTTGAAAGGTCAGTTGCTGAAACTGGCCCGGCACTGTATTTAAGGCCAACATAGAAAGGTCCTGGTAGTTTTTGAAGGGCGCCTGTTCCCGGGCGACGATGACGGCCTGAGCCACTTCCGGGGGAATGCCAATGGCCACCAAGACCTCCGGGGACGCGGTATTTAGGTTGATCCCCTGGGTTTCCTGCACCGTCAGCCACTCTCCCAGACGGGGAATCATGGGGCTGCCTTCAAAACCCCGCACCCAGGAGAGCTCTTCCACCACTTCAAAGGGCCCGTTGCGGGCGACGTAAGGAGGTTCCAGCCCCAGGTAGTAAGCGCTTTTGGCCCCATTGGGCCGCGGCTGGTCACCGCGGGTGCGCCAATCCTGGATAGAGTCCACCATGATGGGAATCTGCGCCTGGGGAAAGCCGATGCTGGTGAAGAGATTGGCCATGGTCCCTTCGTTGACCTGATTGAGATTGATCTTCCCCCCTTCGTCTTCCAGTCGCACTTCTACCAACCCTCCGGGCAGTTTCAGCTGGTGCGGGCTCCGATCTCCTCGCCAGGCAGCGGCTAATTGGGCCGCCGCTTCCTGGGAGTTGAGGTTATACATGCTGTTCTCAATCGACTTGGCTTCCAGGAGTTTGCCCAAGGCGTAATAGACCCCGGCCTCTGCCAGGCGGCGGCACTGGCTCGCCTCCCGGAAGTTGGCGGCCAGTTGGAGCTCGGTGCGCCACTCCTGGGCCCAGGTCAGCACCAGAACGCTGATGAGGGCCAGGACCAGGAGCACCAGCAGCAGGACCACGCCCCTTTCATCCCGGGGCCAGCCCCGGGAGCGGCTATCTTTGTTTGGGTCTAAACTCCGCCACATGGATAGGGATCATCAATACCAGGGATTGTTGGTTATTAAAGGTCAGGTTGACCTTGACCCACTCCGGCAGGCTGCGGACTTTTTTGGCGTCCCAGTTCTCGAATTCATCGCCTCCGGTGCCATAAGTGAAATGCGCCTCTGCCACCCCGCTGATGATGATCTGCCGCACCTCCACGCCTTCTGGGTCTCGGTACCAGTTGACATTTTTGGTCTGTTCCACCGCCAGGACGCCGTTGCCGGCCTCGTCCTGACCCAGAAGCACCCGCCAGTGATAGACGCCCCCCAGGTTGTAGGCCTCCAAGGGCTCGAGGGTGAAGAACCGCATCTGCCGGGGATCGCCGATAAAATAGATCTTGTCCGCCAGGGACCCACGGACCGTGGAACTCAAGGAGCGATCCAGGATGTTCTGCCCCACTCGCAGTTCCTGCAGCCGCTCCGCGGCCACCTGGCCGCGCCCCACCGCCTTGAGGCTAATGTTGAGGGAACTGTAAGCCACCACGGTGAGGAGGCTGGTAAGGCCTATGGCCACCACGAGCTCCAGCAGGGTAAAACCGGCGGAGGCTTGACCACTTGACCGCATCCTCACATTTTCCTCTGAACCGCGGTACGGATGGTCTCCAGGGAGACGGACCGCTTGCTGCCCCGGTCGTCCTGCCAGGACACCGTCACCTGGATCAGCGAGCACCTCACCAGGCGGTCCAGGGACTGGTCGGCCACCTCGTATTGGGGCGTCACCCTCACCAGATAGTGATAAGATCCGGCCTCGCCCTCGTATTGGGCCGCGGCCAGATTCATCGCGGTGCAACTTTCCTGCAGGGCCCTTTCGGCCACCTGCAGGGCCCGGGCATGCTCCAGGGTCATCTCCTGGGCCCGCATGGCGCCGGTGAGCACCTGGAGCAGCACCACCAACACCAGCCCCATCAGGGTGGTGGCCACCAGGACTTCCAGCAGACTGAAGCCCTGGCAGACCGACGGTCGGAAGGATTTCAGCCGTAGCCGCCAATGCCTGATTAGCTTTCCCACCGTGCCCTTATGCCGTTTCATCTTAGCGGTTTTGTCGGGGCGAGGTTTCCTCGCCCAAGGTAGGGGCGGGGAGACCCCGCCCCTACGAAAAAATTCGTCACCTGGAGATAAAATTACGTCTTTTCCTCTCCGGTCTTGAGGGAGACTTTGCCGGTGATGATCGCCACTTCCAGGATATAGCGGCGGCCGGTGATGTCCTCCAGGGCCAGCTTGCCGCCACTGGAACTGCCGTCGCCATAGAAGGCAATGTAACCCTGGCGATGGCTCTGATCCTGCCAGACCAGGATAGTCTCCCCGAGGCGCATCCCGGTCAAAACTCCCGGGCGCTTGGAACCCTCCAGCCGGTATTGCCCCGTTTCCCGGTTCACGAAGACCCGAACCCGCTGCCGGGTGGTGGCCGCCTGGCTGCGGGCTAACCTCAGGGTCGTGGTCAACTGCCGCAGGGTGGCCCGGTCCCGCTCCTTTTTGACGGTGCGCTGCAAGCCCGGCAGCACCAGGCCCATGAGCAGGGCCAGGAGGGCCAGCACCACCATCAGTTCCAGGAGGGTGAAGCCTGCCTGCCGGGTTTCGGACTGCCGCTGCCGGTCCCGGCTGCCGGGAAATCCCCGGACCGGCCAAGAAAAGACTTTAACTCTCATGGGAATGGCGGTAACCCCCTGCGAACCAGGCCCTGAGAGCCTTGACAGCACGGTTTGCAGACCACCGCGGCCTCAGGGGGATGTTTCCCAGTTAGTAATGTCGGCGTTTTCGCCTTCGCCGCCGGGTTGGCCGTCGGCCCCCAGGGAGTAGAGGTCATAGGGCCCGTGTTCGCCGGGATACTTATAGACGTAATCCCGGGCCCAGGGGTCCTTGGGCACCGCTTTGTCCAGATATGGGCCGCTCCAGGAAGGCAGACTTTCCGGCTTGAGGTACAGAGACTTGAGTCCCTCTTCATCAGTTGGATAGCGGCCAACGTCTAGATGGTACAGGTCCAGGGCGGTGGCCAACATCTGGATCTGGGCCTGGGCGGTCTTCTGCTTGGCCTTGCCCACCCGTCCCATCAGGCGGGGAGCCACCAAGGCGGCCAGCAGCCCCAGGATGAAAAGGACGATCATCAATTCGATCAGGGTGAAACCCGCGCTGCGGTGTGGTTTTTCCTTCAAGGCTGGTATTCCTCCTTGCCTAGATACCTATTAACTTCGAGGCTGCTGAACCGGCCCTCGTTAAAACTGAATCTCATAAAGGTTTAGGATGGGCAGCATCAGGGACACGATAATAAAGGCCACCACCAGAGCGGTCGCCAGGATCAAGACCGGCTCCAGCAAAGCCATCAGCCGGCGAACCGCGGTCCGGGCATCGTTCTCCAGGGACAGGGCCGCAGATAGGAGCATGTCCGCCAGATGTCCGGTCTCTTCGCCGATGGCCACCATCTGCAGGAATAGCTCAGGAAACATCCCCACCTTCTTCAATAAAACCGAAAGCTGCTGCCCCTTTTCCACGTTGGCCAGCACCCCGGTCAGAGAGTGTGCCAGATAGCGGTTGGCCACCGAATTGATGACCACCCGCAGGGAGGTGACCATGGGGACCCCATTGTGGAGCAGGGTGCCCAGGGTCTTGGCGAAAAAGGCGGCGGCCACCCGGCGGCTCAAATCCCCCAGTAAGGGGGCGGTCATCTTGAAGCGATCCAGGGTCATCTGGCCCTTGGGGCTCTGGACCATGCGGACCACGATCAGCACCGCCAGGGCCGCCAGCAGCCCGGCCGCCCACCAGTAGGAGCGAAATCCCCGGCTCAAGGCCAGCAGGAAGCTGGTGCTCCAATAGAGGTTTTGGCCCATCTCCTTGAAAAAATCCTCGAAGCGGGGCACCACGTAAAGGAGCATGAGGATGAGGGAGAGGGACCCCACCCCGGCCAGGATTATGGGATAGATCAAGGCGGTGAGTAGATAACTGCGGAACTCGCTCACCGTCTTGAGATAATCCCCCAGCCGGTCCAGGGCCTCGTCCAGGAAGCCGCCGGTCTCCCCGGCCTCGACCAGACTGACGTAAAGGGATGAGAAAGCCCGGTGCCGGCCCAAAGATTCCGACAGGCTTTTACCCCCTTGCAGGTCCCGGAGCACCTGAGCCAGGATCTGTTTCATGGCGGGCCGGCTGGTCACTTCCTGGAGGGCCTGGAGGCTGCGGTCCAGAGGCAGGCCGGCCTTTAAGAGCGCCGCCAGTTCCTGGGTGAAGTGCACTATGTCCTTGAGGGGTACCCGGGAACTGCGACCCCGGCCCAGTCCCCTCTTCCAGCCGGAAGTCTCCTCTTTCTGGCTGATGCGCAGGGGAATGAGGCCGCCTTGCTGGAGGTGCAAAACCACCAGGCGTTCTTCTCGGGCCTCCAAAGTGCCACTGACGATGTTGCCGCCAGGGTCGCTGGCCCGATAATGGTAAAGAGGCATGACGCTTATTCCTGGGTAACCCGGAGGACTTCCTGAGTGGTGGTGAGACCCTGAGCCACTTTGGACCAGCCATCCTCCGCCATGGTCTGCATCCCGTGAGACATGGCGGCCTGGCGGATGGACGCGGCTTCCGCCCTATTCAGGATCAATTGGCGAATGGTCTCATCCACTACCAAAAGTTCGTAGATGCCGGTACGGCCCCAGTAGCCGGTGTGGGCGCAAGCGGGACAACCCTGGCCCACGAACAATTGCACCGCTTCCTTGGTCGCGAGGCCGTTGCGTTCATTTCGCTCCAACTCTATCCGGGCGGCGTCCGGCGATAGGGGAACGCGGCATTCGGGGCAGATGAGGCGCACCAGACGCTGGGCCAGGATGCCCATCACCGCCGAAGCCAGCAGGAAGTCCTCGACGCCCATCTCCAGCAACCGGGAGACGGCCCCGGCCGCGTCATTGGTGTGCAGGGTGCTGAAGACCAGGTGGCCGGTGAGGGCGGCGTGCACCGCAATCTCGGCGGTTTCCCGGTCCCGGATCTCCCCCACCAGCACCACGTCCGGATCCTGGCGCACAATGTGGCGTAAGGCCTTGGCGAAGGTGAGGCCGATGCCGGACTTCACCTGCATCTGGGTAACCCCGGCCAGGCGATACTCCACCGGGTCCTCGATGGTAATGATCTTTTTCTCCGGCGAATTGATGATTTCCAGGGCGCCGTAAAGGGTGGTGGTCTTGCCGCTGCCGGTGGGCCCGGTGACCAGGAGCATGCCGTAGGGCTTATGAATCAGCTCATCGAACTGCTTCAGCTCCCGGGCCGGGAAACCCAGACGGTTCAAGTCCAGGATGACCTTCTCCCGGTCCAGGATGCGGATAACCATGCTCTCTCCCAACAGGGTGGGGAGGGTGGATACCCGGAAATCGATGTCGTGGCCTTGCACCTTCAGGCGGAAGCGGCCGTCCTGGGGCAGCCGGCGCTCGGCGATATCCAGACGGGACATGATCTTCAGGCGGGACAGGACCGCGGCCTGCAGCCCCTTGGGAGGAGATTCGGCCTCATAAAGGATGCCGTCCCGGCGATACCGCACCCGGAAGGCGTCTTCATAGGGCTCCAGGTGAATGTCGCTGGCCCCCATCTGAATGGCCCGGAGGACCAGGAGGTTAACCAGCTGGATGATGGGGGCCTCCCGGGCCATATCCCGCAGGTGGCCGATCTCAGCGGTCTCCTCTAAAACCAGGTCCATATCCTCCGGCTCCAGGTCGCCCACCAACCGCGACATGGCGCTGCCCGGCCGATAGACCGTATCGATATATTCCAGGATCTCGTTTTCGGCGGCCGGCACTGGCGATACCCGGGCCCCTAAGGCCACCTCCAGGGCCTGGTAGGCCTCTTGATCATCCGGGTCAGCCATGGCCGTGACCACCTGCCCGTCTTCCCGTTTCAGGGGCAGGCAGCGGTTTTCTTTTAAAAAGCGGATGGAGAGCCCTTCGAAGAGTTCGATGGGGGCCCAATCCTTAAGGCTGGCGAGTTGGACATTCATGCCATTATCCTTTCAGGGCCGACCGGGTTGGCCGCGGTCCCCTGGCCCGGGAGAAATTTACCTGACCGGGACGCCCCTACCTCTCCCCCCCTGGCCCCGGAATGCAGGAACGGACGGCCGGGGTACTCCGGGTTGATCTGAACCGGCTTCCGGCTCAGCTTTAGCCTGGTGGCCGGCTGGAGGATTAACGGCCTCCGGCTGCTCCGCCGGTGGTTCGACCTGCTGTTCATTCGGCTGGGGTTCCATGACCGGCGGGGCTTCCCCCGGCTCACCCGGCGGCGGCGGCGGGACCGGCACCGGCCGCGGCGCCGGTGGCACCGGCTGGGGCGTCGGCGACAGAGGCTGGGGCGCCGGTGGCATAGGCTGGGTCGTCGGCGTCGAAGGTGGATTGGGTGTCGGCGCTCCCCCCGGCTTGACTGGCACCTCCCCCGTATTGGAAATGTGCAGGGTGCCCTCTTTATCCGTGGAGCGCTCAATCTTGGCGATCGCTACCCAGGAATAGCTCAAAAAAAGAGCCATCCCGACAAGGGCAACGACAAGGCGCCATTTCCAGCTTACCGGCATTTTGTTTCTGTTCTCAGGCTCATCCGGTTTTTGGCCCCTAAGACCAAAATAACACCAGCATTATAACATTTTAATTGATTGTAAGGATTATTAGTAAAAAGGGCAAGATGGTTAGCTGATCCTGGTTGAGCCTCTTGGTCATTATACTGTTTAGAATGTTTTTTTGCGATAAAACAGGCGCGGGCGCCGCCACCGGGATCTCACTGATCACCTGCTCAGCGAAGAATTTCCGTTAGAGTGGCGATGACCCGATCCTGGTCCCCCTCGGTCAGCTCGGGATACAGGGGCAGGATGACGCTGCGGTCCTCTATGATTTCGCTCACCGGCAGCGGCCGGCGCAGGGGCAAGTCCCGGTAGGCCGGCTCCCGGTGGGCGCACATCACCCCCCGCCGCGTCTGGATGCCGCGGGCCAGCAAGGTCTGCATCAACTCCACCTGGGATAAGGGGGCGTCGTCCTGCAAGATGATCCAGAAGGACTGCCAGTTGCTCCGGGCAAAGTCCGGCTCCCGGGGGAGGGTCAGATGCGGGTTCCCAGCCAGGGTTTCCCGGTAACGGGCCGCCAGGCGCCGGCGGGCCGCCACCAGACCCGGCAGGCGCTTGAGCTGCTCCCGGCCCACGGCGCCCTGAATGTCGCTGAGGCGGTAATTATAGCCCACTTCCAGATACTGCTCGAACCTCACCTTAGCGGAGCCATGGCGCTCGGCGGTGGACAGGGACATGGCGTGGGTCCGCAGGCGGGCCAGACGGGCCATAATTTCAGGATCGCCGCCGGTGACCATGCCGCCGTCGCCGGTGGTGATGACCTTGCGGGGATGAAAGGAGAAGGTGGCCAGTAGGCCCCGGGGCCGGCCGATGGGCTCCCAGTCTCCGCCTGCCAGGCGGATTTCCGAGCCAATGGCGCAGGCCGCGTCCTCGACCAGGGGTAGCTTATGCCTTTGGGCAATGGCCAGGATGCGGCCCAGGTCGCAGGGCAGACCCAACTGGTGCACCGTCAGGATGGCCCGGGTGCGCGGCGTGATGGCCGCTTCGATCAGGTTCGCATCCATATTGCCCGTCTCCAGTTCCACGTCCACGAAGACCGGGGTGGCCCCGACATAGCGCACCGCGTTGGCCGTGGCGATGAACGAGGAACTGACGGTGATGACTTCATCATTGGGCTTCAGGTCCAGGGCCAACAGGGCCAGGTGGAGGGCGGCGGTGCCGCTGGAGCAGGCCACCGCGCCAGGCGCCCCTATCAGGGCGGCGAATTCCTTTTCAAAGGCCGCCACCTCGGGCCCCTGCACCACCCAGCCGGAGAGAATGGCCCGCCGGGCCGCGGCGGCCTCCTCCTCGCCCAAAGTGGGCCTGGCTACGGGGATTGGCTCATTTTTGTCCGCCATAAATTATGATCCCAACGTTAATTTTAACTTTCATAATAAGCTTTCATGAAATCTTCCCTTGAAATGCCTGCTTGGTTATAAATTGTCCTGAGAGTAGAGGCTTTAATTAAGGGATGATTGGGCATGGTCAGCGGCGTTTTGATGCCATCGGGATTCTCCCGCAGCATAGAAATATGCTCTTTTTCCCGAACCAGGTGAAATCCCAAGCTCTCCAGCGCCTTGATTACCCGCCTCTTGGGCGCATCGAGGGGGAATTTTGCCATCAGACTTCAATTCTCGCTTCAGCGACAAATGCTTCTAGGATTGGCGGTTCGATCTCTAAAACCGATTCTCCAAAGCTTTCGATGTGGAAATGGATGGCCGACTTCACATCAGCCAGGGCTTCTTCATAGGTATCGCCCTGTCCCACCACCACGCCTTTAAGGCCCAATGGATAAGCCACATACCCGTCGGGGTGTTTTTCGACTATCACTTTGATTTGTCTCATGGCAGTTTTCCCGAAGTTTGCTTAGGCGGAATAAAAGATTCGCTCCTATAACAGATGGCACTTACACCCTCCCCCCACAAACTCATTTCTCCTCCACCATATCCCAGGCCAAACGCGCCGCGCCCAGGAGGCCGGCGTCGTCTCCCAGTACCGCCGGGGAGACGCTCACGGCTTCCGGCGGGAACAGGGTGAGACGGTGGAACAGTTCTTCGGACAGGGAGGGTTGGAAGACCTCCCAGGCCCGGGCGAAGCGGCCGCCGATGATCACCCGGGAGAGCCCCAGGAGGTGCACCACGTCGGCGATGGCCTGTCCCAGGCTCTTACCCACCCGCTCGAAGGCCCGCTGGGCCAGGGGATCCCGGTTGAGGGCGGCCACTACCAGGGTTTCTCCCCGGATGGCATCGGGATCGGTGACATACAGATCCTGGAGCCAGGATGGGGCCCCCTCGGCCAACTGCTCCTTGACCCAGGCCACGGTCCAGGAGGCCGACGCCAGGGTCTCCAGGCAGCCCCGGTTGCCGCAGTGGCATTTCTGGCCCTCCGGGTCCACGGTGATATGGCCGACCTCGCCGGTGGTGCCTTCGTCGCCTTGCCAGATACGGCCATTCAGGATGAGGCCGCCCCCCACTCCGGTCCCCAGGGTGATGCCCAAGAGATGCTGGTGCCGTACCCCGGCCCCCAGCCAATGCTCCCCCAGGGCGAAGAGGTTGGCGTCATTTTCCAGAAACACGGGCCACTTAAGCCGCGGCGTAAGGCTCGCCACCAGGGGGAAGTTGTTCAGGGCCGGGATATTGGGAGAAAAGGCGACACGGCCTTCCCGGGAGAGGACCCGACCGGGGACCCCCAGACCCACACCCTGGACTGCCAGCCGGCGGGAGTGCGCTTCCGCCTCGCAGATGGCCAGGTCGTCAGCCAGGGTGGAAACCATGGCGTCCTGAGTGGGCATGGTGGCCGTGACCCGCTCCCAGCGGGCGAGGATCTCACCGCTTAAGGAGACCAGGGCCAGGCGGACATTGGTGCCGCCCAAGTCGATGCCCACTACGGCCGGATCTTTTGTCATTATGACCTCAGATTCGAAATCACTTCCTGGAGGCGGGCCGCGGAGATGGCCCCGGCCCGCACCAGGCGGGGCGGCACGCCGGTTACGTCCACGATGGTGGAAGGCAGGCCCCCGGGGCAGGGTCCTACCTCCAGGATCAGGTCCACCCCATCGCCGAATTCCCGGGCCACTGCGGCGGCCGTGGTTAGCGCCTCCTGCCCGGAGCGGTTGGCGCTGGTGCCGGTCAGCGGCAATCCCAGGGCCGCCATCAGCCGGCAGACCACCGGCTGGCGGGGCTGGCGCAGCCCGATAGTGCCGGTGCCGCCGGTAAGTAGCGGCGGCAAATCGGACCTGGCCGGAAAAACCAGGGTCAGGGGACCGGGCCAAAAGGCCGTCATCAGCGGTATGGCCGCCGCCGGCACTTCCCGGGCCACCTGGAAAAGCATCTCCGGGCCGGCGATCAGCACCAGCACCGGCTTCTCCGGCGGGCGCGCCTTCAGGGTAAAGAGCCGGGCCAGGGCAGCCGGGTCAAAAGGGTTGACCGCCAGGGCGTAAAAGGTTTCGGTGGGCAGCGCCAGAACCCCCCGGGACCGCAGCACGCTCCGGGCCTCGGCGAAAAAGGCTTCAGCCCGTTCCTCCTGCCAAATCCAGATGCGCGGCATGCCCCATAATAACCACGACTTTCTCGTCTGGCAAGGGCTTAGCGGTCAGCCAGCGGCGGTCAGCGATCGGCAAAAATATTGCTCAGGCCGGTTTGCTGGCCTTCTCCCTCCTGATCTTTCCCGTCAGGTGGTCGATATCGAGCCGCAGGACCGCGGTTTTAAACAGGGATTTGGCGGCCTTTTCTTTGCCCCGCTCGATATGCTCCTGGTCGCCGCGGTAATATTTTTCCACCAGGGCGATTAACCCCTGCAACTTCTCCTCGTCGTCGTCAACTTCGTAAATTTTTCCGAACACTATGGCGCTTTGGTATTTCATGCTGAATTTATCGGGCAGCGGCTCGGCTCCCGTCACCACGCAGAAGGACACGCGGTTATCCCGGCGGATATGGGTCAATTTCTTCCCTTCCAGGGCACAATGCAAGTAGAGACTATTTTTTAGATAGACATAACTGAAAGGCACCCCATAGGCATAATCGTTGCCGCCGTTCATGGATAAGACGCCGTACATCCCTTGGGCCAGGATTTCTTTGGCCTCCGGGCGACTACACTCGCGATCTTTCTTCCTCATTTCCTGGAACATTTTATTCTCCTTCCGGTTAGCTGTCAGCTGTCAGCGATCAGCAGCCAGCCAAAGAATAACCCTCCCATCGAATCCTGGTTCCCAAGCTCCAGCTTGGGAACGAGAGGAATGAACATGTAAGACAGGCGCCCTCGCCTGTCCAGGACAGCCGGGGGCGGCTGTCCAACATTGCTTTCCTAGTAAGAGCCCTATTCTTTGCTTAAAGCTGATAGCTAACCGCTGATAGCTTTATTCAGCCGCTGCCGGCGCACCTCGAACAGGGTTACGGCCCCGGCGGTGGCGGCGTTCAGCGAGCCGATTTCCGGGGCCGCCTGGGGAATGGCCAGGATCAGGTCGCATTGCCCGCGCACCCGGGGGCGCAGGCCCTTGTCTTCGCCGCCGATGACCAGCACCAGGGGTCCGGTTAGGTCGGCTTGGTAAATGCTCAGGGCGGCCCCGGCGTCGGCGCCGACGACGAACAGGCCCGCAGCCTTGAGCTGTATCAGGCACTGCGCCAGGTTGGTGACCCTGTAGACCGGCAGGTACTCCAGGGCCCCGGCCGCGGCCTTGGCCACCGCCGGGGTGACGCCCGCGGCCCGGTCCTTGGGGATGATGAGGCCGTGGGCCCCGGCGGCCAGGGCGCTGCGGGCCAGGTTGCCCAGGTTCATGGGGTCGGTGAGGCTGTCGGCGGCCACCAGCAGGGCGGGCTCGGTCAGTTGCGGCAGGCGGTCCAGCAAATCCTGCTCAGAACGGTAGACGTAGGCCCCCCGCCGGGCCATAATCCCCTGGTGGTGCGGGGTGCCGCAGACGCGGTCCAGGGCGGCCCGCTCCTGGACCCGGAAGCGGATGCCGGTGGCCCGGGTCAGGCGCCGCACCTCCTCGAGCCACGCCCCCCCAACCCCCTGGGCCACGATAACTTCTTCCAGGGGGCTCTCGGCCCGGCGTAGGGCGGCCAGCACCGGATGGCGGCCGTAAATGATCTCAGTCATGAGCATTGTCTAAGTGGCACAGGCCTCCAGCCTGTGATGGACACAGGCTGGAGGCCTGTGCCACTATTGAACCGCCGAGGGCGGCGGTTCTACAACTTTTTTGTAGGGGCGGCTCGCGAGCCGCCCCTACACCCCCTCACCTCAACCCGGCCTCAACCAAGATGGGAGCGAGGAGGGCGACCCCCTGAATTAAACTTTCGCCTTTTAACCTTCTCCCCTCTTTCCCCTGGCCTCTTCAGCTATTACTTTTATGAAACTAAGGGTATAATCGAATTCGGTTCGATTA
>JAPLJC010000068.1 GCA_026388765.1 Deltaproteobacteria bacterium
ATTGGATTCTTTAGCCTGGGGGTTAGGGCGTCCGTCTCTCGATGCGGACATTCAGATGCGCTGAATGGCCGACAGGGCTGAGACTTCTCTTGAGGAACATGCTCAACGGTCATCACTACCTCCTTTTCCTCAGAAAAAACATGTAGATGATGACCTGGGAATCTATCTCCCGTCAATCACCTTTTTATTACGTACAGTGGCAAGCTAATTAGCATCCATCCTCCATGTCAGACGGTGATATGTTTATGCGGCTCAGGCCTTCCCTTTGGCGCACTATTTTTTTAGCTGAATTTTTGCTATAATGCCTCCCATGAGACAATTTGGTGACAAAAAGAGGAACCTTCTCGCGGTAAGACACTGGAAGATAGATCCCCATCACCATTTTTGGACTACTGTGGCCATGGTTGCCGCATAATCTCGGATTAGTGTATTAAGCCATGCCCACCGCTGCAACGCCAATAATGGAACCCTCCTTTACGTTACCGGCCCGCCTGGCTGGAGAGGCCCCTCTCTCCGCCTGTTTCCAGTGCAAAAAATGCTCCGGCGGTTGTCCCCTGACCTTCGCCATGGATCTCCTGCCGGATCAGGTGATTCGTCTGGCGCTCCTGGGCCAGACCGAGCAGGTCTTGAGCTGCCAGACCATCTGGGTCTGTTCCTCTTGCCAAACCTGCACCACCCGCTGCCCCAACAACATTGACATCGCCGGCTCCATGGACTGGCTGAAGCAGGAAGCTCTCAGGCGGGGTATTTCCGTCCCGCAACCGGAAGTGGCTGCGTTCTACCGCGCCTTCTTGGACACGGTACTGGCCGGCGGGGGACGTCTGAGCGAAGCCCGAATGCTGACACGCTTCTTCCTGCTGAAGATGCGTCATCGCCTGGATGCCAGGGAGTTGGCGGCCAATGTGAGGCTGGGATGGAAGCTTATGAAGCGGGGCCGCCTTCCCCTCACCGGCCCGCCTTCTTTGAAAGGGATAGGGGAGATCAAGGCAATCTATCAACGGTCGGGGTGGCGGAAGCCATGAAAGTCACGTATTATCCCGGCTGTTGCATGGAGGGGACCGCGACCGATTACGCCGCCTCCGTCCGGGGGGTCACGCCGCTGGTGGACCTGGAGCTAGTGGAACTGGAAGATTGGAACTGCTGCGGGGCCAGCGCTGCGCACGCCCTAAATCACCAGCTTGCCCTGGACCTCCCGGCCCGCACTCTGGCCAAGGCGGCCCAGACTGGCCGGGAGATGGTGACCCCCTGTGCCATGTGCTATAACCGCTTGAAGACGGCCGAGAAAGCCCTGACGGGCCCCCATGGCGGCGAATTGGCTTTGCCTTATCAGGGCGGCCTCAAGATTTGGGATCTGCTAGACTACCTGACCCAGGAATCTTACCTGGCAACGTTGTCCGAAAAGGTGGTGCGGCCCCTGGCCGGACTCAAGGTGGTGGCCTACTACGGCTGTCTGGTGGCCCGGCCCCCAGCCATAACAGACAAGCAGGATTGTGAAAATCCCCAGAACATGGAGCTTCTGCTCCAAGTACTGGGGGCTGAACCCCTGGAGTGGTCCTTCAAGACCGACTGTTGCGGCGGCGGTCTGGCCGTGGCCCGGCCGGACCTCATCGATACCCTGGTGCACCGCCTTTATGAGCGAGCCCTGGCCGCGGGGGCGGACTGT
>JAPLJC010000129.1 GCA_026388765.1 Deltaproteobacteria bacterium
CGAAGCGAAGGATCTCAGGTTTTGGTGGCACAGGCTTTCTAGCCTGTGCTGGAATAGGCACAGCCTGGAAAGGCTGTGCTCCCAAACCAAGATTCTTCGGTCGCTTCACTCCCTCAGAATGACAAAAATGATAGGATTCTATCGGTAATCATTTTCGGCGAAGGCTATATTTTTCCAAAAACCATGAAACCAACTGATCCGAAAGAACCGCCGGGCGATCCCCCCGAGCCCCCCCTCACCGCGGTCTTGCAGGCCCTGCGCCAGACGTCCAATCCCCTCTCCGGCGAGGTTCTGGCCCTGCGGCTGGGTCTGAGCCGGGCGGCGGTGTGGAAGCGCATCCACCGCCTCAAGGCCCTGGGCTATGCCATTGAAGGTTCCCCCCGTCGGGGCTACCTTCTGGTGGCCGCCACCGAAAAGCTGTTGCCGGAGGAGATCGCCCTCGGGCTCAAGGCTCGCCGTTTCACGGGGCCGGTGCATTATTTCGAGCAGGTGGCCTCCACCAACGATTTGGCCAAGGAGCTGGCGGCCCGTGGCGCCCCGGAAGGCACCCTGGTGGTGGCCGAAGCCCAAAGCCAGGGCCGGGGCCGGCTGGGACGCCAGTGGGATTCCCCCCCAGGGGCGGGGCTCTATGTGTCGCTGGTCCTCAGGCCGGTACTGCCCCCCACGGAGATGCCCCAGATCACCCTGACCACCGCGGTGGCGGTGGCCCGGGCGGTAAAACGGGTCACCGGCGTGGCCCCGGGCATCAAATGGCCCAATGACCTCCTGTTGGCCGGAAAAAAACTGGGGGGCATTCTCACGGAAATGGAGACCGAAACCGACCAGATCCGCCACCTGGTGGTGGGCCTGGGGCTCAATGTCAACAACCCCGCCTTTCCGGCAGAGCTGGCCGACATTGCCACTTCCCTGGCCCTGGCCACCGGCCGCCGCCATTCCCGGGTGCAGCTCCTGCAGGCCTGGCTGGAGGAGTTCGAGGAGCTCTACGGGCGCTTCCTGGCCCGGGAGTTTGCCGGGATTCTTGACGAATGGCGCAGTTTTGCCGTGACCCTCGGGCTACCGGTGACGGTGCGGCAGGGGCCGCGGGTCATCCACGGTAAGGCCCTGGAGGTGGCCCCGGATGGAGCCCTGCTGGTGGAGACGGATTCAGGCGAGGTAGTGCGAGTGACCTCTGGTGAAATCGCCTCCTGATCGAAAAGACAGACTTTGAGGTGGTAACAGAGGGGAAAAGGTTAAACGGATAAAAGGGTAAAAGGAAAAGCGCCTAGGTTTTTCCCTTTCCCCCTCTTCCCCTTTTCCCCCTTTTCCCTTTTCCCCTCTTCCCCCTTTCCCCTTTCCCCTTTTCCCCCTTTCCCCTTTTCCCCCTTTTCCCTCTTCCCCCTTTCCCCTTTTAACCCCAAATACAAAAGGGCGGGGTTAACCCGCCCTTTATTTCGATCCTGCGATACGGCCCGTTTTACTTCTTCTTGGTAGTTTTAAGCGAGTCGACCTCCGCCTTCAAGCGCTCCACTTCAGCCTTATATTGTTCCACTTCGGCCTCAGCCATCTTGGGAGGCTCGTAAGCCGGGGGTTCCGCCTTCTTGAAAAACTTGTCCTTGGTCTCCTCAAAACCCAGATAGACCGCCAAAGCGCCGCCCAAGAGCAGCAAGAGGGGAAGCCCCCCGGCGATGAGGCCAAGGAACTCACGCCACCACAGCCCCAGGCCGATTAATCCCAGTGCCACCGCGACCAGTCCGCCCACCAAAGCCGTCATGCCCAACCTCCTTACAATCCTTGAAATACCCGGCTTGCCGCCGGATTAGAACTGGGTACACTGCCTAGCTTTTGATTGTTATCAGAAAGAGAAAAATTTATCAACCAAGAAATAGCCGTAACTAAATCAACTTAAAAGAAATTTCTAATGAAATAGAAAGGTTATCTGGAAAGACCGGTTGACAAAAAGTCTCCGGAACTTATAATAAGCCAAATTATCCCCTCAGGATGGTGAGAAATATCCCATGGCGGAGCTCGATTATTACCAGGTATTGGGAGTTGGCCGCGAGGCCTCTCCGGAAGAGATCAAGAAGACCTACCGCAAGCTGGCCTTGAAGTATCATCCGGACAAAGCCAAAGGGGACAAGAAGCTGGCGGAGGAGAAATTCAAGCAGATCAGCGAAGCCTACGCGGTCCTGAGCAATCCAGAAAAGCGAAAGGAATACGACCAGTTCGGCTCCCAGGTCTTCCGGCAAAAATTCAGCCAGGAGGACATCTTCAAGGGCTTTGATTTCAGCGATATGTTCGACGTCGGCCTCAACGAGGGCATTTTCAGCCGTCTTTTCGGCGGCAGCCGTGGCGGCCGCGGCGGCGGCCGCACCCGGATCTACCGTTACGGCGGCGGTCCCGAAGGCTATGGGGCCCAAGCCCCGCCCATGAAGGGCGAGGACCTGCAGGTGGAGATGCCCATCACCCTCCACGAAATGGCCTTCGGCACCGAAAAGGTGGTGGCCATGCCCCACAATGGCCAGGTGGAAAAGATCTCCGTGAAGATCCCACCCGGGGCCCTGCCGGGCAAAAGACTGCGGGTCAGCGGCAAGGGTAGGCCCGGTCCCATGGGCGGCCCCCCCGGCGACCTCTACGTCAGGTTGAAAGAGTTGGAACATCCGGTATTTAAACGGGAGGGCAGTGACCTGTACGTGGACCGGCGCATCAAGTTCACCGAGGCCATCCTCGGCACCAAGGTGACGGTGCCCACTCTGGACGGCAAGACCATGAGCCTCAAGGTGCCCCCGGGAACCCAGAGCCACACCAAGATGCGCCTCAAGAACTACGGTCTCCCCCAGGCCCACGGCAAGACCCGGGGAGACCAATTCGTCCGCATCATCGTCGAGACCCCCGCCACTCTGAACAAAAAGCAGAAGGCCCTGCTGGAAGAACTGGTCAAGGAAGGGCTGTAGGAAGCAGTTGCCAGTAGTCAGTTGTCAGTTGTCAGTTACCCTGGCCCCTGACCCCTAACCCCTAATCCCTGACTTGGAGATCAACATGCCTATAGAATTAGCCCCCAACGTCTTCTGGGTGGGCGCCATCGACTGGGATATCCGGGAATTCCACGGCTACGTCACCGAAAGAGGCTCCACCTACAACGCCTTTTTGATTCTGGATGACAAAATCACCCTGATCGACACGGTCAAAAAGGAATTCGTCCCGGAGCTGCTGGAGCGGGTGGCGGCGGTCGTGGACCCGGAGAAGATTGACTATATCGTCTCCAACCACGTGGAGATGGACCACTCCGGCGGCCTGCCCGAAGTCATGGCTCGGGTCAAGCCGGAAAAGCTCTTCTGCTCCGCCATGGGCAAGGCGGGCCTGAGCCGGCATTACCAAAGCGACTGGCCCTTCGAGGAAGTAAAAACGGGTCACGAAATCTCCCTCGGGCGGCGCCACCTCCTCTTCCTCGAGACCCCCATGCTCCACTGGCCGGACTCCATGATGAGCTTCCTCAAAGAAGAGCAAATCCTCTTCTCCAGCGACGGCTTCGGGGCCCACTTCGCCTCCAGCGAACGCTTCGACGACCAGACCAAGGATTACGCCGCCTATTTTCATCAATTGAAGAAGTACTACGCCAATATCCTGATGCCCTTCGGCAGCCTGATCACCAGGTTGTTGAACAGTGTCGACCAGTTGCACCTGGACTTCAAGCTCATCGCCCCGGACCACGGCCTGCTCCTGCGGGACCCGGGCAAGGTCCTAACGGCTTACCGGAAATGGGGCGCCGGGGAAGTGGAGCCCAAGGCCCTGGTGATCTACGACACCATGTGGGGCAGCACCGAGCTGATGGCCCAGGCCCTGATCAACGGCCTGATCGACGCCGGGGCCGAAACCCTGCCCTATCGTTTGCGCCGCACCCATTACAGCGACATCGTCACCGACGTCCTCGACGCCGGGTTGCTGCTCTTCGGCTCCCCCACCCTCAACAACACCATGTTCCCCTCCATGGGGGAGTTCCTCACCTACCTCCAGGGGCTGCGCCCCCAGCACAAGGCCGCGGCCTGCTTCGGCTCCTACGGCTGGAGCGGCCAGGCCGTCTCCCAGATGAACCAGATCTTGGAAGCCATGAAGATCAAGCTGGTCCACGAAGGCTTCCAATGCAAATACCTCCCGACCCTCCATGAACTGGTGGAAATCCGGGCCCGGGGCGAGCACCTGGCCAGGGAGAATTTGAAGCTTTAGGGTTTTTGTCATTCTGAGGGAGCCGCAGGCGACCGAAGAATCTCGTAGGGGCGGTTCTCGAACCGCCCTTATAGCTTTTCGAAGCAGGTTAAAAAACCTTGGGAGAGGGGGCCAGGGGCCGACGGCCCCTACCCCATCTCCCAAACCCTCTCCCCCAACCCCCATAAGATTTGGTAGCGCAGGCGTCCCGCCTGTGCAATGTAGCGACTGTCTTTTCTGTCAAGCTGCCAGATGCAGCTGAGGGTTCCAGTAAGTACGATTTTTGAGCATGGCATTAAGTATCACCAGGAGTTTGCGCATACAGGCGGTGAGGGCCACCTTAGGCGGTTTACCTGCC
>JAPLJC010000162.1 GCA_026388765.1 Deltaproteobacteria bacterium
CCACCGCCCTGATCGCCTGGCTGCTCTACGCCACCGGCATGGACCCCGGCTTCATGGTGGGCGGGATTGCCCGGAATTTTCAGGCCAATTACCGGGTGGGCCGCGGTCCCTACGTGGTCCTGGAGGGTGACGAATACGACACCGCCTTTTTCGACAAGCGCCCCAAGTTTGTCCATTTCCGGCCCCGGGTGGCGGTGCTCACCTCCATCGAGTTCGACCACGCCGACATCTACACCGACCTGGATCACGTTATCCGGGCCTTTGACTCTTATCTGGTAACCGTGGCTCCGGACGGCCGGGTCCTGGCCTGGGGGGATGCGCCCCTGGTGCGGCAGGTCTGCGGGCGAGCCCCCACGCCCGTCTCGTTTTATGGGGTGAGCCCCGCTTGTCACTGGCAGGCCGCGCAGATTATCCCGGCTTCCGGCGGCCTGAAGTTCACCGCCCTGAAGGAAGGCCGGCCCTGGGGCGAGTTTTTCCTGCCCATGCTCGGCGCCCACAATGTCTGGAACTCCCTGGCCGCCATCGCCGCCCTGGCGGAGTTGGGGGTCGAGCCCGGGGCCTTAAAGGAAGCCCTGGCCGGCTTTCAGGGGGTCCACAAGCGCCAGGAGGTGGCCGGAGAATTCCAGGGGGTGCTGGTCCTGCAGGATTTCGCCCACCATCCCACCGCGGTGGCCGTGACCCTGCAGGCGGTGCGCCAGGGCTATCCGGCGCGCCGTCTGGTGGCGGTCTTCGAGCCCCGCACCAACACCTCCCGGCGCCGCATCTTCCAGGCGCCCTACGCCGCGGCCTTTAAGGACGCCGACCTCATCCTGGTGCGGGAGCCGCCGGATTTGTGGAAGGTGGAGCCGGAGGAGCAGTTCTCCTCCCGGCAACTGGTGGCGGACCTGGCGCAGCAAGGAAAGACGGCCTTCTACTATCCTGACACCGACCAGCTCCTGGCCGGACTGCTGCCGCAGCTTAGGCCCGGCGACCTGGTGCTGGTCATGTCCAACGGCGACTTCGACCACCTGGTGCCGCGCCTGGGCGAGGCGCTGGGAGAAGCTTGACGTTTTTTGACACCAAAAAAGTTCCGGTACTAAAAAAAATCGCTAACCCAAGCGCTTAGGTTTATGATAAAATGTCAACTGTTGACAGGATTGGCGGTCTGCGTGTGGTGATTTACCCGAACGATCACCGACCGGCCCACGTCCATGTTATTGGCATTGGCCGTGAAGCCGTCTTCAAGCTCAATTGCCCCGGAGGCCCGCCGGAATTACGGGAGAATTACCATTTTCCGGCGAATGAGCTGGCAAAGATCAAGGCGGCTTTGGCGGCAAGAACCGCGTCCTTATGCGCCGAATGGAGCAGGATTCATGGATTGCCCTAAAGACGAAATCGACGCAGCCAACGAGCGGGCAGCAGCACGACTGGCCAAAACGCCGACTGCTATAGCGGCGCGCTATGACCGCCGCATCGGACGCTTGGTAATCGACCTGAGCACAGGATTGTCAATTGCGTTCAGGCCGCATGATGCGCAAGGGCTCGAAGCAGCCAAGCCCGGACAGCTTGCCAAAATCGAGATTTCACCGTCAGGCTTCGGCCTACACTTTCCAGACCTTGACGCCGATCTCTACTTGCCCGGCCTGCTGGA
Organism: Deltaproteobacteria bacterium; assembly: GCA_026388765.1. GTDB lineage: Bacteria > Desulfobacterota > Desulfobaccia > Desulfobaccales > 0-14-0-80-60-11 > JAPLJC01. Next base: position 1,631 of record JAPLJC010000162.1, read on the forward strand.
AGGCTTTCTGGGCTCGCGCCAGTGGATGGCTGCGCAGTTGGGCAGGACCGGGGGACGGTCAACCTCGGCGGCTAAAACCGCCGCGGCACGGACGAACGGCAAACGGGGCGGGCGACCGAAAAAGAAACCTCACATCCCCGACGCGGCCTAAAGATCAGCTCTGGACAAATTACCATGAATTGTCCAGTTTCTCCAAATCAAGGCGGCCTGCCGGGCCGCCTTGATATTTAGATAAGCAAATCCTTAAAGCGCTCCTTGGCCGGCGTCTCCAGATGCAGGAGCCGGACCGCGCCGCCGCCTTCCACACTCACCCGCACCGCCGCCCCCAAGGGCGCATCGCTGTAGGCCGCGGCCAGGCCGGCGGTCTCCTGCAGGTCCGGTTCCGCAACCTCGCCCATCACCAGGACCAGAGGTCCCGGAAAATCTTCGACCTTCAGGCAGTAATCCCCCGGGGCCATCAGGCCCTCAATGGCTTCATTATCCCGCTGGGTGCGGCCCACCACCGCCTTGACCCCGCCGGGCAGCCGAAAATGGCGGCCCCACTTGAGCAGCTCCAGGTCGCGACGGGACGCCCGCCCCTGATGCCGCAGCAGTTCCTTAATCCGGATGGCAAAACCAGGGTCCGTCAGCAGACACCCCCCGGCGGGAGCCGGATAACGGGTGATGCCGTACTCTGCGGCCAGGGCGATCTGGCGCTGGCGCCCCCGGCCGCTGAGGTTAAGTAAGCGCTCCCGGTCCACCCAGCCTTCGAGCTCCGGCCGGGTGGTCTTGAGCAATTTGGCGCTCAGAGGCCGCAGCAGCAGTTCCGCCAGGCCCGATTCCCTGGCCACCGTATTCAGGGAGCCGCGGTTCTGACTCATGGGCCGCTGCCCCAGGACCTCGCCGGTAAAGACGAAGTCGAACCCCTCGACCGCCATCACCAAACCTGCCTCCCGGATCATCAAGGCGTGGCAATCGATGCAGGGGTTGTGCCCCTTGCCGAAGCCGTGGGGCGGCTCATAGAGCAAAGGCTCGAATTTTTCAGTGAAATCAACTTCTTTCAGGGGCAGGCCGAGATGGGCCGCGGCCTCCCGGGCCCGCTGCGCCCCGTAAAAGGGCGTGACGAAACAGATGCAGGTGACGTCAATCCCCTGGCCCCGAAGCACCGCCCCGGCCAACATGCTGTCCAGACCCCCGGAAAGGAGGCCCAAGGCTCGGATTTTTCTTGGCATGGTTATGGATTACAAGTAGGGCGCAGCTTGCGGTGCCCCTAATCGGCGCAGGCTAAATGTTCATGGACCGTTTCGCCTTTGCCCACGAACCTGAAAGCCTCCGCTCTGTCTGATCGTTTATTTGGCCATTGAGCAAAGATGTCGAAGGGAATGTAGGACAGGCGCCCTCGCCTGTCCAGGGACAGCCGGGGGCGGCTGTCCTACACTGTTACCGAGGCAAATCCAGGGCCAGGCGGTCGATTCCCAGGCGCGACGCCAGGGCGGTGAAGGGGCCCCGCACCTCCGGGGCCAGGAAGGCCGGCCACTCCTCCGGGTTCAGCTCCAGGCGGGCCACCCCCGCCGCCGGCCGCCGCAGGCGCACGTGGGAGAAACCCCGCCGGCGCAGCCAGGCCTCCCCCTGCCCTACCCTCTCCAGGGCCCCACGGGTCAACGGCGTGCCATATGGGAAGCGGGTGGCCAGGCAGCTCTGGGCCGGCTTCTGCCAGGGGAGGCCCAAGGCCCGGCTCAGGGCCCGGATGGCCGCCTTGTTCAAGCCCGCCTCTAGCAAGGGGCTGGCCACCCCCAGCTCCCGGGCGGCCTGCAGGCCCGGGCGAAAATCCCCCAGGTCGTCCAGGTTGGTGCCGTCCCACAGGACCTCCGCCCCCTGCGCCCGGGCCACTTCCCAGGCCCGGGTAATAATGGCCCGTTTACAGGCATAGCACCGCCGGGGAGTGTTTCCTCGAAAATCCGGGAGGGCCAGGGGGTCGACGGACCGCACCAGGTGGCGCACCTTAAGGCGCCGGGCCAGGGCCCAGGCCGCAGCCAGCTCTCCGGGGGCTATGTGGGGGCCGGCGAAGGTAAGGGCGCAGAATCCGGGGCCCAGGGTCCGGGCGGCCACGGCCAGCAGCAGACTGGAATCCAGGCCGCCGGAGAACAGCAGCACCGCCCGGTGGTGTTGGCTGAGATTGTTTGTCAGGTTCTCTAATAATTCAGTCATAATTCCAGGGGTGCTATCGATTACCCAAACTGAAAAGGGCGCGGCAAACCGCGCCCTTATTATAACATATTTCCATTCTTCATTTTTCGCGGATCAACGCGCAGAAGCTTGGAGACAAAAGGCGGGCACAGCGGCCCGCCCCACCCTTTCAACTATCATGGCTGGCCGGCGCCAACTTTTTTGGCTTTTCCCCCTTTCGCCCTTTCCCCTTTTCCCCTCTTCGCCTCTGCCGTTTAACTGTCCCGGCTGGCGGTGGGGACGCAGTGAACCTGCTCGCTCCCCGGCAGCAGCTCCACCGGTTCCCCCAGCAGAAATTGGCCGACCAGGATCCATTCTTTCAAGAGCTGGGCGATCTCCCGGGCCCGCACCATACTGGACAGGGGCACGGTGGGCACTTCCTGGCCTTCAAGGGTCAGGGTGCCCCGCTTCAACTGGGCGTAGCTCACCTGCCCCAGGACGCGGCCGGTGCCGGCGGGATAATCGCTGCCGTAGTCGACGATGGGAGCCAGCAGCTCTTCATCGGATACCCCGCAAAAGTGGGCCATCTCCTCATTCAGTATGGGAATGGGAATCCCCACCCCCACGCTTAGTGAACAACCGTAGCCTATCAGGCTCACCCCCACCAGGTAGCGGGGGGTCATCTTTTTCAGGTCTCCCATGAGGAACAGGGTGCCCGCCGGACCCAGGGGTATGCCGTGTTCGGACCGTGGTTTGCCGGGGTTGTGCTGGGTGCCGGGAAAGACGACGTAGCCCACCCCGCCGCCCAGGAAGATGCGGGTGCCGATGCCGATGGTCCGGTAATAGGGGTCGTTGAACAAGGGGCTCAACGCCCCCGAAGTGCAGAAATTGGCGTTGCCGGCCTTGGGCCGGAGCGGCCCCATATAGGTGTAGATGGTGCGCTTGGACAGGTTCACCGCCACGTTATAGTTCTGGTAACAGTTGCGGGGGTTGCACAGGATGGCGTTGACCATCTGTTTCAGGGTGATCTCCCGGTCCAGGCGCTTGTTGGGATAGCAGTCGGTGCCGTAGGCCTCCGCCTCCAGGTGCACGGCCTTGCCCGCCACCAGGTCCTGGATCACATGGCCGCCGCCGTACTTGAACTCGCCCGGATAGACCTGGTTCAAAGGATCATCCACGGTGGGCTCGGTGGCGCCGATGTAAACGTCCACCGCGGCCAACCCGGCGTAAGTCCGCACGTTGTTGAGCCAGACCTTGGCCATCTTCATGGGGGGCTTGGTGTGGCCGAAATTGAGGATGGCCCCGGAAGAGCACATGGGGGAAAAGGTGCCGGTGGTCACCACGTCCACGGTGCGGGCCGCGGCCACCTCACCTTTGGTGCGGACGATGTCGATCATCTCTTCGGCGGTGACCACCACCGCTTGACCTTTCCTGATTTTGTCATTAATTTCCTGATAGGTCTTATTCACCTGAAAGTTGGCCATAATCTATCCTTCTTTTCCGGGGTATCCTGCACCATGGTACAAGAATTTCTGATTCCCATCTGGCCCTTCTTCATTACCAGCCTGGTCTCTTTTTTCGTCATCATCGACCCGCTGGGCAATCTCTTTCCCTATCTGGCCCTGACCTCGGAGCAATCTCCCGCTGCCACCCGGAAGGTGGCCGGCCGGGCCTGCTTCTATTCCTTTATCATTCTGGCCGTCTTTGTCCTCGTGGGCCGATTCATCCTAAACTTTTTCGGCATCACCCTGGCCGCCTTTCAGATCGCCGGCGGCCTCATCCTCTTTCGCATCTCATTTGACATGCTCCACGGCCGGGGCCACTTCAACCGTCTGGACACCGCTTCCAGTCTTAAGGCCGAAGAATACGGAGATATCGCCCTGGCGCCCCTGGCCGTGCCGCTCCTGGCCGGCCCCGGGTCCATCACCACCGCCCTGGTCCTGACCAGCCGGGCCCAGACCCTGGCGGAAAACTTAACCATCCTGCTGGCGACTTTGATTATCCTCTTTTTCAGCTATATTTGCTTCATCTACGCCAACCGGATCCTGGCCTTGATTAAGGAAAGCAGCCTCCGCCTGCTGACCCGCATCATGGGGCTGGTCCTGACCGCCCTGGCGGTGGAGTTCGTCATCCAGGGAATCAGGACGGCCTTCCCGCTGCTGCGTCAATAAAAATCCACCGGGTCAATCTTGCGCATCGCCGACCAATGAAAAAAGAGGTTGCTGGGAATCCCCTGAAAGATATAGCTGGTCGGCGGCATGAGCAGACGGCGGCAGATGGAGCGGAATGAGTAAAATTTCTGAAAGCAACGCCAGACGCCGGCCTCGCACTCCTCCGGGGTCATATGCCGGGGGAAAAAGTTGCAGACCATCCCCAGATACTTTTCGGCGTCGGGATTATGCACCCGCCCTTCCTGGTTGAGCTGGTCCCACATGGGGGTGCCCCGCCGGGGCGTGGCCACGTTGAAGAAGGCCATGGGCGCCTTGACCTTGTCCAGAAAGGTTAGGGTCTCGTCGAAGAGCTCCTTATGGTCCCCATCCAGCCCGAACATGAAGTTCAGGGAATAAAAGATCCCTTTTTCCCGCAGGCGGCCCAGCAGCCATTCGTACTCCACCACCGGATTCTGCACCTTGTCGATGGCGGAGATGGACTCCGGGCAGACGTTTTCGATGCCGATGTTGACGTGGCTGCACCCGGAGCGCTTGGCCAGATCCAGCAGGTCCTCATCCCGGGAGGTGTTGATGGTCCAGAGGCAGCTCCAGCGCAACTTCAGGGGTATCAGGGCCTGAAACAGCTCCTTGGCGTAGTCCCGGTGGCCGGTGAGATTGTCGTCGATGAAATAGATGCTTTTCAGGCCGGTGATGCGGACGTTGGCCTTAATTTCCTCGATCACCTCATCCAGGGGCCGGCGGCGATAGGTGTGCCCGTAAACAATCGGGACCTCGCAAAAGGCGCAGTGGTAAGGGCAACCCCGGCTGGTTTGGGTGGGAATGATCTTGACCCGATAGCGCCGGTAATCCATCAGCTCCAGGCGGGGACGAGGCAGACCGACCAGATCATGAAAATCCGCGGCCTGGTAGCGCCCTTTCAGGCGTTTGACCCTGGCGTCCTCCAGGACTTGCTCCCAGACGGACTCCGCCTCTCCCACCACCACCGCGTCGCAATGCTCCAGAGCCTCCTCCGGGTGCAGGGTGACGTGGAAGCCGCCCATCACCACCGGCACCCCCTGCCGGCGAAACTCCGCGGCGATCTCGTAGGCCCGCTCGGCCGTGGCGCAGGTGGTGGTAATACCCACCAAATCGTATTGGCGGTGATATGGAATATCCACCAGGCGGTCATCCGCCAGGTCCACCATGATGCCGCGGGGCGTCAGCCCGGCCAGATAAGGCAGGGTGATCCCCACCAGCCAGCGGGTGCGGCTGCGCAGCACCCGTCCACCCGGATATTTGGTCGTGGGTTGAACCAGTAAGATTCTCATAGAAACAAACCAAAATCCCAATTTTCAGGAAAGGACTCACTTCTTATTGTAATTGTATTAGCTAGGCATTTCAAAGCTAAAAGTCACCCCCAACCGGTCCGGGGCGAGCGCGGCGCCGTTTAACTCGCCGGCAACCGGCCGACGACGGCCCCCCTTCGAGCTAAGAAGGTTTCCGCACCAGGGAAATGATCTTGCCCTTGCTCTTGGGAGGGCTGGTTTCCGGTTCAGGCTGCGGCTTGGGGGGCAGGAGCTCCAGCCTCACCGGCCGGCCGCCCATGGTGAATTCTTCTCCATTGATCTGGGTCTCTTCCAGGATCCACACCATGGTCTGGGGCGGCAGGCTGAGCACCAGCAGCTCCACCTGATACCAGCCCCGCTTGACGTCGGGGCTGACGTCGTTGATGCGGGCATAAAAGGCGGGCTGGCGGTCCAGATGCACCAAAACCAGGTCGTTGATGGTAGCCATATTTTTCGAATCGGGTGCCGGCGGCTCTTGAGGATTGGCTCAGGTTCGCGAGCGGCCTCACTTTAACAGATTGGCACAAAAATGCAAGACTGTCAGCTTTACCGCTGCTCTGGCGGCCCTGAATCCGGCCGTCGAGGATGATGGCGCATTATTTTTCTCCGACAGTCTTTAATCCGTCAATTTAACCACTACTTTTACTTTGTAAACCACCGCCAGCGCAGGGAAGGGGACAGAAAATGGCCGACGTGGAATTTATTGACCTTTCCGAGGAAATCCACCGGGATGAACGTGGCTTCAGTCTTTTCCCCTGGCAGGGCCGGGTCCGGGAAGCCGGGGAAGTCGTGCGCACCGGCCACCTGGTCTCCGTCCAGCCGGGCCACAGCCGGGGCCACCATTACCATCCCGGCCAGGAGGAATGGCTCTTTACCTTTCACGGCGTCGGCTTATTAACCTGGGAAGTCGCCGGACAAATCCAGGAGAGAATGATTTCGGGAGGCGGCACCATGATCCGCATTTCACCCGGGGTGGCCCATGCCCTGACCAACCCCGGGCCGGAGATCCTCTACCTCCTGGCCTGGCGGCAGCCGGCCGGTACCGGCCCCACAGAGCCGGAGACCGTGCCCAGGCCTTTGAGTTTTGGAGATTTTTCCGCTTGACAGATATAATGAAACCCTATATGTTGCGGTTTAAATAATTCGGGTGCCCATATAGGGCATAATAGGGAAGCCGGTGTAAAACCGGCACGGTCCCGCCGCTGTAACCGGGGACGAAACCTGCACAAGCCACTGTCTCACTGAAGCGGGATGGGAAGGCGCAGGCGGTAGGAAGAGCCGGAAGTCAGAAGACCTGCCCGAATGAAGGCTTAAGCCCCTACGAGGCCTAGCGGGCGGTAAGCTCCGATAAGGATAAAGAAGCTGGGTGCAATCCTTAAGTCATCGTGACTTAAGGATTTTTTTTGCGAAAAAACCAACCAGGAGGGCAACATGTTAAACCAGGTTAAATTTAGGTGGTTATGGCTGGTACTTATCCTCTCAGTGGTAAGCGCCCCTTTGACCCTGAATGCCGCATCAACGGCAAAACCCGCCATCGTTCTGGCGGCCTTTGGCACCACCACAGAAGCCTTTGATACGTACCACCACTTTGAGTTGCAGGTAAAAAAGCGTTTTCCTGATCACGAAATCCGGTGGGCCTTCACCTCCCGTAAAGTCCGGCACAAGGTGGCCGAAAAGAAAGGCCAAAAGCTCAATGACCTACCCACGACTTTACGAGAATTAAAAGCAGCCGGATATACCCGGGTGGCCGTCCAGTCTCTCCATCTAGTGCCGGGGGAGGAGTGGGAAAAGAAAATCGTGGCAGAAAGCCGGAAGATCCCGGGTCTGAAAGTTGCCCTGGGCCAACCGCTGCTGAGCAGCCAACAGGATCAGGAGCGGGTCCTCCAGGCCCTGGCCCAGACTTTCCCTAAGGACTTAAAAAATAATGTCGTGGTCCTCGTGGCCCACGGCAGCCCCTCACCGGAAGGGACCGCAACCTATCTGGCCTTTGACCGGCTGTTGCGCTCCCATTATCCCCAGCAGAATGTTTTTCTGGGCACCGTGGCAGGCAAACCCACCCGGCAGGAGGCCCTGGAGGCGGTCAAGAAATCCGGGGCGACCACCGTGGTGCTAATGCCCTTCTTATTTGTGGCCGGAGAGCATGTGGCCAAGGATATCTTGGGCGGTGATCCGGAGAGCTGGAAATCGGAGCTTCTCCAACAAAAAGCTTATTACATCGAGGGGATTACCAAAGGACTCGGTTATCAGGAAGGAATCGTCAATCTCTACCTGGACCATCTGGCCCAGGCGATGAAGGGCTTATAGGGGGATTTATGAAAAGCGGACTGATCGTTTATCTGGTGGGCGGCGCGGAGTTGCCGGAAGGCTTCGATCTGGCCGGCCATTGTCGGGAAATGGGCTGCCCAGCCGATCGGGTGGAACTGGTGGGCTCCAGGCAAGGATTTTTTGAGGTGGACGATGCCTGGTACCACCTGCTTACCAAGGGGTATGGGCATATCAAACTCTTAGTGGCGGAAACAGACCAAAAGTGTTTGCGGCCTGTTCACCCTTTGGTTCGACTTAGCGGCTAGGAATGGAAAGGAGGAGGGAAAGCCACGAACGCTTTCCCGGTCTTCAAACCGGACAAGACGTTCGTGGCTTATTTACTCAGCGGACCCGCGGCTTGCCGTCAATGGCAGCACTTATGGTCGTGGCCGTGATGGCCCTCGTCGTGGGTGTGCTCGTGGCTATGGACAGTCGCCTCGTGGCTGTGCTCTTGGCCATCATGGCTATGAGTCTCAGCCCCGTGGGCGTGTTCGTGCTCATGCTGGTCTTTGCTCTGGCAACACATACTGTTTCACCTCCTGGTGATGATATCTCAATATAAATTGTAACCCGGTTTCGGCTAAGCAGCAACTTCTCATATCGAAATGGCCTAAGAATCACATCGGGGTTCAAATTTTACCTCGAAGAAAGCTTGACATTTTCTTTCCCTTGCCATAAATTTGGTGAGACTCCGGGAACGAACCCCGGAAGCCTTAAGAAACACCACATTGAATAAATCAGCCACGAAGGCTCGTGGCGCCAGGAGGCGCCGGGTTTTCGTGGTTTTTTTTTGGGCGAATGGAGGGGAGCATGAGTTTCGTTCATGGTAAAATAGTGGTAATGTTCATGATGCTGGGCCTTTTTACTGGTTGGACATTATTTTCTTCGGCGGCGTTGGCCCAAGGCGCGGCCGCTCTCATGGAGAAACCGGGACCCGATAAAGCGGCAGAAGAAAAGAAAGAAGAGGCTCCCAGCACCTGCGGTCCCCTAATCAGCGATTCCTGCTTACCCATTGAGACCGGCCATGCCAGCATGCAGGTCCTCTGGGCCTTGTCTTGTTACCCGGGAGCCTTCTCCCCCAACTGGCGCAATACCAGCGCCCACGGAAACTTTTACACCTTCTCCATGCCCGTCAAATTTACCTACGGCCCGACTAAAAACCTGGAGATGTATGTCATTGTTCCTTATATTCATAATTGGGCCAGCAAAGTCGATGCCAGCCTGGCCGGCCCCAACGGCGAAACCTCTGCCAACTACGGCGGCGTCGGGGATATTACGGCGGTGGGCAAGTACTTGCTGCTGGAAGAAACCGCATTGAGGCCCGCGGTCACCGGGGTGGCTGGGGTGGGTTTTCCCAGCGGCCACGCCTCCAACCTCAACCCGAGGTTCCTGGGCCAGGATGGCATCGGCACCGGGGCTTTTACTTTTACCACCGGCGTCAACCTCTTCAAATGGCTGAAACCTTTTATGGTCTACAGCAATGTCTGGTTAAATACCCCGGTTAACCTCTATGCCTCGAGAGATGATGCAGTCCGCTCCCGGCAATTTGTGACGTTCAACCTGGCGGCGGAATATCCTATTACGAAGCGCTGGGTGGCCTTATTGGAAATGTACAGCACCTGGACCTGGACCAATATCGATACCCCCCAGGGTTTCCAATCGCCCTCCACACTTTTGGGGGTCCTGCCAGGAATAGAATTCTTTATAAATGAAAAATGGGCTTGCTCCGCCGGCGCCGCCCTCGACTTGGTCGGCAAAGCCGGCAGCCGGAAATACACTCCCCTGTTCACGGTGTATTATAATTTTTAGGCCAAGACATTTTGGCGAGATACCGGGGCAATGATGCTCTTGAACGATAAGGAGAATTAATCATGCACATGGCCGATGCCTTGATGTCTCCCGCGGTGGGCGGCACCATGTGGGCCGCCACCGCGGGCCTGACCGCCTACAGCGCCAAAAAACTCAGGAAAGACCTGGATGAACATAAGGTGCCCTTGATGGGAGTTTTGGGCGCCTTTATCTTCGCCGCCCAGATGATCAACTTCACCATTCCGGCCACCGGCTCCAGCGGCCACCTGGCCGGCGGGATGATCCTGGCCATCTTGTTGGGTCCCTCTGCCGCCTTTATCACTATGGCTTCAGTCCTCACTATCCAGGCTCTATTTTTTGCCGACGGCGGGCTGCTGGCCCTCGGGTGCAACATTATTAATATGGGTTTTTTTCCTTGTTTCATTGCTTACCCGCTCGTTTATCAGAAAATTGTCGGCGCCCGGCCGACCCGGGGCCGCATCTTGCTGGGAGCCCTGGCCGCCTCTATCCTGGCCCTGCAACTGGGGGCCTTGGGAGTCGTTCTGGAGACTTTTTTCTCCGGCGTGGCGGCACTCCCCTTTGCTACTTTCCTCCTTTTGATGCTCCCCATTCACCTGGCCATCGGCATCGTCGAGGGCCTGGTCACCGCCGCGGTGGTGAGCTTTGTCTGGCAGGCGCACCCGGAAATCCTGGCCCTGGCGCCGGCTGCCCCCGCCGCCCGGGGCCATTCCCATAAGCCGCTGTGGCTCGGCCTGGCCTTGTTTGCCGTGGTCACCGGGGGAATTTTATCCTGGTTCGCCTCGAGCCACCCGGATGGCCTGGAATGGTCCGTGAAGGGCGTTACCGGCCAGGAGGAACTGGCGGCGCCCAGGGAGGGGGTGCACGGGGCGCTGGCCCGGATTCAGGACAAGCTCTCTTTCCTGCCGGACTATGATTTTAAAAAGCCGGCAGCAGAGAAGCAGGCCGAAAAGCCGGAAAGCTGGCCGGAGATCAGCACCGGCAAGTCCCTGGCCGGCATCCTCGGAGCCGCCCTGACTCTTCTCTTGACCGGGGTCATCGGTTTGGGCTTGAGAAGATATTGTTCACCGGGCAAGGGGTAAAAATAGGGACACCTCCTATTTTTACTATCTTTATCCTCGCCCTTTTAAGGTCTTGCCCAAAAAATGGGAGGTGTCCCTATTTTTACCAAGGCAAGGTAGAAAAAATGTAAGGTGCACATTGCACACTCTCACTGGCAACTGACTACTGGCTACTGACTACTGACCATGGCCACCATTGAATCTTCCTTATTAAATATCGGATACTTAGAAACCCTCTCCTATCAGCAGACCCCCCTCCACCGGCTCGACCCCAGGGCAAAACTCCTCACCACCCTGGTTTTTATTATTGCCGTAGTCTCCTTCGGGAAATACGAGATCACCGGTCTGATTCCCTTTATGATCTATCCGGTGGCGCTAATCGCCGTGGGCAACCTGCCTCCGGGTTATCTGGCCAGGAAGATTTTACTGGCCGCGCCCTTTGCCTTTTTCATCGGCATCTTCAACCCCCTGCTGGACCGGGCCGTCCTGGTGCAGCTGGGACCGGTGGGCCTCTCCGGGGGTTGGGTCTCCTTCGCCTCCATCATGATCCGCTTCACTCTCACCGTCAGTGCGGCCTTGATCTTAATTGCCAGCACCGGCCTCAATGCGGTCTGCCTGGCCCTGGAGAGACTGGGAGCCCCCACCGGCTTCGTGGTCCAGTTGCTCTTTTTATATCGCTACATTTTCGTGTTAACCGATGAGGCGCTGCGGCTGATGCGGGCCCGCTCCCTGCGGTCCTTCCAGGGACGGGGGCTGGGATTCAAGGTCTTCACTTACCTGATCGGGCAGTTGCTGTTACGCACCCTGGCTCGGGCGCAACGCATCCACCTGGCCATGCGCTCCCGCGGCTTTGACGGCACGATCCGCCTGCTGCGTCCCTTGGAATTCCACCTGCAGGACGCGGTTTTTTTCCTGGGGTGGTCCAGCCTTTTTCTCCTGCTGCGCTGGTATAACCTGCCGCACCAGTTGGGACATCTGCTGACGGGGCTGGCGCCATGAGTCATCACTTGGTTGAAGTCAAGGATTTGGAATATGCTTACCCCGATGGCACTAAGGTCCTGCGCGGCGTCTCCTTCCGCCTCACCCATGGCGAAGCGGTGGCCATTGTCGGGGCCAACGGCGCCGGCAAGTCCACCCTCCTGCTCCAGCTCAACGGCTGCCTCTGGCCCCAGGCCGGGACCGTGCGCATCGGCGACTTCCCCTTAAATAAGGGGACCCTGTCCTACGTCCGGCGCACCGTGGGTATGGTCTTCCAAGACCCGGACGATCAGCTGTTCATGCCGCGGGTCTATGATGACGTGGCCTTCGGCCCCTTAAACCTGGGCCTGCCTCCGGAGGAAGTGGAGGACCGGGTCATGCAGGCGCTGGCCACGGTGGGCGCCGCCCATTTAAAAGATCGCCCGCCCTACCGTCTGTCCGGCGGCGAAAAACGGGCCGTGGCCATCGCCGCCGTCCTCTCCATGTCTCCTGCCATCCTGGTGATGGATGAGCCGACTTCCTACCTTGATCCTAAAACCCGGCGGCAACTCATCGAGCTGCTCAAGACCTTCAAACATACCCGCATCATCGCCACCCACGACCTGGATATGGTGCTGGACCTCTGCTCCCGCACCATTGTGCTCAAGGAGGGTCAGGTGGTGGCCGATGGCCCCACCCTCGCTATTTTGCAGAACGACGAACTGCTGCACTCCAGCAGCCTGGAAAAACCATTGTGTCTGCAAGGTTGCCCGGTGTGTCAGGGCAGGAAAGCCCCGGCTGACTGAGAGATCTATTCTCACGCTCCATTAATTGGCTGACCTTGCCTTTTTTCATTAGAATGGCATTGGGCCGCTTTTGTAACTATATGATATCAGTGTGATTTTTATACCGCCTTCTTATCATGATTAAGGAAGAGTCTACCCATATTATAGGAATTTTCGAGATTTTCTGAAAATTTAGCTGAGGGATGAGGGACGGCGAGTACATAAAAAAGCGGCCCGGAGGCCGCCTAGAGCGAGGATCAAATCTTTGCTCTTTAAGGTCATTCAATCGACGACTGAAGAAGTCCAGTCGTGGTGATGAATCCTTCCCTCATAATTGGAAGGCCAATGGGTGGCTGCTCAAAACCCCAGGCCACGCCTATCACTACCTCAGTCTCGGGGATGAGAATATTCAACCCTCCAGAAACCGGAATGATGAAGGGATTTGTTTCGGATGCTACCTGCGTCCTTGCAAGCTTGGCCTTCGTTATTTTTCTTCTTCCCATCTTTGCCATAAAACCTCCTGTCTCACCCCTGGCTGAGGGCCAGCAGGCGTAACCACAGTCATGCGCTCTATTCTCATGTCAGTTTTGAAAACATCCGTTCGAGCCTGTGATTCGACATAAGCACCTACAATCCCCTCTAATTTAAGTTTTGCATCATCTGGGGGACTCTGGGCGCCGACATGCGGAATCATCGCGACCGCAAGCTTTACAAGTTGTTCCTCGCTGATCCCCGGCGAACCAATTCCTAACCCTTTCTGCGCCAACTGTTGCAACTGCTTCAAGATCTGCTCCGTCGTGAATGGTGCTTTAGCTGGCTCAGCCTTAGCTCGTACCTCCATCTCGTGCGTTGGGTGAAACGGCTTATTCAACTGCATTGCTTTCTCATATTCCACATAGAGATTCCGCATCAGGGTCGCCAAGTTGTTCGGCGGATTCGATACCTTAAGTTTCAAATCTACCTTCGCCTCTTTACGGTTAATGGGGTGACCATGGAAGAAGAGGTTGGATTTTAACGTATCGATTATCTTCATAATCTCGGGTTCATCAGTCTCTTTCGGCATATGCAGTTTCAACAGTTTTATAGCCATCATGCGCGCCTGATTGTGGGAACGCTGAACATTGCCGAGGGCAAGAGGATGAACTTTCTCGGTCAAAGCCATTAGCGCTTGGACCAACTCATCATCGTGTGTGATCCCGAGTTCTTCACTGACCAATTTGAAGTAGGCAGTGACATCTTCAACACTAATTGGTGATAGCTGCCCAGGATTAACGGGATTTGGCGGGTTGAATATGTTTGCAACAGATGGATCGATCGGACCCAAACAACCCATCTTATGCATTATAATTTCGTTTGCCCCTAAGGCGATCAACGTGGCCGCGCTGAAAGCTCGGTCTGGAACGAGAATGGCGAGGTTTTTTGTATATTCACGAATTAAACTAACTATCCGCCAAGGAGCCGTACCTGACCCGCCATTGCTATGCAGGAAGAGATCTACACCCTTTTTCGCTGCTTCGGCTCCGACCTCTAAATGTTCATAGAACAAGCGCAATACGTCATCAGCAATCTGTATCTCATGCCCCTGACGTGTCGAGGTGATGTATGATAGACACAATCGGCCGCCACGTTGGACTTGCAATTCAGAAATTAGCTTCTTGCGCTCTGCCGTTTGGGAGGTCATCTATGGTTCCCGTTTAAATTTTATCAAGCGCAATATGAATGCCAAAAATGGTCTAAGAGGAGGATATTTGTGAAAAATTTCTTAAGCCGATTATCTTTAATTTTATCAGAGATGTCAATATAGAAAGTAATACCTATTCACAGATCGTCAATTGCCAAGTGGGGTGATTTTCCCCCTAAAGGGAAGTTTTGTATATAATTAATCGACCAGATAGGCCAGGAAGATTAGAATGAATGACGCAAGGATATTAGGAAACCTCTGATTTCGTCGATACCTGAATACCCTGATTTCGGTGCTCCAAATCCCTGGAATTTAGTATATATATTTTATCTGATCTAAACAATAATTCAAGTAGGCCCTCCTGCCCGAGGCCCCCTTATCCTTAGTCAGGGGGCGGCCATAAACCATTAATGAGGGGGGGGCTGGGGAGCCTGTAGCCCCCCAGCCCCCCTTCCAGAGACTTTCGACCCAGCTTCAAATTAGTTCTATATTAGCCGTGCAGACCGTATTCCCTGCGGCGCCAGTCTTTTAGAGCCGTAACCAGGCGGTAAGTGAGCCTCTCCTGGCCCCGCATCTTCCCCAGAGTGAGTTCCGGTTTGTTGTCGCCGTGGAAGTCGGAGCCGCCGGTGACCAGCAGGCCCAACTCCCGTGCCAGCCTCAGGTACAGGGCCTCCTGCTCCGGGGTGTGCTCCGCATAGATGGCTTCGATGCCGGCCAGACCCAGGGCCTCGAGCTCCGTCAGGGTGCTTTTCAAGGCAAAGGCCGAACCCAGATTCAAGGTAAAGGGGTGGGCCAGGACCGGGACCCCCTGGACGTCCCGGATCATGGCGATGGCCTCCTGCGGCGGGAAGCGGAACTTGGGGACATAGGCCTTGCCGTCGTTGCGCAGGAAAATATCGAAGGCCTCCTGGATTGACCGGACGTAACCGGACTCCATCAAGGCCCGGGCGATGTGGGGCCGGCCCATCTGGCCGCGGCCGGAGATCTTCTCCACCTGCTCGAAGGTGATCTTGACCCCCAGTCCGTTCAACTTGGCGATGATCTGGGGATTGCGTTCGGCCCGGGCTTTTTGTAAGACCGCCAAACGCTCCCCCAACTGGCCGTTGCCGTATTCGATCCCCAGCCCCAGGATGTGCATGGAGCCGCCGGGGAAGCGGGCGCTCACCTCCACCCCGGGGATGACCTCCACCCCGTACTTCTCGCCCGCGGCCATGGCTTCGGCCAGGCCCTCAACGGTGTCGTGATCAGTCAGGGCGAAGGCCTTGAGGCCCCCAACTTTCGCTAGGCGCACCACCTCCGCCGGCGCAAAGGTGCCGTCGGAGGCGTTGGAGTGGGTGTGCAGATCGATTAGTTCCATCTCAACAGCATCTTAACCAAAGCAGGAGCTTGGGTTCGAGTTTTATTTAAAAGACTCGACGCAGGCGGCCCAAAGATAGATGATTTTATCCGACACCTCGCCCATCAAGTCAATTTTTTCTGCGTTATTCAGAGGTTGGATAAAAAGATTGTCTAAAAAATAACTCACGGTATTGGGGCATGATAAGGCTCCCGGTTCAGAAATATCCTGTTTAAATTTTTCCCCGTACTCTCCAAATCTGCCCCGGCAGAGATCATAAAATTTATCCGAGACCGCCTGAATCTCCGCGGCCTCGGTAATTTGATAATCCTTGATGATGACCCGATCAATGAAATGGTTTTGCATATCATCATAAAAGCTGTTGATCTCTTCTATGGTTTTGTCCTGGTCAGGTTTAGCCAAAGAATAAGTATCGGCGACGATGAACATGGCAAAGACCAGGGCTTCCACGATGTCGATGGGTTGTTCACCAAAGCCTTGAGCCGCCAACAACCGGCTGAGGTCGCTGACGATGCCGAGAGCAAGGGACTTCATGGTCGCCCGGTCTGGTTTTTCATTTATTGCCATATTTCGTCAATTTCCCCGAGAATCTGGCGCCGGCGCCTTGGTGGCACAGGCTTTCCAGCCTGTGCCTAAACCGCCGGGGGCGGCGGTTCGACATTTTCTTCTTCAGCAAATTCACCCGGTGGGGCGGGCCTCCGAGAAAAATAGGGACACCTCCTATTTTTCATGGCAAGAATTAATCTGGCAGCTAGAAAGCAGGAAAAATAGGAAGTGTCCCTATTTTTCCCTAATCAGTTCGATCATCTCCCGGACGGCCCGTTCGATCCCCACCAGGATGGCCCGGGCCATGATGGCGTGGCCGATGGAGTATTCGGCGAACTCCTCCCGGCCCCGGAAGGGTTTGATATTGCGGTAGTTGAGGCCGTGGCCGCACTTCACCTTGAGGCCGAGGCTCCTGGCGTGCCGGGCCGCGTTGAGTAGCTCCTGGAAGAGCCGGGTGGCCTCGGCCCGGGACGGGGCGTCGGCGTAAGTGCCGGTGTGCAGCTCCACCCACTCGGCCCCCACCTCCTTGGCCGCCTCGATCTGGGGCGTCACCGGGTCCACGAAAAGGCTGACCCGCAGGCCCCCCTCTTTCAGTTGTCGGACGTAATCCTTGAGAAAATCCTGGTTTTTCGCCACCTCCAGGCCCCCTTCGGTGGTGAGTTCCTGGCGCTTTTCCGGCACCAGGGTCACCAGGTTCGGCTTCACGTCGATGGCTATTTCCAACATCTCCTGGGTGGCGGCCATCTCCAGGTTGAGGCGGGTCTTGATGGTCTGGCGCAGCAGCCTTAAGTCCCGGTCCTGGATGTGGCGCCGGTCTTCCCGGAGGTGGACGATGATGCCGTCGGCCCCGGCCAGCTCCGCCAGGGCGGCGGCGGTCACCGGGTCGGGTTCGTCGATGAGGCGGGCCTGCCGCAGGGTGGCAATATGGTCCACGTTCACTTCCAGTCTCGGCACGCCGGTTCTCCTTTCAGTAGCCAGTTGCCAGTTCCCAGTTCCCAGTTTTGCAGGTCCTTTGCGGGAACTGGTAACTGGCAACTGGGAACTGCTCAGATTGATTCAATTTTGGGATAAAGCAGCTTCATCAATTCCCAGGTCCGGGCGGTCATGGCCTCCTCCTCTGCCGGAGTGCCGTGATCGTAGCCCAGCAAATGTAATATACCGTGAATGAGGAAAAAATCGAAGAGTTCCTGCCAGGGCCAGTCGGATTCTTTGGCTTGACGGATGGTGGTCTCCAGGGAGATGACCACTTCGCCCAGCATGGCCGGGGGTTCGCCGTCAGAAATTGCCGGGGTATGGAGAACAGCCGCCCCCGGCTGTAAACGAACCGGCGAGGGCGCCTGTTCTCCATCCACCGGAAAGGCGATGACATTGGTGGGGCCCCGGCGCCCGAAGGTTTCCCGGTTGAGACGGGCCATGGCCCGGTCTCCCAGGACGGTGAGGCTCAGCATCGCCTCAGACCAGCCCAAGGCGTTTAAGATCTTCCCGGCTCTTTTCTTGATTTTCTCCGGACTTATGACCGTTTTTCTTTGGCGGTTGCTTATCCAGATCCTCATAAACCTTCTTCTTGTCGGCGGGCTGGGGGTAAAGGATACGCTGGTGGAAGATCCCGCCCAAGATCTTGTTGAAGCTTTTGGCGATATGGTGCAAATCCTTCAGGGTCAGCTCGCATTCGTCCAACTGGCCGTCGGCGAAGACATTGTTGATGATCTTCTGCACCAGGCCCTGGATGCGGGCCGGGGTGGGCTCGGTGAGGGTCTTGGAGGCAGCCTCCACCTGGTCCGCCAGGAGCACCAGCCCGGCTTCCTTGGTTTGGGGCCGGGGGCCGGGATAGCGGTAGTCCTCGATCTTCACCATTTGGGGGTTGGCGGCCTGGGCCTGGGCCTTTTGATAAAAATACCTGATGAAGCTGGTGCCGTGGTGCTGGCGGATGATGTCGGCGATGCCCTCACCCAGTTGGTGTTTCCGGGCCAGTTCCACTCCGTCCTTGACATGGGCGATGAGGATCAGGCCGCTCATGGAGGGGGCCAGCTTCTCGTGCTTGTTTTCCCCGATCTGGTTTTCCACGAAGTAGATGGGCTTTTTGATCTTGCCGACGTCGTGATAGTAAGCCGCAGCCTTGGCCAGTATGGGGTTGGCGCCAATGGTCTCCGCCGCCGCTTCCACCATCTGGCCCACCACCAGGGAATGGTGGTAGGTGCCCGGGGCCACCAGCATCAACTCCCGGAGGACCGGTTGGTCCAGGTTCAGGAGTTCCAGCAGGCGGATGTTGGAGGAGTAGCGGAAGCCCGCCTCCATGATGGGGGTTAACCCGAGGGCCAGAATGCCGGTGAGCAGGCCCCCGGCGAAGGCGAACATTTCGCCGGTTAACAGGTCCTTGAAGGCGAAGGGGTATTCCAGCAGCTTAAAAGCCGCCACGAGGCACATGTTGCCCAGGCTGATGGCCAGCCCGGCCTGGATCAGGGAGTTGCGGCGGCGGCAGTTCTTTACCCCCCAAACCGCCACAAAGCCGGCGATGACAAAGTAGATGAACAGGGGGAAAGGCCGTTCCACCATAAAGGCGGCGAAGGTGGCGCTCAAGAAGGCCACTCCCACGCCGGTTTCCAGACCCAGGAACATGGCGGCGAAGATGGCGGGCAGACCCAGGGGCAGGAGGTAGACCAGATTGAGGCCCACCTCCGGCAGGTTCCGGGCCAGGTGCTCGCCCAAGACCAGGAGCGATTTATTCAGCAGGGCGCCGGTGAACAGTAAGGCCGCCAGGAAGGCCAGGTCCCGGAGGCGGTGGGAAAAGTTCCGCAGGGAGAGCCGGGCTAACTGGTAGAACACTGCCAGCAGCAGGGTCAGGCTGAAGAAGATACCCAGAAAAATCATCACGGCCCGGCTGCGGGGGTAAAGCTTGCCCTGGGCCTCCAATTTCGCCAGGTGCAGGGAAGTGACGGGCTCCCCCTCCCGAATCAGCATCTCGCCGCGTTTGACCTTGAAGTATACCGGCTGCAATCCTTTCAGGCTGGCCTTCTGGCGCTCCTGGGTCTCGGCCCAATTGGGAGAAACGTTGGGAACCAGCAGATACTGGGTCAGGTCGCACACCAGCCAGCGTTCCGCCGGCGAAAAATCCGCCGCCACATCCCGGCAATAGCCCGCCGCCGCCCGGCGCCCCTCGTCCAGTTGGATGAAGGGGAAGGGGGCCCTCTCGGTCGCCTCCTTCTTGGAAGGCAGGCGCCGCACCAGAATTTCCCTGGGGGCCGGCTGCAGGACGCTGCGGCTGCCGATCACTCCCTGGTTGAAAAACTGCACCAAAACCTGCCCGGTCATTGCCTCCAGGTCGGGGGAAAATTCCAGCTTGGCCAGCAGCTGAAAAGTGGAGTTGGGGATGGTCACCCCCAGGAGCCGGTCAAACTCCGGCTTATGCTCCAGCAAGGTCTTGTAAGGGACACCGGCTCTGGCCTTTCTCCCGGGAGGCCGTCCGCCACCGGAGGTCCCCGGCTGATTTTCCTGAGAAAGGCGGCGCATGTAGTCCATGGCCTTCTGGAGGCGCTGCTGCACCTTGTCGGCCATCTGCTCATCCATGTCGAAGACCGGCGGGCTCTGGGCCACGAGATCTTCCTGCCGCTGCGCCTTGGTCTCCACGTCCTCCACCAAAAACTCTCCGGTGGCCTTGACGCTCTCCCGGGAGATGTCCCCCACCCGATACTGCCTGGAGGTGCTGGGAGTCCGGGGAGACAGGATAAAGGCCAGCCCCAGGCTCAAGGCCAGGAGGAGACAAAGCTTGGAGACCCGCTCATCCCGGGGCGGCGCCGCGGGCTTGCGGGCCAGGCTGCGGGGAAAACGGGCGCGCAGGCGCTCCAGACCGAAGATATGCCAAATTTTGGCGGTCGGTTCTTTATCAGGCACGGGAAGGCTCCACCTCAGAGAGGCGCCGGGGCCGTCGGCTGTCATAGGCCCGGATAATGTCTTGCACCAGGGGATGGCGCACTACGTCTCGATCGGTAAAGTGCACGAAGGCGATGCCCTCGACTCCCCGCAACAGTTCCCGGGCTTCCACCAGCCCGGAGGTCGCCACGGCCGGCAGGTCGATTTGGGTCACGTCGCCGGTGATCACCGCCTTGGAGCCGAACCCCAAACGGGTCAGAAACATCATCATTTGCTCCGAGGTGGTGTTTTGGGCCTCATCCAGGATGACGAAGGAGTCGTTCAAGGTGCGGCCCCGCATAAAGGCCAGGGGGGCCACTTCGATGATGCCCCGTTGCACCAGGCGGGAGGCTTTTTCGAAATCCATCATATCGTGCATGGCGTCGTACAGGGGCCGCAGATACGGATTGACCTTCTCCGCCAGATCGCCGGGCAGGAAGCCCAGCTTCTCCCCGGCCTCCACCGCCGGCCGGGTGAGGACGATGCGGATGAACTCCTGGTTCATCAGGGCCGCCACCGCCATGGCCATGGCCAGGTAGGTCTTGCCGGTGCCCGCCGGGCCCACCCCGAAGACGATGTCGTGGGTGCGCATGGCTTCGATGTAGCGTTTCTGATTGAGGCTCTTGGGGGAGATGCGCCGCTTCATGGCGGAGATGTACACCGTGTCCAGAAAAATCTCCTTGACCGAGGCGCTCTCCGTGTCCTGGAGGATGCGGATGGTGTACTGCACGTCCTGGGCCAGCACCGGGTAACCGGCGCGCAGCAGCTCGTAGAGCTCCAGCAGGACCCGCTGGGCCAGGCGCATCTGGGCCTCCGGACCTTCCACGCTCACCTGGTTGCCCCGCACCTGGGTCTTGACCCCCAGGCTGCGGTTGACGATCTTCAGGTGCTTGCCCTGCTCGCCGTATAGGGCCTGGGCCAGGGCGTTGTCTTCAAAGGTGAGTTGGGTGGTGGACATGGGTGTAGGTTTTGGGCTGGCGGTTTTTATCCGTTGGCAGGCTTGAGTCCCAGGACCTGGCCCCGGATCTGGCGCTGCCGGGGTCGGTTGTCGAAATCCAGCAGCACGATCTGCTGCCAGGTGCCCAACTGTAGACGTCCCTGCTCGATGGGGAGGCTGAGCGAAGGTTTGAGGAAGGCCGCCCGGACGTGCGCATAGCCGTTGCCGTCACCCCAGCGCCGGTCATGGGCATAGTCCAGGTCTCGGGGAAAGAGCCGCTCGATGGCGGCCTTTAAATCCTGCACCGCCCCGCTCTCATATTCGATGGTGCTCAAGGCCGCGGTGGAGCCAGGAATGAACAGGGTCAGCAAGCCCGTGTCCACCCCGGTGCTTCGGACTTTCTCGGCCACCTGAGAGGTCAGGTCCAAGATATCGGTGCTGGCCGTGGTTTCTACCTCGAGACTGAACGACTGCACTGCAAACATTATGGTTAGCTTAAATCGTGATCCGATTCCCGTATAAATTAAAAATGCCGTCGCGCCTTGCCAACCAGCGTTAATAATTTTCTCATATCTTAGTCTATATTAGCAATCCAACTTTTTCGATAATTTTCGTCATCCGATAATATTTTTCCTCCGTCTCCCGTCTCCGCTCTTCGGTCCATTAGGGCTTGACTATGGCGCCGGAATAATCTAAAAATTTGGAGTTTGGGTAAAACTGCGCCCAGCCATCTTATCCCTTGAACAGGCTTAAAAATTGGCATTAACCGATCAGATCCGCGACCAACGCCTACAAAAACTGCAGGAGCTGCGGGAACAGGGAGTCGATCCCTATTTCAACCGGTTCGCCCCCAGCCACAGTATCGCCCAGTTGATCGAAGAATTCGGCGCCCTCAGCGGCGAGCAACTGGAGGGCCTGGGCAAACAATTCCAACTGGCCGGCCGCCTCGTGCTGCTGCGGGAGTTCGGCAAGGCCGCCTTCGCCACCATCCAGGACGGCACCAGCCGCCTCCAGATCTATGTCCAGAAGCAAGTGTTGGGCGACGAGGCCTTCACCCGCTTTAAAAAGCTCCTGGACCTGGGGGACATCATCGGGGTGGAGGGCACCCTGTTCCGCACCAGGACCAACGAGCTCACCCTGGCAGTGCAGGGTTTCGTGCTCCTGACCAAGTCCCTGCAGCCCCTGCCGGAAAAATACCACGGCCTCACCGACATCGAGACCCGCTACCGCCAGCGCTATCTCGACCTGATGGTCAACCCGGAGGTGCGTCAGGTCTTCGAGACCCGGGCCCGGATCATCCGCCTGCTGCGCCAGTTTTTCGATAACCGGGGCTATCTGGAGGTGGAGACCCCCATGATGCAGCCCATCCCCGGGGGGGCCACCGCCAAGCCTTTTGTCACCCACCACAACGCCCTGGACATGAAATTGTTCCTCAGGATCGCCCCCGAGCTTTACCTGAAGCGCCTGGTGGTGGGCGGCTTGACCCGGGTTTACGAAATCAACCGCAATTTTCGCAACGAAGGCCTCTCCATCATGCACAACCCCGAATTCACCATGCTCGAGTTCTACCAGGCCTTTGCCACCTATGAGGACCTGATGGCCCTGACGGAGGAACTCATCAGCTCGGTAGCCGGGGAAGTCCTGTGGAACCCGCGCCTCACCTTCCAGGGAGAGGAGATTGACCTGACTCCGCCCTGGCGCCGCCTGGATTTGCGAGAGTCGTTGACGGCCATCGGCGGCCTGCCGGCGGCAGTGGTCCGGGACCGGGAGGCCCTGGTTAAGTTGGCCCGTGAAGAGGGCGTTTTCCTGCGCCCCGGTGAAGGTTACGGCCGGGCGCTGACCAAACTCTTCGACCTGCGGGTGGAGGAGAAACTCCAGCAGCCCACCTTCATCACCGGCTACCCCCTGGAAACCTCGCCGCTGTCCCGCCAGAGCGACGACGACCCGGAAGTGGTGGACCGCTTCGAGCTCTTCATCGCCGGCCGGGAGATCGCCAACGGTTTTTCCGAGCTCAACGACCCCGAAGACCAGCGCCGGCGCTTTGAAAAGCAGTTGCAGGCCCATGCCGCCGGCGACGAAGAGGCGCCCCATGCCCTGGACGAAGACTACGTCCAGGCCCTGGAGCACGGCCTGCCGCCCACCGCCGGCGAGGGCATCGGCATCGACCGCCTGGTAATGCTCCTCACCGACTCGCCTTCCATCCGGGACGTCATCCTGTTCCCGTTGCTCAGGCCGGAGAGGTAGGTCCCTTGGGGTTCTTTGAAACCTTCGTGGCCCTGCGGCTCCTGCGGGGTGTCAAACGCCAAAAAGGCTTCCTGTCGCTTTCCACCTTCATCTCCACGGCCGGGATTGCCGTCGGGGTCATGGCCCTCATCGTGGTCATCGGGGTGATGACCGGCTTCGACCAGGACCTGAAAAAGAAGATCCTCAGCGTCAACGCCCACGTTCTGGTCATGAAAACGGGGGGGGCCTTCAGTTCCCCCCAGAAGGAAGTGGCCGAGATCCAGGCGCTGCCCGGAGTGATTTCCGCCACCCCCTTTATTTACACCCAGGTGATGTATTCGGCCCCCGGGAACGTCTCCGGCGGGGTGGTCCGGGGTCTGGACCTGGATATCATCCGCCGGGGCGGGCCCCAGGCCCTGGAGGTGTTGCAGGGGCAATTTGCCGATCTGGCGGAAGGCGGGAAAGATGACCCGCCCCGCATCGCCATCGGCAACGAGATGGCCCGCAACCTCAACCTGGCCCTGGGAGACTACCTGAATATCATCTCTCCCCTCGGGACCCTCACCCCCATGGGGCGCCTGCCCCGGATGAAGGCCTTCCGGGTCACGGCCATCTTCCACTCCGGCATGTACGAATTCGACAACTCCCTGGTCTATACCAGCATTCCGGCCCTCCAGGAATTTCTGGGTCTGGGCCACCGCATCACCGGTCTGGAAGTGGAAATCAAGGATATTTACGCGGCGGACCGGGTGGAAGAGGCCATCCAGAAGAAGCTGGGCCCCGGCTTCTACACCAAAAACTGGATGCAGATGAACCGCAGCCTGTTCGCCGCCCTGAAGTTAGAGAAGATCACCATGTTCATCATTCTCACCCTGATCATCCTGGTGGCCGCCTTCGGCATCGCCAGCACCCTGTTTATGATGGTCATGAAAAAGACCCGGGAGATCGCCATCCTCAAGTCCATGGGCGCCACCCGGCAGTCCGTCATGCAGATTTTTATGATGAACGGCCTGGTCATCGGCGCCATCGGCACCATCCTGGGCCTGGGCCTGGGTCTGGGGCTGTGCGGCATCTTGAAACGCTACCAGTTCATCTCGCTGCCCAAGGACGTCTACTACATCTCCACCCTGCCGGTGCAGATCCAGACCCTGGACATCCTGGCCATCGTCCTGGCCGCCATGGCCATCAGCTTCCTGGCCACTCTTTACCCCTCCTGGCAGGCGGCCCGTCTGGACCCGGTGGAGGCGATCCGTTATGAGTGAGCAGTGCGCGGTAAGCAGTGAGCAGGTATAAGGCGGCCCGTGGCCGCCATGTTGCATAAAGGGAATTGCCTGGCTCTCTTTGGGGGCACGGCACGCCGTGCCCTATGCTTCAAAATGAGTAATTTTGGTTTTTCGCACCGAGTAATAACTTCTGCGGCGCTGAGAAATCTAACTGAAAACTCGAAACTCGAAACTCGAAACTTAAGAACTCGCGGCATTGACGCACCCCCGCGAAAGTGGTAAGGTGCCTAGCGCGATAGTTAGGAAAATATGGCAGAGCACAACGGCCCTGAGACCCCGGCGAAGATTCGCATCCGGGGCCTGGTCAAGACCTTTAAAACTAACGGCATCCAGGTGCAGGTGCTCACCGGGGTGGACCTGGATATCTTCCCGGGGGAAACCCTGGCGGTGGTGGGAGCTTCGGGGGTGGGCAAATCCACCCTGCTCCATATCCTGGGCACCCTGGAGCGTCCCAGCGCCGGACAGGTTCTGTGGGAAGGCGCGGATGTCTTCGCCATGGATGACAAACCCCTGGCCGCTTTTCGGAATCGCAAGGTGGGGTTTGTCTTCCAGTTTCATCACTTGCTGTCCGAGTTCAATGCCTTGGAAAATGTCATGATGCCGGCCCTCATCGCCCGAGAGTCCCAGGGAGTGGCCCGCGACCAGGCCGAAGCCATCCTGGTGCGGGTGGGCTTGAAAGAGCGCTTGACCCACCGGGTCACCACCCTGTCCGGCGGCGAGCAGCAGCGGGTGGCGGTGGCCCGGGCTTTGGTCCTGGAACCGGAGGTCCTGCTGGCGGACGAACCCACCGGTAACCTGGACCCCAAGAGCGGCGCCCGGGTGCAGGAACTTATCCTGGATCTCAATCGCGAACGCGGCCTCACTTCCGTGATCGTCACTCATAACCTGGAGTTGGCCCGGGCCCTGGACCGACGGATAACCTTGGTGGACGGCAGGGCAATGGTTGTACAGGGAGAATAAGGTGGTGCAAAGGCTCATACTTGCAGTCCTGCTGGCGGCATTGGTCCTGACCCAGCCGGCCCTGGCGCAAGAAGAAGAGGTGGTCCTCAAAAAGGTGGCGGTCTTTCCCTTTACCGTGGCCAGCCGGGAACCGTTGGAAGCCCTGGGAGAAAAGGTGCGCCAGGATATCCTGGAACGCCTCAAGGCAGACGGCTTCTCCCTCGTGTCCGCGGAAGACCTCAAGAAGGCCCTGGCTGCCCGGAAAGAACCCCTCGACGACGCCGCGGCTAAGGAGATCGGCGGCAAGCTCGGGGCGGATATCGTCATTTACGGCACCCTGATCAAGGTGGGCGAAGCCCTTTCCCTCGAAGGCCGGCTCGTGGATGTCAGTGGCCGGCAAGCCCCGGTCACTTTGAAGATGCAAGGAACCGGGCTCAAGGCTTTGGCCGGTCTCGGCAAGCAACTAGCCCAGGAAGCGAGCCTGAAGATTCTGGGTAAGACACGCGTCTCGCGCCTCAATGTCAAAGGCAACCGCCGCATCGAAAAAGACGCGATCCTGGGGGTGATGCAGACCCGGGAAGGAGAAATGGTTAATCCGGGCCGGCTCCGGGAAGATTTGAAGGCCATCTATAAAATGGGCTACTTCACCGACGTGAAGATCGACATCAGCGATACCCCGGATGGGGTGGTCCTGACGGTCTTGGTGACCGAGAAGCCCGCCATTAAAGAGATCATTACCAAGGGCAACCACAAGGTCAAGCGGGACAAGATCGTCGAGGTCATGGACCTCAAGCCCTTCTCGGTGGCTTCAGAGGGCGCCATCCGGGAGAGCATCAACAAAGTCCAGAACATGTACCGGGAAAAGGGGTTCTACGAAGTCCGCATCACTTCTGAACTCATCCCCATCACCAACACCGAAGTCAACCTGGTGCTGCACGTAGACGAAGGCGGCAAAATGGCCATCAAGGAGATCAACTTTGAGGGCAACGAGCACTTCAAGGCCAAGGAACTTCGGGATGTGATGGAGACTAAGGAAAAATCCTGGTTTTTCGCGATCAACTGGATCACCGGGACTGGGAAATTGACCAAGGACATCCTGGAGCGGGACGCAGAAAAGATCTCATCGTTTTATTTCAACCACGGCTTCATCAAGGCCAAGGTGGCAGACCCCAAGGTCGACATCAGGGGTAACTTCATTTATATCACCGTCCCTATCCAGGAAGGTCCACAATACCAGGTGGGCAAGATAGACATCACGGGGGATCTCATTGAGGATAAGGATAAGATCCTGGGGAAGATTGAGACCCCCAAGGAAAAGATTTACAGCCGTGAGGTGCTGCAAACGGATATCACCACCCTGTCCGACCTATATGCGGACAAGGGTTATGCCAACGCCGATGTCACCCCCCTGATCAAGGAAAATGATCAGACCCTCAAAGTGGATGTCACTTTCGATATCCATCAAGGCAACAAGGTCTATTTCGAGCGCATCGACATCGCCGGCAACATCAAGACCCGGGACAAGGTGATTCGGCGGGAGTTGCGGGTTTATGAGCAAGAACTCTTCAACGCCACCGATCTCAAGGAAAGCATCAAGAACCTGCGGCGTCTGGAGTATTTCGAAGACGTGAACTTCGGCACTTCGCCGGGGTCTGCTCCCGACCGCATGAACCTGAAGATCACCGTGAAGGAGCGGCCCACCGGGACCTTCGGGGTCGGCGCCGGTTACAGCACCCAGGACCGACTGGTGGGCATGGTGGAAGTTAGCCAGAACAACCTGTTCGGCCGGGGCCAACAACTCAAGATCCAGGGGATCCTCGGCTCTATTTCCCATCGCTTCCGGGCTTCCTTCACCGAGCCTTATCTCTTTGACCGGCCCTTGGGATTCGGCATCGACGCCTTTAACTGGCAGCGGGATTATGATGAATATACCCGGATAAGCGCCGGTGGGGACCTGCGCCTGAGCCATCCTTTGAGGTGGAAATATTCCCGCCTCTTTTGGATGTACCGTTATGAATATGTCAAGCTTACCAACCTGGCCCCTAACCCCGCTCCGTCCATCGTCGAGGCGTCCAAGCTGCATAATACCAGCGCCACGTCGTTTACCCTGCGCCGGGATTCCCGGGACTCGTTGTTCGCCCCCACCAAGGGCTCGGATAACAGCCTCGCGGTGGAAATGGCCGGTTTGGGCGGCGATGTCGCTTTTATGCGGTATATTGCCGAATCGGGCTGGTATTTCCCCTTGAAGTGGGGCACCGTGGGCGTCCTCCATGCCCGGGTGGGCTATATGCAGCGCCTGGACTGGGGCCAAATGCCGGTTTATGAGAAGTTCTATCTGGGTGGCATTGAAAGCATCCGCGGCTTTAAATATGCTGATATCAGTCCCAGGGATCCGACCACTAATGAGCGCATCGGCGGCGATAAGTTCATCCAGTTGAACACCGAATATCGTTTTCCCCTGTATAAGAAGCTGGGCCTCATGGGGACCGTGTTTTTCGATGCCGGCAACGTTTATGGCGCCAACATGGTGGGGCCGTTTCTGCGGCCCACCGCGGGTGGCGGCCTCCGCTGGTTCTCTCCCATGGGGCCACTGCGGGTGGAATGGGGCTACAACCTGACCAAGCACCCTTGGGAGAAACAGAGCGCCTGGGAATTTACCATGGGCGGCACGTTTTAGGGAAGCAACCTTATCAGGCAAAACTCCGGCGGCGAGTCTTTAAACCCCCGCCGGCATATTACTTTAAACGGACTCATCAGGAGGTTTTAAATGTTCAAATTAGTGGTAAGCGCCTTAATCGCCCTGACCATGCTTCTCGGCCCGCTGGGGGCCCTGGCCGCCGAAGTGAAGATCGGCATAGTGGATACCAACGCCATTCTAACGGGCTCGGCTGATGGCAAACGGGCCCAGGAAGCCATCAAAAAGAAGGCCGAGGATCTGAGCAAGCCCCTGGGCACCAAGCGCCAGGACCTGGGCCGGCAGGTGGAGGAATTCCAGAAGCAGGCCGGCGTGATGAAGGAAGATGCCAGAAAGACCAAGGCCCAAGAGCTGGAAAAGAAGATGGCAGATTTCGATAAACAGGCCCAGGAAGCCGACAAACAGCTGGCCCAATTCAAGGAGAGCCAGCTGGCCCCCCTGTCCAAAAAAATGGATCAGGCCCTGGATCAGGTGTCTAAGGAAGAGAAGCTGGACCTGGTTCTGGACCGGTCCGTGACTTTGAACGTAACCAACAAAGCCATGGACTACACTGACAAGGTGCGCGCCAAATTCGGCAAATAAATTACTCATGAAGCATACCCTGGGAGAACTGGCGGCCCTGCTGCAAGGGGAACTGAAAGGTCCCCCCGACCTGGTGATCGAGGGCATCGCCCCCATTGACCAGGCCACTCCCCGAGAAATCACCTTCATCGCTCAGAAGCGCTATGCCCGCCGGGCAGGCGCCAGCCTGGCCGGGGCCTTCATCGTGGCCCCGGACCTGGCGGATTTGGACCGGCCGTTAATCATCGTGGCCCATCCCTACCTGGCTTACGCCCGGGTGGCGGCCACCTTTGCCCCGCCCCTGAAGCGCTGGCCCGGCATCAGTAACCAGGCCTGCCTGGGCCGGGAACTCAAGCTGGGCCGGGACGTCTCCATCGCCCCCCTGGTCTTCATCGGCGAACGGGTGCGGCTGGGGGATGGAGTGACCATCATGCCCGGTTGCTTCCTGGGCGACGAGGTGCAGGTCGGGGCCGGCACCCTGCTCTACCCCAACGTCACCGTCCTGGAGCGCTGCATCGTCGGAGAGCGCTGCACCATCCACAGCGGTACGGTGATCGGCGCCGACGGCTTCGGTTTCGTCCCCACCCCGGCGGGCAATGAAAAGATCCCCCAGTTGGGGACCGTGGTTATCGCCGACGAGGTCGAGATCGGGGCCAACTGCACCATCGACCGGGGGGCTCTCGGCGAGACCCACATCGGTCGGGGGGTCAAGATGGACAACCTCGTGCACCTGGCCCACAATGTCACGGTGGGGGAGCACTCCATGCTGGTGGCCCAGGTGGGGGTATCCGGGTCCACCAAGATCGGCCAAAGGGTGATCCTGGCCGGCCAGGTGGGGCTGACGGGCCACCTCGAACTGGGAGACGGAGTGCAGGTGGGGGCCCAATCCGGGGTCACCCGCTCTGTGCCGGCTGGCCAGGACGTGTCCGGCTCTCCGGCCTTTCCCCACAAAGAGTGGCTCCGGTCCATGGCCACCCTGCCCAAACTCCCGGAACTCCATCAGAGACTGAAACGGCTGGAAAAACAATTGGCCGAACTCGCCGCCAAGCTGGACAAGGAGCCGGAAACATGAGCCTGCCGCAGCTTCCCTTGACTCTGGAAGATATTCAGAACATCCTGCCGCACCGCTACCCCTTCCTCCTGGTGGACCGCATCGTCGCCCTGGACCCTGGAAAGCGCATCGTCGGCCTGAAGAACGTCAGCATCAATGAGCCCTTCTTCCAGGGCCACTTTCCCGGGCGGCCCATCATGCCCGGGGTGCTCATCGTCGAGTCCCTGGCCCAGTTGGGCGGCATCCTGGCCCTGCTGGCCACCCCGGAAAATATGGGCAATCCCTCCCTCTTCCTCATGGGGCTGGACAAGGTGCGCTTCCGGCAGCCGGTGGTCCCGGGCGACCAATTGCGCCTGGAAGTGGAGACCCTGCGCAGTGGCCAAAAGTTCTGGAAGATGCAGGGCAAGGCCTTCGTCGACGACGCCCTGGTGGTGGAAGGGGAGATGATGGCCGCAGTGGGCCGGGGGAGCAATGAGGATGGCTGAGATCCACCCCACCGCCATCGTGGCTCCGGCGGCCCAACTGGGCGACGGGGTGACCGTCGGTCCTTTCAGCATCATCGAGGCCCGGGTCGTCATCGGGGCCGACACCCACATCGGCCCCCATGCGGTAATCCGGGATTTTACCACCATCGGCCGCGGCTGCCGCATCTTCCAGTTCGCGGTCTTGGGCGAGATCCCCCAGGACCTGAAGTTCCAGGGCGAAGACTCCCGGCTGGTCATCGGGGACGACAACACCATCCGGGAATTCGCCACCATGCACCGGGGTACGGCCGGCGGCGGCGGCCTCACCAGCATCGGCCGGGGCAACCTCTTCATGGCCTACACCCACGTGGCCCACGACTGCCATGTCGGCGACCACGTCATCATGTCCAACAACGCCACCCTCGGGGGCCACATCACCGTGGAAGACCACGCCATCCTGGGTGGCCTCTCGGCGGTGCACCAGTTTTGCCGGATCGGCCGCCACGCCTTCATCGGCGGCTGCTCCGCGGTGCACCGGGACGTGCCGCCCTACGCCATGGCGGTGGGCAACCGGGCCAAACTGGTGGGCCTCAACCTGGTGGGCCTGAAACGGGCCGGCTACTCCGACTCCGCCCTGCAAGGCCTGAAGCGGGCTTACGAGCTCCTGTTCCTCTCCGACCTCAACCTGAAAGAGGCCATGACCCGGATCCGTCAGGAAGTTCCCCCGGGCCCGGAAATCCAACACCTCCTCCACTTCCTCGAGACCTCGGAACGGGGTCTGCTGCCGCCAGATGTCCGAGAACATCGGCTTAATCGCGGGTAAGGGCCAGTTCCCGCTCCTTTCTGCCCGGGCCGCCCGGGACCACGGGGTCCGCGTCATCGCCGTGGCCCACCGGCATGAGACCGATCCCGCCCTGGCCGAGCTGGTCCACGAGATCCACTGGGTTTACGTGGGCCAGTTGGGCAAGATGATCCGCATCTTCAAAGACGCCGGGGTGCGCCGGGCCGTGATGGCCGGGGGCATCACCCGGGGCCGCCTGTTCCGGGAGTTCCGCCCGGATCTGCGCGCCTTGAGCGTCGTCCGCCGGGCCGGGGCCGGCCAAGACGACCGCCTCCTCCAGGCGGTGGCCGCCGAATTCGAGTCCGAAGGCATCACCATCGCCCCCTCCACCCTCTTCCTCGACGAACTCCTGGCTCCGGCGGGGAAACTGACCAAACGCTCCCCCACCGCGGCAGAACTACAAGACATCGACTTCGGCTTTAAGATCGCCAAGGAGATCGGCGCTCTCGACATCGGCCAAACCGTGGTGGTGCGGCGCCAGATCGTGGTGGCCCTGGAGGCCGTGGAAGGCACCGACGAGTGCATCCGCCGGGCCGGCGCCCTGGCCGGGCCCGGCACCGTCGTGGTCAAGGTCAGCAAACCCAACCAGGACCTCCGCTTCGATGTCCCCGCCGTCGGCCTGGACACCATCCAAGCCATGACCGAAGCCCAGGCCGCGGTCCTGGCCCTCGAAGCCAACAAAACCCTCACCTTCGACCGCGACCAGATGCTCACCGCCGCCAACCACAACAAAATCGCCGTCTGGGGAGTTTGACCGGCAGTTTTTAGTTTCGAGTTTTTGGTTTGCGATTTGCGGTTTCTGCTTCCGATACCAGAACGGGATACACTACCAAGACTGCACTACCCCGACCAGACTAAACAGAATGAAGCAAATTGTCTCTTTTCCAAGGGGAGCAGTATAGTATGGAGGAAAGATGAAAAAAGCCATTGTGATTGGAGCTAGTTCTGGGATAGGGCGTGAGTTGAGCAAAATCCTATCCAGGAATCATTATACTGTTGGTGTCATGGCGAGGCGAGTTCATCTGCTGGAGGAACTGCGCGACGCAATAGGCATTGATATGCTTGTTGAACGGATAGATGTGTCAGACACTGACTCTGCGAAGGATACACTGACAGAGCTCATAGAAAAAATGGGCGGTGTGGAGCTTTTGGTGATTAGCGCAGGAACGGGACACTTAAATGCGGAACTGGATTGGACGCTCGAAAATGACGCAATTAAGACAAACGTTATCGGTTTTGCCGCTATCGCGAATGTTGCAGTCAAACATTTCATCCAAAAAGGCTCCGGGCATCTCGTGTGGATTTCGTCAATTGCAGCATTACGTGGTGGTAGGGAGTCTCCAGCCTATAACGCTTCAAAGGCCTTTGAATCCAACTATCTAGTGTCCTGTTTCAGAAATACATTTACAAAGT
>JAPLJC010000031.1 GCA_026388765.1 Deltaproteobacteria bacterium
AACTACACGTAACTATCTGGGGATACGAGAGAAAAAGGTGGGGTTTTGCTTTTGCAAGGATTGCGGTCTAAGGCTTGATTATGACCATGGAGTCGGTAGGCCTACCCCACGCGAAGCGTTTAGTTCATGAACAGCATATCATAACTTATTTATTTTACAGTAAGTTACTGATTCAAGTAGCGTGGGGGAATCTCACCCCCACGCCTCGATCTGCGCACTTAAAAATTCATACTGCTCCAGCAGGCGGTTGAAGCTCTCCTGCATCCAACGATTGCCAAAATTGATGCACCGCAGATTGGCGAAGTAGATCTGGGTCCATCTGCCTCTCGGCTCTTCCAGATGAATCCCGTAAAATCTCAGCTCTGCCTTGATGCGGCTCTGGGTCCGCACCCGGTCCCTGACTAATTGCCGGCGCCGGCGGATGACCTGGCGGTGGTAAAGTTCCTCCTCGCTGGGCACCCAGACCCGCTTCAGCATTCCCTTGGCTAAAAGATGCGCCAATTTGCGGCTATCACGCCGGTCGGTCTTGACCCGGTTGCCATATTCTTGGGGGACCAGACTTGGAGGAGTAACCAGACAGGGGATGTTATGAGCCACCAGGCGGTCATGAAGCCGGAACCCAAAATATCCGGCTTCATAGACCGCCTCCAGTCGATGGCCGGCATATCGTTCCAAGACACGGCGTAGAGCTTCCCAGTCCCCTGGAATGCTGGCGCTGAACATCTCTACGTCAAAAGTCCGAATGGTTACGTGCCACCTGATCTTATGCAGGTCGATCCCGACAAATAAATCTTCTCCGCCTGTCACCTGCTCCTTGGATCGTCTCATCGCAGCCTCCTATCTTGATGTGGTTAGACTGGCCTTTATTCCCAGAATACCACCAACCGACAGGGCGGAAGAGCTTTCCTTTGCATCATAGTTACTTGCCAATAACCGCACATTCCCAAAAAATCTGATATTATCCACATAATCAACCTTGAACCTTAAACCTTGAACTTCTCAACCGGGTCAACCGTCCATTCTGTTCTGGCAATTTCTCTCCCCTGGCCTTACCTTATCAGCATGTGTAACTCAACCGCTCTACCCCCGCACCGCCCGGCCGCCAAGCGGCGCCAATGCGGCACAACCACGGCGCTGAAGCGGTGCCGGACCGCTCTGTCAGCGCCATCTCAGCGGGCTAAAGTGAGCCAAATAAGGGACTTATGCGGAGCAAACTGCGGCATTTTTTCAGATATCGGCACAGGCTGGCCCCATTGGGCCTCTTTTTTCGGCATGAAGTCCCTGCGAAACTGGCCGATTGACCTGGAAATCTCAGGAATATGCGCTACTTGGGTGATGCACAATTTTTCTTACCCTAAGTTCTACCTGGGATTGCCTTTTTCGTCGTCAGGCCCAGCCCGGCCACCATTTTCCGTTCCCCCGCGCAACTTGGGAACGAAAGGAAAAAAT
Source organism: Deltaproteobacteria bacterium (assembly GCA_026388765.1). GTDB lineage: Bacteria > Desulfobacterota > Desulfobaccia > Desulfobaccales > 0-14-0-80-60-11 > JAPLJC01. The sequence continues at coordinate 1,450 of JAPLJC010000031.1, forward strand.
TGATATCTCACGCCAAGACGCAAGGCATAAAGAGAAAATGGAGAACCGCCGCCCCCGGCGGTAACTTACCGGTTGGGCCTCCGGGCCCGCCTGGATTTAGGTGATGATGGCGACCGCCACTTCCCGATTTCATCTGGAGCCGCCCCCCTGGCTGTACGCCCGGCTGGCCAAGGGACCGCTCTTTCGCCGCCTCTACCGGCGCTTCGTGGCCGACCTGGCCGCGGCTCTCCCTCCCGGCGCCCGGGTCCTGGACGTGGGCACCGGGCCGGGCTATCTCCCGGCTTATCTGGCCCGGGAGCGCCCGGATCTGGACCTCTCGGGCCTGGACTTATCTGACCGCATGATCCGCCGGGCGGCCAGGCGCCACCCCGAACTCCGGAAGTGGTCGGTGGCCGATGCCCAGGCCCTGCCCTTTCCCGCCGGGGTCTTTGATCAGACCATTGCCTCCTTCAGCCTGCACATCTGGCCCGACCGCGCCCTCGGCGTCCAGGAACTGGTCCGGGTGCTTAAACCCGGGGGCCGGGCCTGGATCTTCGAGTTGCGCCGGGAGGCGGCGGCCGACGAGTTGCGGCAATTCGCCCGGGCCGAAGGACTGCCCTTCCTGATGGTTTATCCGGGTTTTAAAGTGGTGAGCTGGCATCACTCCTTGCGGCAGGCTGAGTTCGACCCCATCCTCCGGGCGGCGGCCGGCTGCCAGTGGGAGTTGCAGCCGGTGCACCACCTCCTGTGGCGGGCCGAACTGCGCCGGGCCCAAGTCCCCGCCCACCGGCCAGGCCGAACCCCGCGGGACTCCTCTCCAAATTTCTTACCACCTTGATTTCTACCAGGGCAATACTATTTTTTAAAATATTAAGTCACTTACTCCGCTCAGGCTGGGCTCAGTTCAAATCGCCCCGCTGGAAGAACTTCCGGGGCCGGGCACAAGGAGGTTTACGGATGAGGTTATCAGGCAAGAATTATTGTTTGCTAATGGGTTTGGCTTTGCTGCTCCTGCTGGCCCTGATTGCCGGTCCGGCGGCTCCCTCGGCTCGGGCCGCCGAGGCCGACGTGGCCATGTACTATGATGCCCTGTCCCCCTACGGCACCTGGGTGGATTACGGCAACTACGGCCCGGTGTGGTATCCCACCCAGGGGGTGACCCCCAACTGGCGGCCTTATGTGGACGGCCGCTGGGTGCCGACCGACGACGGCTGGGTCTTTGAGACCGGAGAACCCTGGGGTTGGGCCACCTACCATTTCGGCAACTGGATGCCCACCACGGAATACGGCTGGGTCTGGGACCCGGGCAGCACCTGGTATCCCTCCACCGCGGCCTGGCGCACCAGCGACGACTATGTCGGCTGGGCCCCGATCCCGCCCCCCGATTATGTGCCGGAGCCGGCCTATTATCCCACCGGGGGCTATGACCCCAGCCTGGCGCCGATGGATCTCCTCAGCCCGCCTTACTGGACCTTCGCGCAGGCGGACAATTTTCTGCTGGGGTTCGATCAGCCTTATCAGCCGGCATATTCTTATTACAACACCGGCTACCTGGCGCCTTACGATTATGCGCCGTATGTCTTTGCCAATAGCCTGCTGTTGAGTGATTTCTACTATCCAGGGTTCAACCACAACGCCTTCTACTGCTACGGGCCGTCCTTCCCCTTCGTGTCCCGGGTGACCAACATCAACATCGTCAACATCAATAATTTCGCGCGCAACCACAACTTTAACCACATCCGCAACGGCCTGCCGTCCCAGGCGGTTTTTAACCGGCACCCCTTTATCCGGGACGCCATCCCCGCCTCGGTGCTGGAAGGCGGGAGATTGCACGCCCAGCGGGTCTCGAATCCGGCCACGGTGGGACGGCAGTTGGCTCGCCCCGGGGTGGTAAAACCGCCGGCTAATGTCCCCAAGCTCAGCAAAGAGATCCCCAAAGGGGGGGCGCCGCAGGCCGGGCCAGCCGTTAGAGGCGGCGCCAGGGGAGTTCCGGTGGCCCCCAGGGGCGCCACCTCCCCCCGGGCGGTGACCACTCCTAAAGGAGAGGCGGCGCCCAGAGGCGTAACCACGCCCAAGGGGGAGGCAGCTCATGGAGGCGTGACCACCCCCAGAGGGGAAGCGGCTCCCAGCCGGGGCGTGACTGCGCCCAGGGCCCCCAGGGAGGCTCCCACCCATGCCGTGACGCCGCCAACCCGGGAACCCAGGGCCCCAGTGCGGGCCCCAACCGGGAAGTTCACGGCGCCGGGACGGGAGTTCCGCGCCACATCCAGGGGTACGACCATGCCGCCGCCGTCGACCCATGCAGTAACCCCGCGGATGCAGCAGCAGATCCGGCAGTACCAGGCGCTGTCCCGGCCGGCTCCTTCCTTCCGGCCCTCGGCGCCAGCCCCGGCACCGCACATGGCTCCGTCCGCCCCAGCGCCGCGGCCCTCGGCTCCGGCTCCAGCCCCAAGGCCATCTGCTCCGGCGCCGGCTCCCCACCCCTCGGCTCCGGCACCCAGTGGCGGTGGCGGTGGGCACCCGCGCTAGTGAGTTTGGCGCAGGGTTCGGCCTACGATGAAAAAACTCTGGCGGCATCGGTTTTCCACCGATGCCGCCGGTTCTGATGAGAGCTAATTAATTGTCAGGGGCGGTTCGAGAACCGCCCCTACGTCTATCCTGGCTACGCCGCCACCACCTCATAGCCCGCGGTCTTGATCACCCGGGACACCTCTTCCGGGGGCTGCGGGGCGGCGCTCTGGTAAGTGACCCGGCCGCCGGCCAGGTCTACCTGCACTTCCGAAACCCCCGGCAGGCTTTGCAGCGCCCTGGTCACTGCCGCGGCGCAATGCCCGCAGCTCATCCCTTTCACTTTGATTTCCGGCATGTTCGTCTCCTGTGTGGATATAATCTCGAGTTCACCTTAAAAAGTTATCATTGCTAGCCGCAGGCGAAAGCACGCGCCTGCACAGGCAAGACGCCTGTGTCACCGGTTTGATTGATACCTGGCCCCCCCTAAGATATTATCTTAATCATTTCACGCGGGGATGTAAGAGACGTAACCGGCAATTCCAGGCTTTCTGGGAGGAAGGGGCGGACGCTGCCGAAAAAATCCAGATGGAGCACGACGCCGGCGCCAGCCTCCACCTTTGCTTCCAAGCCGTTGCTGAGGCCCACGCCGTAAACCAAGCAGCCGTTATCATTTTTCCAGCTCCACCCTTTGAGGGCCAATCAAAAATCTTAGCGCAAAAGAACCTAATTATATTATAGTAGCCATATGGTTGCAGCCGGAGGCGAGGCATCGAGTCTATCATCCCAGCCTACCCGAACAGGGGATGGACGGACCCTAAAAAATTAATTTTGGCACTATTTCAAGACAACAAAAGGACGGAATCTTGAAACGAATTCTCATTGTCATTTTAATATTATTAGGATCGCTGGGCAGCGCGGCATCTGGGTGGTCTTGGCCGGGCCCAGAAACATCGGCAAAAGAGATAAAGCTGTCGGGGCATATTGAGGCAACCGAGACGGACCTGGCCTTTCAGGTTCCCGGCCAGATAGAGACGATCTCGGTCGAACCGGGAGAGGAAGTCAAGGCCGGCCAGGTGGTGGCCAAGCTTGATGATAAGGTGTTACGCCATGAGGTGGATGCGGCGCAAGGGGCCTGGAACGCCGCAGACGCAACACCCAGCCCCAAGAAGCTCAAAGATGCGGAGCTCCTGCAGGCGCGGGCAAATTTGGAATTAGCCAAACTGCGCTTGACTTACGCCACCCTGACGTCCCCGGTTAGCGGCCTAGTCCTGGCGAGGTCGGCCAATCCCGGAGAATTAGCGGCGGTGGGCACAACTATCATCACCCTCGGTGATTTGGAGAACGTCTGGTTTGAGGGGTATCTGCCGGAAAGGGACCTGGGGAAGGTGCGTTACGGCCAGGAGGCGGTCATCACCACCGATTCTTTTCCCGGGGAAAAATATTCCGGCACCATATCGTACATTTCCTCGAAAGCCGAGTTTACCCCGAAATCGGTGGAAACCTACCGGGAGCGGGTAACCATGGTCTATCGCCTCCGGATTAAATTGCCCAATCCCCAGCGAGTGCTGAAAGTAGGCATGCCGGCCGAGGCAGTCATCTCCCTTGAAAAGTAATAATCCTGAAATTTGCCTGCAAGCCACCGGGTTGACCAAGCGTTTCGGGGCGCAGGTGGCGGTGGACCACCTTAACCTGGAAGTATTCCAGGGTGAGGTCTTTGCCCTCTTGGGGCCTGACGGCGCCGGGAAGACCACCACCATGCGGATGCTGGGCGGCATTTTGGCACAGGATGAAGGCCAGGCCCGGTTATGCGGATTTGATACCTTGCGGCAAACCAGGCAGCTTAGAGAGCTCCTGGGTTACCTGCCGCAAAGCTTTGGCCTCTATGATGACCTCACCGTAGCAGAAAACCTCAATTTTTATGCTGATCTCTGCCGGGTTCCGCGAACCCAGCGCCGGCAACGAATGCCGGAACTGCTGACCTTTGCCAACCTCACCCCATTCCAGGACCGCCTGGCGGCTAATCTGTCCGGCGGGATGCGCCAGAAGTTGGGCTTAATCTGTACCCTGATACACCAGCCCCGTTTGCTCCTCCTGGATGAACCAACCTCCGGCATGGACCCCGTTTCCCGTCAAGAATTTTGGTATCTCCTGCATGACCTCCTGAAAAACAAGGTCACCATTTTCCTGGCCAGCGCCGATATGGATGAAGCGGCACGGGCCCATCGGGTTGGTTTAATGCACCAGGGCCGACTCCTGGTGGCAGAAAGCCCTGAGACCCTTAAAGACACGTTTGCCGGAGAATTGCTGGAGTTGCGGACTCCAGACCTGCGGGCGGCCCGGATAATTCTCACCGGCCAACCTTTTCTCCACCAGTTACTGTCCATGGGTGACCGGATGGTGCTC
>JAPLJC010000138.1 GCA_026388765.1 Deltaproteobacteria bacterium
CAACAATATGTTGGGAGCCATCATCGGCTACACGGAAATGTTGATGAAGCGGCTCAACCAAGCCGATCCGAGCTATCATTACGGCGAGGAGATCAGGAAAGCGGCGGACCGGGCTGCCATCTTAACCCGGCAGCTTCTGGCCTTCAGCCGCAAACAGATACTCCAACCCCAGAGGCTCAATCTCCATACCGTAATCGGTGATTTGGAGAAGATGTTGCGCCGGATCATTGGCGAAGACATTGACCTGTTGCTGAATCTCGATCCGACCCTGACCGCCGTGAAGGCCGACTTTGGGCAGATGGAGCAGGTCCTCTTGAACCTGGCGGTCAACGCGCGAGACGCCATGCCCCAGGGAGGGAAGCTCGCCATCTCGACGGCTAACATTAATCTGAACGAGGCCTACCCCCAGAAACAGGCTGATTTCAGCGCAGGCCCTTATATCGTCATGGCTGTGAGCGACAGCGGTCTGGGCATGGATGGAGAGACCCTGGATCACATCTTCGAACCCTTTTTTACCACCAAAGAATTGGGTAGCGGCACCGGACTGGGTCTATCCACGGTCTATGGCATTATCAAGCAGAGTGGCGGTTTTATTGAGGTTGCCAGCAAGAGCGGCGTCGGCACCACCTTCAAAATTTACCTGCCGGCCATCGGCGAAGCGGCGGAATCATTCGAGGTGCTGTCGGCCGATGCTGAGCCCCTGCGTGGCTCTGAGACCATACTCTTGGTGGAAGACGAAGAAATACTGCGGCAATTGATCAAGAATGCTCTCGAACTGAACGGTTATAAAGTGTTGGCGGCCCGCGACAGCCGGGAAGCCGTCATGATCTGTGAGCAGCATCAAGAACCGATAGACCTGATGTTGACGGATGTGGTGATGCCGCAGATGAACGGACGGCAGTTAGCCCAACGACTGGCGGAACTGCGTCCGGAGATCAAGGTGATCTATATGTCGGGCTACGCCGAAGATGTCTTGTTTCGGCAGGGGGTCCTTGATCCGAGTATCGCCTTTCTGCAAAAGCCCTTTAGACAGTATGAAATGACGGCTAAAGTTCGCAAGATGCTCGATTCCCGCCTGGAGGGCTGAATCTCGGTCCGGTCAGTTTCCTAAGTTCTCGCCACTCTCGATGGCCCATTTGAGGCGCGGCGGCGTCAGCAGCACGCCTAACCCGAAAAATTCAGATAATTATCACTCAACATAAGGGAAAATGGAGAGCAGGCGCTCTCGCCTGCAAAAGAGCAGCCGAGGGCGGCTGTTCTCCATAAAACCCTCTGCCGGCCGGCGCGGCAAGTCTTCTCCAACCCAGGCCACCCCGCCCTATTCTACGCCTTCTTTTTCAGCTGATCGGCCACCGATTGAATGGCCCGGGCCACGGCCTCGGGGTCTCCCAGGTAATAGTGCCGCACGGGGGTCAGGTCATCGTTGAGTTCGTAAACCAGGGGGATGCCGGTGGGAATGTTAAGCCCGACGATCTCCGCTTCGGAGACGTGGTCCAGGTATTTGACCAGGGCCCGCAAGCTATTGCCGTGGGCGGCGATGAGCACCCGCTGCCCCGCCTGCACCGCGGGGGCGATGGTTTCATGCCAGTGCGGCAGAAAGCGGGCCACCACGTCTTTCAGGCATTCGGTGAGGGGGATGCCCTCCGGCCGCAGGCCGGCATAGCGGGGATCGCGGCCGGGATAGTAAGGATCGTCAGGGGTCAGAGCCGGCGGGGGCACGTCATAGCTGCGCCGCCAGATCTTGACTTGTTCCATTCCGTGCCGGGCCACCGTCTCGGCCTTGTTCAAGCCCTGCAAGGCGCCATAGTGACGCTCGTTGAGCCGCCAGCTATGATGCACCGGAATCCACATCAGGTCCATCTCCTCCTGGGCCAGCCACAGGGTTTTGATGGCCCGTTTCAGCATCGAGGTGAAGGCCACGTCAAAAATATAACCCTCCCGGGCCAGGGTGCGGCCCGCCTGGATCGCTTCTTCCACCCCACGCTCGGAGAGGCCCACATCGATCCAGCCGGTAAAACGGTTTTCTTGGTTCCAGATACTTTCGCCGTGGCGCAATAACACGATCTTTTTCATTTCCACCTCTAAGTTTTGAGTTTTGAGAAAACCTGGTTGAAAGGTTCATGAATCGGTACACCGGCATCCTGTCTGGGCCTCGCAGGCTAAAGCCTGCGGCTACCTTCTTTCGGTCCAATGGTAATCAAGCGGGCGAATTTGTCTTTCAATCTATGGCTTATGGCTGCATCTGCAGTGGCCAGGCCGGATTTTATCAAGTAAGCGTTGATGAAGATCTTATTTTTCAAATAGACATAGGCATCAATGATCGAATGATCCGGGTGGTGTTGCTCGTCAAATTTCAAAATGACCAATTTCCCCAGGAGATTTTTCGTCAGATATTGCCTAACTTCTTCCGGCTGCCGGGCTTGGATCCCGAACGGACCGTCTGGCCGGAATCCACTCTAATCCCGCCGGCAGCAAGGATTTCCACCACTTTATATAATTTCTCCCTTGGGGGGCTAAATTCTGTGGGGGCCGCAGGCGGGCTGGCCTCCTTAATTCTGGGCAGATAAGTAAGGTCGGGAAGATCCAGGTGGTTGGTCCGCCGGTTGATGACCTGAATATTTTCTGAAACACCAGGCTGCCAGCCGAGATTTTCCTTGATGAGGCTAAGGTAGGCTTCATTAATTTCATAGCCTACAGCCCGGCGCCCCAACTCCAGGGCGGCCTTGACGGTGGTGCCGCTGCCCAGGAACGGGTCCAGCACCGTGTCGCCGTGGAAGGTAAACATCTTGATCAGACGCCGGGGCAACTCCTCTGGAAACCGCGCCTCATGGCCCAACTGTCTGGCGCCGCCGAATTGCCAATGGCCCGAAAAATACTCCTTCCATTCCTCCTTGGTCAGCTTCGCCGCGGCCTTGACTTCCCGGGGCACCTTGCGGGCCGGACCCGGCTTTTTGAAAATCTGGATGAATTCATAATCTATCTCAATTAGACCATTGGGGGGATAGGGATAAGACCCCATGACATTGGCGCCGCCGGTGGTATTCATGGTGGTCCTTTTCCGCCAGATGACGGCGCCCATGAAATCGAAGCCGATCTCTTCACATTGGGCAATGAGTTCGGCATGTAACGGGATGACCTTGTATCTCCCGTAGATGGCCGACCGGGCGAATTGGTCGCCGATATTGAGGCACAGACGGCTGCCGGGGCGCAGGAGGCGGAAGCATTCCCGCCAGGTATGATACAGATCCTTCAGGTAGGCGTGGAGGCTTTGACCGAAGCCGGTCTGCCCGGCGCTGCCGTAATCCTTGAGATGCCAGTAAGGGGGAGAGGTGACCACTAGGTCGACTTCTTCATCTTTCACCTCTGCCATCCGGCGGCTGTCGCCGATGATGATTTTGGCCAGGTTCGGCATGGATAAATTCTTCCTAAGGGGAATGGCTCGCGGTTCTGCCCTTCCATATTAAAAGTTACCCAGGTTTTTCTCAAGTGCCGGGAGCAGGTTTGTTTAGAAAAAGAGCCCTGCCAGGATAATTGCATCTAACCTCGAGGAGTGTTACTTTGAAATGACCACGAAAAAAAGACCTTTATTGAGATGGAGCGGACGGGGTTAGCCTCGCTCCGGCGGTTAATGCGGAAATCCGGAAATTCGGCAGAGCCAAGCCGAGGAAGCCTTACAGTTTTCGTTGAGGGAGAATAACCATGATAGAGCAGGTCCCCTACCTGGAACTCTACCTGACCTCCGCCTCCTTTATCTCCTTGTTTGGTTACCACGCCTATTTGGTCTACCGGGTAATCCATCGGCCCTTGACCACTTCCATCGGCGTCACCACTCACCTGCGGAGCCATTGGGTGGAGCACATCATGAAGGACGGCAAGGATATTCTGGCGGTCCAGACCTTGCGCAACTGGGTGATGGCCTCCAGTTTCCTGGCCTCCACGGCCATCCTGATCTGCCTGGGGGTGATCAGCATCGCCTCCAGCCCGGAGAAGATGGCGGAGATTACCCCCAGCCTCAACGAACTGGTGCGGGAGCACCGGGCCCTATGGCTCTTTAAATTGATGATGATCCTCGTCGATTTCTTCTTCACCTTCTTCAACTTCACCCTGGCCATCCGCTACTTCAACCACGTCAATTTCATGATCAACGTGCCTTCCACCCTGGCCCACAAAATCACCCCGGATTACGTGGCGGGAGTCCTCAATCACGCCACCTTCCATTACACCGCGGGCATGCGGGGTTACTATATCGGCGTGCTGCTGGTGTTGTGGTTATTCGGTCCCATCTGGATGCTGCTGGGCACCATCATTCTCATCTGGGTATTGTGCCGCCTGGACTGCACCGCCTAGAGCGGTTCCGCAAGGTTTAAAAAGCTGGCGGCGAGAGCTACTCCCCTCCTTTGGGCCCCGGGACCTTTGGGAACCACCCGGGCTGACGATGGGTTCGACCATAAATGAGGAAAATCGAACCGCAGAATCAGGGATGCCCTGATTGTCCGAACGGCCATTCTCCTTAAAAATACGATCAGACGAATTCCGCCGTTGGGTTCGGCAACTTGGGTTTGTTTCGGTTTGCCAATAACCTCTCGGATTAAAGGAACCTCAGCCTTGGCTACCAAAAATTTTACCGTCAGAGTTGGGCAGGATGAGATCGGCCACATTTTAGATCGCAAAGAGAACCTGGATCACCACGGCCAGATGTGGGATTACATGTCCCGCTATCAGGCCCTCGGCTGGGATTTGGCGATCATCACCGCCCATGGCGGGGCCGACCTGGAGTTAGACTTGGGGCAGCCCCGTGAGGTCTGGTGGCGGCAGTTGGCAGATTTGGGGCTGAATGGGGTCCAGCTCAACCTGGCTATTCGCACCGGACAGCGTTCCAACCTGCTGGTCCTGGAGGTCAATAAGGGGGGAGGAAACCTGTCTTTGGACTTGCTGGGGGAATGGCGGGCCCAGTGTGTAGCCGAATTGGGGAATTGCCGGGAACAGCACTATTATGCCCTGCCCCCGGGAAGCCAGGCGCCCCCCTCCTTTTTTCTGGCCCGAGAGGTTTTAATTTACGGGGAAGAAGGCCTGATCCTGGCGCCACCCTCCATCGAGCCAGACGACCGGGAACCCTGGAACTGGCTCACGCCTCCCTGGGAGAACCCGCCCCAGGCGCCGAAACCGGCGGTCTGGCAATACATCCGGGAGCAAATGGTCCTGGCCAATCCCACCGCGTCGATAGCCCCCACCTGGGATGAAATCTATCGGATCATCGTTCCCCATGAGCCGGTGCTGAGGGCATTACTGGTGCCCCCCAGCAACATAGACAATTATTACCGCAATATTTTGATGGCGGCCACGGCGGTGGGGCTGAAAGATCAACGAATCCTCCTGGGGCTGTTGTGGCATGCCCCCTACGGGGACGCTTGCCATGATGAGGCGGGATGGCAACGATTGCAGGATCTGCTGGCCCGGGAAAACCTGGATCCGGGAGGGTCTTCTCCTGTACTCGGGCCCTGGGTCGATGGGGGCCCCGCCGCACTGGGCGGCTGGCCCGGATGGGGCCCTCCCCCCCAATCACTGGCGCTGACAAGGCTCCCCGAAGATTCTCAGAGCCTGCCTGCGGGGATGGGGGAGATAACCCGGCAATTGCTGGGTGAAACGGATTTTGAGCTCTGGCCGCCCAAGTTCGAAAAGACGGTTTCGGGGCAGTTCTTTCAGCTGCTGGCCGCCCTGGGAGAGCGGGTGATCTCCGATAGCTGCCGCAATGAAGCGATCCTGGCCGGGATAGAACCCCAAGCCACCGAGGCAGAGCGCCTGGCGGCAGAAATAGAGCAATGCCTCACCCCTCCTACCAATGGGAGCAATGAGCCTAAAAGCACCTCTTGCTCCACGGGTGAACGCGGCCCGATGGAATGCCCCTGGTCTGGGGCAATTGCCCCACAACGCCAGAAAAATCGGAAATTCCAAGAGGTTAAGGCAATGGTGCAGGACTTCTTGAGCAAAAATACTGACCTGGCCGAGGACCGTGATAAGGTCCAGATGGTGCTCTTCAGTCTCAAGAATTACGTTAGCATTAACCCCGAATATGCCGGCTTGTCGTTTCGCGACAAGCTGGAAAAAGCCGGACAGATGGCCAGGAGTTTTTTGAAGCAACCGGCGGAGGCTTAGTAAACCGTCGGCCAAGGGCAGGCGCCGCCGCGCTGGTGAGCCGGCCCCAAGATGAAGGAGTAAACCTATGCCCACTGGTGAACTACCGAAAAACTGGAGCAGAACCCCTGAGTCCGCGGTTATGCTACTGCAGATCGACGGCCGGGCCCATGAGCAGTCGTTGCAGTTTTCGGCCATGATCCGGAATCTGGGGGCCAGCCTTGCCACCCTGGAAGTAACCAACCCCTGGATGATCATGAATTGGGAAAGCCTCAAAGGCCGGAAGGGCTGTCTGCGCCTGCTATCCCCCGAAACCGGGAAATCTACTGAAATCCGGGGCACCGTGAGGTGGGCCAGATATACGGTCCAGGATCAGGAAAACGGCCATTTAAACCTGGGTCTGGAACTGGCCGACCCCGACCAGGTGGCTCAAAAGCTGCTCTTCGAACACATCACCCATACTTCCGAGGATATTAAGGGGTTATGGAGTCGATGGGACCAGACCCGGCAACCGTCGCATTCGAGGCCGCTTTCCCTCAAGATGGGCTTTGTCGCGGCGGTCTTGCTATTGGGGGCCCTGGTCATGCAATTCGCCGGCCCCAAGGGGTTCAAACTATTTGGCTAGGTGCTGTGGTTCTTCGGCACTCTGGTGGTTGTCAGCCAGGCCCTGCACGTCTGGAAGAATCGCCCGGGGCTCTTTAACCAGGGGCAGCCACTGTTGCAAGTGAGGAGGAAACCGTGTCTCTAAATCTAACTAGGATCAAGCTCTGGAGCATTGGTGGCGGTAAAGGGGGGATTGGTAAAAGCGTATTCTCCCTGGGTTTGGGAATCAGTCTGGCCCGCTTGGGAAAAAAGGTGATTCTGATCGACGGGGACCTCGGGGGCGCCAACCTGCACACCCTGATGGGAGTACGTTATCCCCACGTCACCCTGGAGCATTTCCTGTTGAAGAAGGTGGCCCGACTCGAAGACACCATCATCCAAACGCAGGTGGAGGGCATCGGGCTGATTTGTGGTGCCGACGATATCCTCGGGGCTGCCAATCCCACCTATTCTCAAAAAATCAGGCTGCTGAACCAGATTGAGGCCCTGCCGGCCCAGTACGTCCTGCTGGACCTGGGTGCCGGCACTGCCTTCAACCTACTGGATTTCTTCAATTATTCTCCTGGGAAGATTGTCTTGTTCACCTCCCAGACCACTTCCCTCCAGAATGCCTACGGTTTTATCAAAAGTGCCCTCTACCGCAAGATCTCACGAGAATTCGCCAAAGACGACGAAGTGATGAACCTGCTGTACCAAAGCGGTGAGGACGACACCCCCAATAGCGTCGGCACAGTGAACGAACTCCTGAACCATCTCAGGAAAAATGCCCCCCAGCATTATGAGCGTCTCGAGAATTTGCTGCGGGAATATCAGATCTTCCTGGTAGCCAACATGGTGAAGTCCAATTCCGACCTGAAATCACCGGAGATCATTCAATCGGTGTGCACCGATTTCCTGAATCTCCAACCGGAAATCATGGGCCATGTGGGCTTCGACCCGGCCATCGAAAACGCGGTCAACCATATGACCCAGTTTCCCTTGAACCACAAGAAGAGCAGGGCGGGCGTCGATTTGGCCCAGATCGCCTTAAGGGTCGTCAAAGAATCCATGCTGCCCCGGGCCCCCCGTCGGCCGCAACCGGAAGCGGAGGAAGAGGAACCGCAGGTGGAGTCACTGATCACTCAACCTTCTTATGCCGGTGTAAATTAAGAGGATTTTTGCCGGACTGGCTGAATTAACCGCCAGGAATCTGATCAAGCGCCTGAGATTGGAGCTGTCATGAATCTGGCCCACCGCCTCCTCAAGGCCGAGATACTCACCCCGGAACAGTTAGCCCCAGCCCTCTATCGGCAAAAGAAAAACCGGGGCTTTCTGGCCAAACATCTCCTGGACCTGAAACTATTGGAACCGGAGGTTCTGGATAGCTTCATCTATTCCTACCCTCCCATTCCCAAGACCTTGGAAGAGACCGGCCTCACCCAAAACCTGCTGATCCAGCTCCTGCTCAAGCATGCCTACTTCCGGGACACCTTCTCCGTTCGGGAAATGGTCCGAGATCTCAAGATCGGGGCCCAGTTGGTGGAGACTCTCATTTCCTACCTCAAGACGCAGAACCTCCTGTTTGTCAGACCTCGGGACGTGCTTACCACCAAAACCCGGCTTTCCATGGAATTGTATTACGCCTTGACGGATCAGGGCAAGGGCCTCGCCGAGCAAGCTCTGGAAGCCAACCGGTATATAGGCCCGGCCCCGGTTCCCTTGGAAGATTACTGGGATTGGGTGGAGGCTCAAACCATCCACCAGGTGAGGGTCGAGATGGCGCGTCTTCGGGAAGTATTTGCCGATTTCGAGGTGAGCCCCACCCTTCTGGACAAGATTGGCCCGGCCGTGAACAGCGGCCGCTCCATCTTCCTGTTCGGGCCTTCGGGAAACGGCAAGACGGTCATGTCCAACGCCATTGGCCAGTCCTTCGAGGACCCGGTTTATATCCCTGCCGCCCTATATGTTTACGGCCAGATCATCCGCGTGTTCGATGAAGTCAATCATCAGCCGCTGGCCACCAACGGCGAGGCGCCCAGGCACGACCCCCGTTGGGTACTGTGCCGGCGCCCGGTGGTCATCGTCGGCGGCGAGCTGACCGAAGACTCCCTGGAACTCAGGTTCAACCCGATTTTGAAATTCTATGAGGCCCCCCATCAGTTGCGAGCCAATAATGGCGTCTTCATCATCGACGATTTCGGCCGCCAGAAGATGTCTCCCCGACAGTTGCTGAACCGCTGGATGTATCCCCTGGAAACCCGCCAGGACTTCTGCTGCCTCCATACCGGACAGCAATTCGGGGTGCCCTTCGATCAGCTCATTATCTTTTCCACCAATCTGAACCCCCACAGCCTGGCGGACGAAGCCTTTTTGCGACGCATCCGCCATAAGATCTTCATCGGCTACGTCACCCCGAGTCAATATCTGACCATCTTCCACAAGGTTTGCCGGGAATACGATATGGTCTTTGACGAGGCAATCGTCCGGGAGATGATGTACCGCCACTACGTCGTCACCGCCCGCCCTCTGTCGGCCTGCCACCCCCGGGACCTGGTGCAAAACCTGGTGGACCGGGCCGCCTTCCTGGGGCAGCAACCGCAGCTCACTGCCGATGATCTGGAGAACGTCTGCCAGACCTATTTTATCAAGCAGGCGGACATCACCGACTACGACACGATCGGCAATATCGGTGAACCCCAACCCCTAAGCTGAGCCTGGTCCGGCCCCTCGCCAATTTTCTCCAGCCCAGGTCCATTCCGGCGGGCCAGGGCCGGAGCACCAGCACTGGCCAGTTTACCGCAGTGATGTTGCTTTACTCCCCAAACTTCTCTTCCACGAAGCTATTCCATTGCTGCAAGGCGTAGTCCAGAAAGGCTTTGGGGGCGCGGTGGAAGGCAGGATCGATGGTTTTCTGCCCACCAATCTTTTTTTCGGGAGCCGTTGTCGGCACCATGGTCTTCCCCCGGATGGCATACTTCACCTTGCCTTCGTGCATGATTAACTTGAGTTGCACCGGGCTGACATCGCTGCGGCACCCCAGTTTGTATAAAAAGGTGCTCTCGGCGATGCCGTTGCCGTCCAGGTCGGTGATGGTAAGGGAGTTGGGCAAAAAAGCCGCCTCGAGGTCCAAGGCGCAAATCTTGACAGAATCAGCCAGGTTCCAAAGCAACTTATACTTTTCCTTGTCCTTGACGTAATGATAGCTATGGAGTTCGGCGGCCCGGCCCCCTTCTTGGTAGGGGTTTTCTTTTGAGTTGGGGGGAACCGGGCTCTTAAAAGAACCGGTTTCGCAGAGCAGCAGCAGGTTCTCACCGTTTTTGTCCAACCACCGGGCCCCGGCCACCACTGCCCCTTTAAAGCGTATCTCTTTGGGCAAGGCGTTTGGGTCGAAGGTGATGATCTGTATCTGGCCGGGGGCTGCCACTGACAAGCCCGAGAGAAAAATCCAGCTAGCCAGTCCCAGGCCGAGGATTTTCATGGTCCTGCCTCCTCAAGAATTAGCTCGTCACCCTGAAGTACGAAAATAGTTAATTATGCCAATAAGGTAAATCTTAAGAAATATATTTTCACCGGGTCCTTCCCTGATAGGATATGTTTCTGCGCAGGCCGGGCTGTCTGCATTGAATTCAAGGCGGGTAGAAACAAACTGAGCCCGGCACACGAGGAAATAAAACCCAACATCGAGGCTGCGGGCAACGTCTGGGCTGGGGTGCGGTCTGAGCAGGATTTAGTCGAGGCTATGGGCTTGACTATTAGAAAGTTGTTTTAATTCAGCAAGAGAAGCAGCAGGGGCGCGATGGCCGGGCAGGGAGAAAATCTGGCTGAATACGTTAAGGATATGGACCCGCCGCTCCTCAGCACGGCTAGCAGTTGAGCCGAGGATATGCCGATGAACTGGCTGGAGTAGGTCCCGGTGTAACGGGTCCTCTCCCCAGTGGAAATTCGCACAGCTGTGGTCCGCACTTGCCAGGCCAGGTTGACGCCGGTGGCGGTGTCGGTCAGAGTTAACGGGCCGAAGGTGGCCCCTGGGAAGATCAAGTTCAGATCAAAGCGCAAATCGGGATTTGCGCTGAAAACCAGATAATTATTCAGTGTCGGGGGGATGGGCACACCCAGATTAAGATCCAGGACTACACCTGAAGATCCTCTCAACGCGATAAAATTACCGGTTGAAGTAGAGCCAACAGTAAAAGTACCGGTTCCCACAGCCACAGGGAACCAGTTAAAATGCGTGGCGTCTATTTGCACATCTCCGGTGAGGTTTAAGGTACCGGTTACCGGGACTGCCTGGGCAGACACGCTCATGAAAAATACCAGGCCAAAGAATAGCACGCTGATAAATCTCTTTGAATTCAATAGATTATCCTCTTCTCACCAAAATTACCCAAATTCCCACCATCGTACGACCTTTGATAAGCTTCGTTGCCTGTTCCTCCTTATATTCTAAAGCCTTATTTGTTTAAAGTAGGACTTATTGGCAAGATAACAATAGGCAAACATACCTATTTTTGACGGTTGCCTATTGTGATGGAAAAACCGAAAGGATGACATGCGAGGGACTGATAGCTTGCCAGAAGCGACACCTATACCCAAACCTTGAACAATTGCTGATATGATCCTCATGTCGGAATGGTCAAATTTTTAGGGATAAATTAGGCTCTCTTAAAACTTCTTTTTTGGAATTCCAGCTATAAAATATCCACCAAAAAGTATATAGTATCATTAAAAATTCGGGAGATCGTTAAGAACGATGACAAGAAGATTCACTTCATCGAGTGATTGGGTCGCATACCTCTTTTGGCTCGGGTTCGCCTGGTTAATTGGCCTTGGCTCTGTTGCGATAACTGCGCTGCGGGCAAAATAAATCAGATCCCGGTGAGGCTGACTTGAGGAGAGAGGCGCGACCTTTAAAAGCCTTCTATAATGGGCTCACTGTATTGATATGGTATGGGTAGCGAGAATTTTGGGCGGTGCGATAAGTCTCAAATCATAGCAGATCATAGGTATTGGTCAGTTTGATGTTAAGTAAAGGAGGGGCCAGGAGGT
>JAPLJC010000188.1 GCA_026388765.1 Deltaproteobacteria bacterium
GTTTGCAATTCCTCTCGCATCCGTGTGTCTATCGTCACTGGTGGAATCGGTCGACCGAGTGGCATGGCTTCTCCTTTCGCTTGTAGAAGCCTACCATAAACGCACTACTTTGTAAAGTTAATTAAGAAACAAAACACTAGAAGGGCTTAGACAGAAGGTTAGAAAATTGGGGCTACCGATCGCAATAACTGACATAAAACCAGGATTTGTCAAGACTGCAATGGCCAAAGGAGATGGCATCTTCTGGGCCGCTGACGCGGACAAAGCTGCAATGCAGATATACGACGCCATCAAACGAAGAAAGTCCACCGCCTATATCACACGGCGCTGGAGACTGGTGGCATGGGCATTAAAGTGGCTGCCCGGTTGCATCTATGAAAGATTATGATTATAACTCGTTCCCAAGTTGCACTTGGGAACGAAAATGGTTGCCAAGCTTAGCTTGCCGGGTCAAGGGGCGTTCCCAAGTCAGTTTGGGAACGAGAAGCTAATTGTCGCCGCAGGCTTCAGCCTGCGCCTGGACCCAGCCCGTCGTGCCCTCTAGCCCGCAGCCTATAGGGCGGGAAAGCACAGTGCCTCCCGCCATTAGTCTCCATAGGCGGGCCATGGCCACCAAATTTCTGCATCAAAGCTAATATTGCATTTCTTAACTGGACAATTCGTGTTATTTGTCCATATATAAAAAACAGAGAACCATGAAAAACGTGGAGAGTTAGGAATTCAATGGCAAATATTGATCCACCTGACATCGTTTCATGCTTGCAGAATTTTCGGACAGATCATCGTGAACCGGGGAAGTGCGCGTTTGTGATGATGCGGTTTGACGATACGGACCTTCATAAGAAAATTCTACAAGCTGTCCGTAGCTGGTGCGAACAACAAGGAATCATCGGACTGCGCGCCGACGACAAGCGTTATGCGGATGATTTGTGGCCTAACGTCAGAACATACATGCATGGCTGTGGTTTTGGGATTGCGGTTTTCGAGAGACTTACCACGAATGAATTTAATCCTAATGTGTCGCTTGAAGTAGGGTATATGCTCGCGCGTGGCAAGCCGGTGTGTCTCCTAAAAGATTCTACGCTTACGACTTTGCCATCAGACCTGATTGGCCGACTCTATGAAAGTTTCAATGTTCAGAGACCAAATTCGATCAAACCGAAGCTTGATAAATGGATCAACGATAAAGCTGCAACACTTGGCCTAAGCTCAATTGCTATCCTTGGTCTGATCCCACGCTATTTGGCAATCCGGAGTCTTCGATGGAGCAACGTTAATACTCCAGAGGGACAATCCATATTTGCGATTGGCAGCCCACTTAATTTCAATTTGTTCGACGGGAATGATGAAATTTTATATTTTGGGATGTTCCAACACGAGAATGGAAAAGAAGTCGTCTTTAGAATTGTGCAGTTACTAAAAAGCATTGATAGAGTCTGGACCCACTTTGAGAGCGTCACCAGCAAAAAAATACCGCCAGCCGACGTAGAAAAGTGGCGACACCTCAAGTCCATAACCAAAGCCGAGATTCTTATATCTCCGGTTATCGACAAGTCGAAGGTGGAAGCAAAGGTCAAGGAGCTAACCGGCAACCTTGTTGCCATTCCTTGGGTCATTTACACGGAGCAGCACCTCCGCGATTATGTCGCCAAAGAATACGATGCCATCGGTGATATTTGAACTAATAACTGGACAAATCAGGCATTTTGTCCAATGACAAAAACCACCGCGTCGGCGCGGCGCGGGGTTGCGGGCTGGCAGCTGGCCAAAAATTTGACAAGAAGGCGCCCGTAGCCTTCCCCTCATTATCTCTATCTACGGATGCAGGTCGTCACTCGTTTTGCCGCCGCCGTGATGTTGTGGGATTTTTTGCAGGGCCTCGCCGATTTCCTGCTCCGCTAACCGCAGTTAGTAGTTTTTTTGCAGGTTCATCCAGATCTCCGGCCCGGTGCCGAACCAGCGGCCCAGGCGCAAGGCCGTATCCCCCGAGATACCGCGCTGGCCCCGGATGATCTGGGTGATCCGGTTCGTCGGCACCCCCAATTCTTTGGCCAGCTGGTTAGCACTCAGGCCGAGTGCCTTCAGTTCGTCGTCCAGGTGTTCGCCTGGATGGATGAGAAGTCGTGCCATCGTCATCACCTCCTAATGGTAGTCCACGATTTCCACGTCAAGCGGCCCAGGGGAGCCTTCCGGCCACTCAAAACAAAGCCGCCATTGTTCATTGA
Source organism: Deltaproteobacteria bacterium (assembly GCA_026388765.1). Taxonomy (GTDB): domain Bacteria; phylum Desulfobacterota; class Desulfobaccia; order Desulfobaccales; family 0-14-0-80-60-11; genus JAPLJC01. Next base: position 2,226 of record JAPLJC010000188.1, read on the forward strand.
TACGGATGCTATACTGGCCTTGGCGATCCCCTTTTAATCCCTCCAGCCGATTGCCGGGCGTGTTCAACGCCAGCAGGCGGTCAGCCGCATGCAGACGGTCGAGCCGCAACATGGCTTGTCGCTCGAACCCCTGGAACGCCTTGACCCGTTCGCCTTCGAAAAAGGCACGGGTCCGCTTGTCGCGGAAACTGATAATCATTCATCACCTTACCAGATTATACATTATACGTCTATAGTACAATTGTCAAGACCATTTATAGCCCCATCTTTGGACAAAATAATCAGGGCCACTCATTGTTCCGCCCCCCAAAAAATCCACTTGACAATACACCATAAAGGTGTAATATTGCTTTACACCTTTATGGTGTGAATGATGACCGAGAAGCGCCAACCCACCTACGACCTGGCAGCCTTCAAGGCGGCCTTTAGCCGCGTGGATAGGCTGGCCGTTACCGGCACGGCGCTAACAAGCGCCGCGGCCTTGGGATTTGGCCGCGCTGAGATCGTGGCCACCATCCAGACCATGCAACGGGAGCATTTTTACAAGTCCGTGACGTCCTATGCCGATCACCGGCTCTGGCAAGACGTCTATCACGTCCCCTCGGCGGTTGGGTTGCTGTATATCAAGTTTACCGCTGACGTGGTCACCGAGTTTTTATTGCTCTCGTTCAAGGAGAAAGACCATGAACGCTAACCCCGTATGTCCGAAAACGGGGGCGCCGCTGCACCGCGGCGTACGCCCCATGACGTTGACCTATAAGGGTGAGTCGATCACCTTTGACCTGCCCGGCTGGTATTGCAACGAGTGCGGTGAGAGCATTCACACCGGCAAGGATATGAAGGTATCGGACCGGAGGTTGAATCTACTTAAGGCCCGCAGCGAAGGGTTGCTGGCGCCGGAGAATATTCGGCGCATCCGCCAGAAACTGCGCCTTTCTCAGGAGGCCGCCGGGCTGTTGATCGGCGGCGGACCGCGGGCGTTTCAGAAATACGAAAGCGGCGACCTGCTGCCGAGCCGGGCGATCAGCAGCGCCTTGGTTCTCCTCGAGCATGACCCCGATGCCCTAGCGGTTCTGAAAAAGTGGCAGGACGCGAGTCAGGCCCCTACTCCGCCGCAGGCCGAACCTCAGCCCTGATCTATGGAAGCCCGTAGGCCGGGAAAGCGAAGCGCATCCCGCCTTTAGCATTATATTTTCAGCACTTGCTCCTGGCCTTTGGCCCGCCCATAAATCCTGCCAATTTCCTGCTGGACGCACCCCCTAACCTTGAACCTTGAACCTTGAACTTTGAACAATCTTTTCAACCGGGTCAACCGTCTCTGCCGTTCTGGCAATTTCTCTCCCCTAGCCTTATCTTATCTTCATGTGTAACCTAACCGCTCTACCCCCGGACCGCCCGGCCGCCAAGCGGCACCAATGCGGTACCGCCGCGGCGCTGCGGCGGTGCCGAACCGGTAAGTCAGCGTTACCCCAGCGAGCTAAAGTGAGCAATACAAGATACTTATGCGGACCAAACTGCGGCATTTTTTCAGATGCCGGCACAGAATGGCCCCGCCGGCCCTCTTTTTTCGACATCAAGTCCCCGCAAACCTGGGCGACTTACCAGAAAACTTAGGAATATTAGCTATTTGGATGATGCCCAATTTTTCATTCCCTAAGTTCAACCTGGCATTGCCTTTTTCGCCGCCAAGCCCAGCCTGGCCCCCATTTCCGTTCCCCATCGCAACTTTGGACAGCAAAAAAAATGAGGCCCAAAAAATGATTGACCCGAGCCTCAGCCCTGGAGTATGGAAGGGCCGCTTGCCCTTAAATGATGCTGTTTCCCGTCCCCCGTCTTCCGTCTCCCGTCTTAAAATCCTCTCCCCAATTCCCAGAAATTACGGTATTATATGGCACCGCCAACCAACCTCTGTGCCATAAAAAGGAGCGCACCATGACAAGCGATTATGAGATTCTCTTCAGGTTGGTCCTGGCCGCGGTCCTGGGCGCGGTGGTGGGTCTCGAACGGGAGATGCACGGCCGGCCGGCCGGGATCAGGACCTATCTCCTCCTCTGTATGGGCTCGGCCTTGATCATGGTGGTCTCCGAATTCCTCTTTTTCAAATATGAAGCCAGGGGATTGGGGGATATCCTGCGGGCCGACCCGGGGCGCATCGCCGCCCAGGCCATCACCGGCATCGGCTTCCTGGGGGCCGGGGTCATCCTGCGCTATAAAGATACCATCCGGGGCCTGACCACCGCGGCCTGCGTCTGGGTGGCCTGCGCCATCGGCCTTGCCATTGGCGCGGGCTTCTACCTCTTCGGCGCGGCAGTAACCGTTCTCACCCTGGCTTCCCTGGTGGGACTCAAGACCTTTGAAAGAAGGCTGAAAAAGGACTGGTATAAAGAGATGACCGTCGTTTCCAAAGATGAGGCCGGACAGCTCAACCGTATCCAGGAGGTCATCACCCGGAATAAAATCGAAATCGTCAACTTCAGCCTGAAAAAAGACCTGGAAAGAAAAGAGGTGCGGGCCAGCTTTCTCATGCGGGTGCGCGCCGTCCGCCCCAGCCGGGAGGTCTTGCAGGAGGTCTTTGCCATCGATGGGGTCAAGAGCGTGGATCTGGATTTTTGAGATAGCTTTCAGCTTTCAGCTATCAATCAAAACAGAAAAAATGGCCAAGCATTTAAGTAGGGGGCTGGTCTAACTACGGTATTCCTCGAAGAGTCTGGTTGGGTATTCCTTGGCCAGGCGGACGGCCAAGCGGTAATGCAGGTCCCAGGCCTCGTCTTGAGAGTGGTTCTCCACCGTCAGATCGGGCTTGGACAAGTGCCGGGGCGTGTAAAAGAAGGTGGCCTCAAACACCGCGGTTTCGAAGTGGTCCTCTCCCTTCTTGATGGTGGAGACCACAAACCGCCGGCGGGTGGGCAGGTTCTTGACTTTATTGAACAAACCCTTAGCGGCCCTCATAACTCTCGCCTCAAGATTCTTCTTCCTTCTGCCTGGACTTTCTCTTGCTCAAAGTCTTTTTCTTGGGAGGGCAGCCGGCGGAGCCTATCGCCTTGCCCCGTCGATACTTCCGTGCCACGACCGTGGCCACGCGGCCCTTGCCGAAGTGAAGTTTCTCTTCATCCGGCGGTAACTTGGCGATGGGGGCGCCTTCCAATTCAAAGCCCTTCTCGATGAGGGGCCGCAAGTCGGCCCATTTCTTCGTGCTGCCCATCATGGCGACGATGACGGCCTTGTCGTCTTTTTGAAACATGCCGACGTAGGTGGTTTTGGAGGCCCGGGTATAGCCGGTCTTGCCCGCCACCGCCAGGGGGGTAGTGAACAGGAAGCGGTTATGATTGCGCAGTTCCTTGTCCCCCTTGATGGTGTAATACTTGGTGGCCATAATCTTGGCCAGTTCCGGGTTGTCCATGGCCCGCTTGAACATCTTGGCCAGATCCTCCGCGGTGGAAAACTGGTTGTCGGACGGCAAACCGTTGGCAGTGCAAAGGGTAGTGCGATAGGCGCCCCACTGGCGGACCTCCCGGGTGGTCTGCAGGCAAAATGCTTCTTCGCTGCCGCTCACCTTTTCGGCCAGGGCCCGGGCCGCGTCATTGGCGGAGGACAGCAGCAGGGCATAGAGCAGCTCCCGCACCGTGTAGGTCTCCCCGGCCTTGATGCCGATCTTGGAGGCCGGGGCGGCGGCGGCGTAGGCGCTCACCGGCACCTTATCGTCCATCTTCAGGTGCTCCACCACCGACAGGGCGGTCATAACCTTGAGGGTACTGGCGGGGGGGATAAAAAGCTGGGGGTTAAGGGAGAGTAAAATCTGGCCGGTCTTGGCGTCCATGAGGACGAAGGACTTGGCCGAGACCTGAAAGCCTTCTTCTTCCTCGGCCAACACCGGGCCCAGCGCCAGCCACAAGCCGGCCAACAACCCGAAAAACACCATGCCCATTTTAATGCTTTGTCTCATGAACCCTCTTGCCTTGCCTTTATTGCCCGGGGGAACAGGGACCCCTGCGTCCTTTGGCTGCATAATAATATGAAAATTTTCGCCGCTTGGCAAATGAGAAGGGGATACCGTCGTCACTTTCTCCGCGACTTTTTTAAAAAAAAGGACGGAGTTGAGCCGCCCTCTGCTATCTTAAGGGGCCCTGCGAGAACGCCAGACGGCTGGGGCGAGTTTAACTTGGTACCACCGAAGCCAGCCGCCTCAGCCGTATTTTTCCAGCTCCTTGAGGTACTCCGGAGGCGGATAAAAACCGGCAAAGCGGTGCAGTTCCCGGCCCTCGGGGGAAAAGATCAGGGTGGTGGGCGCCCCGGTGACGTTGAATTGCTTAACTAGATCCATGTGGCCGCGCCCTTCCAGACGCACGGGAATGAACCGGGTATTCAGCGCCGCGGCCACGGCCTGGTCGGCGTGGGTCTCCCGGTCCAGGCGCTGGCAGTGGGGGCAGCCTTCCAGATACATTTCCAACAACAGGGGGCGATTCTCCTTCTTGGCCTCCGCCAGGGCCGCATCCCAACTGTCACGCCAATATACCGCTGCCGTCATGATCTTCTCCTTTAATCGAATGGTCTCCGTCACCCCGTAGGGGCGGACCTGCGTGTCCGCCCTGTATTAGGGCGCCCATGCAAGTGCGCCGCTACCAAGATATTGAACCATATATCTGCGACACAGCATCACTATCCGGGAACCAACTTATCCCCAGCCGTTCCAGTCCTTTAAAAGATAAGATGCATCAGGCCGGAGGCAAGGCAGGCGGCCGACGGGGCGCCGTTTTTCCCGCTAATCCCTGTCCTTTTTGCCCCGACATGATATGATGCAAATATTAATCAATCTTATCTTCGCCAAGAATTTAAAGGAGTTCGATCACCGCCGCCCCACCTTTAGCTGCCATGGGATTATCGGCTTTCCTGTTTCTACTGCTCCTGATCGGGGCCTGGGGCTACCAGCTCCTGGCCCTGGTGTCGCTGTGGCGCTTCTTCGGGCTGGCCGCCGCGCCGCCGCCGGGCACTGAAGGACCGGGGGTCACCGTTTTCAAGCCCTTAAAGGGGCTGGCGGCCGACACCCGAGAATGCCTGACCAGCTTCTTGACCCAGAGGTACCGGCCTTATCAGGTGCTCTTCGGGGTGCAGGACCCGGCGGACCCGGTGCTGCCTCTCCTCCGGGAGCTACAGCAGGCCCAGGCCGCGGGACCGGAAATCGACATCGTCTTGTGCCCCGAGGCCCTGGGGCTGAACCCCAAGATCAGCAGCCTGCGCCAAATGGAGGCCCGGGCCCGCTACGACCTGCTGGTCATTGCCGACGCCGACGTCAAGGTGACCCCGGACTTTCTCTCCCGGGTGGCGGCGGCCTTGCGGGAACCGCAGGTGGGCCTGGTGAGCTGCCCCTACCGGTCCGGCGCGGCCCAAACCCTGGGGGCGCGGCTGGAGGCCCTGACCATTGCCGCGGATTTCATCCCTTCAGTGGCCACGGCCCATTATGTGGAAGGCATCCGCTTCGCCCTGGGAGCCGCTATGGCCCTGAGCCGCCGGGCCTTGCAGGCCAGCGGCGGCTTTGCACCCCTGGCCGACTTTCTGGCGGATGACTACCAGTTGGGCTGGCGGGTGGCCGCGGCCGGGTTGCAGGTTAAGATTCTCCCTTTTGTGGTGGAGACCCTGAACCCTGACCTGAGCCTCAAGGATTACCTGCTGCACCAGCTGCGCTGGGCCCGGACCTATCGGGTCTGCCGCCCCAAAGGCTACCTGGCCTACGGCATCACCCACGCTTTGGTTTACAGCCTGGCCCTCGGCTGGGGCGCCAACGCGGCCCCCTGGGCCCTCGGGCTGATCGCGGCCACCCTGGCGCTGCGGGAAATCGTGGCCAGCCTGGCCAGGTATTTCTTGGGGTCCGAACCCACCGGAGGCAACTTCCTCCTGTTGCCCCTGAAGGACCTGCTGTCCTTCATGCTGTGGGCCCTGAGCTTCCTGGGCGACCGGGTCACCTGGGGCGATAAGACCTATCAGGTGACCCCGGAAGGGAAGTTGTTGGCGGCGGACAAAGTGAATGGGGAGAATATCGGGGATGGGGGAAAAGGTTAAAAGGGTAAAAGGGTAAAAAGAAAATCATGGTTTTCGTTTTCTTAACCTTTTCCCCCTTTCCCCTTTTAACCCTTTTAATCACAAAGGATTACTATGGATATCAAGGTATTGGAACAATTACTGGCCGAAGTTAAGGACGGGCACCTATCCGTGGCCCAGGCCGTGGACCGTCTCCGGACCTTGCCCTTCGAGGACCTGGGATTCGCCCGGGTGGACCACCACCGCCAGTTACGCCAGGGATTCCCGGAGGTGGTCTTTGCGGAAGGCAAGTCTCTGGCGCAAATCCGGGGCATTTTGCAAGCCCTCACGTCCCGGGCCGACCACATCCTGGTGACTCGTCTGGATGGCGACAAGGCCGCGGCCCTGCTGCCGGAGTTCGACCAGGCCCAGTATCACCCAGATTCCCGGGTGCTGACCCTCAGCCGGGGGGAGATTCCGGACCGGGGCCGCGGGGTGATTCTGGTGCTCTCCGCCGGCACCTCCGACATCCCGGTGGCCGAAGAGGCGCTACTTACCGCCCGCATCATGGGCCACCGGGCCGAGCCCGTGTACGACGTGGGGGTGGCCGGGTTGCACCGGTTGCTGGCCCACCAGGAATTGCTGAACCAGGCCACCGTCTTTGTAGTGGTGGCGGGCATGGAGGGGGCCCTGCCCAGCGTGGTGGGCGGCCTGGTGGACCGGCCGGTGATCGCCGTGCCCACTTCCATAGGCTACGGCGCCTCCTTCGGCGGCCTGGCAGCCCTGCTGGCCATGCTCAATTCCTGCGCCACCGGGATCGCGGTGGTCAACATCGACAACGGCTTCGGCGCCGGCTTCCTGGCGGCGTTGATCAACCGGAAAGATTGAAGTTAAGGAGAACTTCGATGCGCATCCTCGCCTTTAACAGCAGTCCGCGGGACAACCAGACCAGCAAGACCGAACTCGTCCTGCAAAAATTTTTGGAAGGAGCCCGCCGGGCCGGGGCCGAGACCGAAACCCTCTACCTCCGGGACTACAAAATCAAACATTGCCTCGGGTGCTTTTCCTGCTGGGCCAAGACCCCGGGACGCTGCGTGCAAAAGGACGACATGGCGGAGGAGCTGTTTGCCCGCTACCTCCAGGCCGACCTGGCGGTCCTGGCCACCCCCCTGTACTACTACAATATGAACGCCCGGATGAAGATGTTCATCGAGCGAACCTTGCCCATGGTTGCGCCGGGGGCCTCTGCGGATCAGGGCGGCGTCAGCTACCGGTTCGAGCGGGTCCCCAAGGTGGCGGTCATCAGCGTCTGCGCCAATCCGGCCATGGACACCTTCCGGTGCCTGTCCCTCAATATGCAGATGATCCTGGGCGACTTGCTGGTGGCCGAGATTTACCGCCACACCTCGGAGGCGATGATCGCGCCGCCCCTGGCGGCCAAGGTCCAGGAGGTGCTGGCCGCGGTGTCCCGGGCCGGCGCAGAGTTGGTGCGGCAGGGGCAAGTGCAGCCGGAAACCATGGCGGCCGCCACCCAGGACCTGGCCCCCCCGGAACTGATCATGCAATTAAGCAAAGAATACTGGGAACGGGAAATGGGGGAGGTTTAGGGGTTAGGGATCAGGGGCCGGGGAAAACCTGACTGTCGCCCTAAAGGGGTCCCCCACAGGTCATTCTGAGGGAGCAAAGCGACCGAAGAATCTTAGAATTACGAGATCCTTCGCTTCGCTCAGGCTGACCTGGGCTTGAAAAGTTAGTTTAGGGACAGCTAGGGCGAACCCAAGGTTCACCCCTATGGGAAAAGGGAATTGGCATGATGAAGATGCGCCGCTCGCTGTTGCTTGCCATTCTTTTTGGTCTATGGTTGACCGGCGCCGCCGGCCTGGCGGCAGAGCAGAAGGTCCTGTTCCAGACCTCCACCCTCCAGGCCTTGATGAACGGGGTTTACGACGGCGATTGCAGCTTCGGGGAGTTGCAGCGGCACGGCGACTTCGGCCTGGGGACCTTCGACGCCCTGGACGGCGAGATGGTGGCGGTGGACGGCAAGTTCTACCAGGTCAAGACGGACGGCAAGGTCTATCCCGTGAACCCGGCCCAGAATACGCCCTTTGGGGAAGTCACTTTCTTTCAGGCCGATCAGACCCTGGCCTTAAGCGACTCCCTGGACTATCAGCAATTGGAGAAGTTCATCCTCAAGCAGCTACCTACCCAAAACCTGCCCTATGCCATCAAGATTACCGGCGCCTTCGCCTCTATCAAGACCAGGAGCGTGCCCCGGCAGACGAAGCCCTATCCGCCGCTAATGGAGGCGGCGAAGCACCAGACGGTCTTTGAATTCCGGGAGGTGGACGGGGTCATCGTCGGCTTCTACCACCCCAAGTACCTGGCCGGGGTCAATGTCGCCGGTTTTCACTGCCACTTCCTCACCGGGGACCGCCAGGCCGGCGGGCACCTGCTGGACTGCCGCCTCAAACGGGCCAAATTGGAACTGGGCCGACTGGCTGACGTTCACCTGAGGTTACCAGGCACTGCCGCGTTTTACCAGACCGACCTGAGCGGTGATAAGCAGCAGGAAATAGATAAAGTGGAAAAATAGACGGGTAGTTTTACAGAGATAACGGCCGATTCGCTGCCTGGACCGGGACACCGGCTCGGCCCCCCGGTCCAAGCGCTTCCGACCGCCGCCGCTAATAGCGGGGGCCTCCCATGTTTTGCATGATGGCGTAAGCCTCCGACCTCAGAGAACGGTACTGATCGGTAATAACGTTGAGATTGCCGATCCTGCCTTCCACATCATTGAGCGCCGCGACCTCGGCGTCGACTTGGTGGCGTACCTCGCGATGCCGGTCGCCGCATTCGATCTCTCGGGGCACCCTGTCTCTCAGGGTTTGCACCTGTCCGAGGGCGTCGTTACATAACCGGATGGCGATGCTTAATTTCTCGTCCGCCAAGGCCAGTCTCGGGTTTCCCCGGGTTCCGGCCCTGTCTTGCTGGAGTCCCATCAGATCATCATGAAGCGTCTTTTCGTACCAGGCGATCCGGTCCTTCACCCGGCTCACCCGGGCATCGAAGTCATAACACATCCGGTCCGTGCGCCCCGCCAGAGCCGGGCTCAACCAGACAAGACTGAGGCAGAATAAGACCAGGACCCACATTAACTTTTTCATCTCGTCATCCTCTTGACATCGATAGGTTTGACCACGTTTAGGCTGCCCCGGGCAAGAAGCAATGTGCAGCTCTCACCCAAGCAAGAGTTCCCGATCATCAAAGATGGCTGATTCGGCTGCATTATACAAGGGTTCGCCCCAATCTGGTTAACTATTTTTTTCGACTTTTTTTGTACAAAAAAGGACAGGCACGGGGCCTGTCCGACATTTTTATTTGGGAACGAGTAGAGAGTGATGGCGTCCAACGGGCCGCTATCTCAGGGTAATCGCCTTCTCAGTACAGATTTCCTGGCAGCAAAAGCAGGTGATACAGGTGTCGGCGTCCACCTGCGGGAGGGAGCCGTCCAGGGACAGGGCCGCTACCGGGCAGTGCTCGACACAGTTGCCGCAAGCGGTGCAGAGGTCCGGGTCGGCCTGGGGCCGTAGCACCGTCCGCCCGTGAATCAGCCCCTGGATGGTCTCGTTCTGCATAATGGCTTCCCCGCCCAACGGCGGCAGCTTGAAATTGGCCAGGTGCGGCAAGTCCCCCAAAACCTCAATCGAATTTAAGTCGTAGTCCCCCAGGCCCAGTTCTTTGGCCTTCTGCAGGAAACGCAGCCGCCCCGGCTCGCACCCCATCATCACCGCCATGACGCCATCCAGGGCCACGGCGTTGTCCGAGGCCAGGATCAGGCCGATGTCTCTCAGGTCGGGGGAAGCCGGGCCGTTGCCTTCCATGCCGACGATGGCGTCCACCAGGAAAAGATCGGGGACCCGGAGCCGGAACACCTCGACCACCAACTCATGGAAGCGTTCCGGGCTGCCCGCCGCCTTGTGCAGTATGGCCTTCTGGGCGCCCGGTAAAAAGCCGTAACTATTTTTAATGGCCCCGGTGATGACGGTCAGGCCATGCGTCTTGAATTTGGGCAGGCTGATGATGATATCGGCCTCCAGGACAATGCGTGAGAGGCTGACGGCGGGCATGAAATCAGGATGGAAAGCCACCGACTGGGCCTCGTTGCCGATGTTCTGATAATAGCCCTTGGCGGCCTCCATCAGGCCGGTTTTTTGGAAGCTGGCTTCGTTGGCCCCATAGTCGAACAGGCCCGGATTGTCGCCCACTACGATGGCGGCCGGCCCCATGGTTTCCACCTTGTCCACCACGGCCCGCAACACCGCCGGATGAGTGGTGATGCCTTCCGCCGCCACTGCCGCCCGCAGGACGTTGGGCTTAATCAAAACTTTTTTCCCCTGCAATGCCAGGGGGAAGAGCTCAAAGGCCCGGTCGACGGCTTGCCGGACCTTCTCATAGGTGGCGGGCTGGATCAGAACTTTGGACATTGCTTAGGCCTCGCGGTCATTTCTATACTGATATTATGAGGTTCTTGCAAAACTCGCCAATGACCCCTTTTTGTCATTCTGAGCGAAGCGAAGAATCTCGTATTTTCAGGCGGTTGAGATCATTCACTTCGTTCAGGATGACAGAAAAAAACAGTTTTGCCAGAGGCTAATTATATAAAATTATGGTTCATCCGGAATAAGCGTACTTTTTGACAAAAGAGTGGACATGCGGTCTCCTACAGACGACCTGCGAAAGTCGATCCAAAGGAGAACACAGGCATGTCCACCAGTCTACTTTATCATGGCTTTGGCATTCAG
>JAPLJC010000139.1 GCA_026388765.1 Deltaproteobacteria bacterium
GGCCGCCTGAAGCGTTGCCGCCCATAACGAAAAACCCTCCAAGTGTACCATAAACCCTTAACGGCGCCGGCCTCCACCGGCGCCCCTTTTTCCCCCGACCATCCGTCCCACTTGTCGCCACCCCGTTAGTGCCAAAATTCCTTGACTTATTTCTAGGGCTCCCATAAATTTTAAGCCTGGACTTGCACCATTTTTCACAAATATCCGGGTAACTATGTTTGAGGACCTACTCTACATCACCCTCTACTGGATGTCTGGTTTTGCCGAGCCCAAATACGAAATTTGGGAGTCCAAGAAAATCAGTATCGTTTCCAGTTCGGAGTCCTTGAGCTTTAGCGCCTATCTGACCTGGCCCCAGGAGGTGGCGGACGACGCGCAGATCACCATCCGCTTAACCGATGCCGGCTTGGTCTTCACCACCGATTGGTTTCCGGATGAAGAGTTTGACTTGCAGCTCTTTGCGTCCCAGGGCGATGGCGGGATGATCTTGATGAGTAAGTTCCTGCGGGAGACCTTTTTTATTCATCTACGGAAACAGTATGAATGACACGGGCGGGTCGATAGCTAAGCCCCTATCGCCTACCGGCGTCAATTGCCCCCTCAAATTTGGATATTCAGCTTGAAACAGCCAAGAAAGAAAATTATATTTATACATTGATGAACATTAGTGCGATTCTTTGCTGACTTATCAGCAGATCTAATCGGCTAGCTTGAAAAGTTTTTGAATGAACTCATCGGCAACCACCAACCTCAAGCAACGCCTCATTGCCATCATCACCTCCCTGGCTGTCGGGGCCGGGTTGATGGCCGTGAAATTCATCGCCTTTTACCTGACGGACTCCGCCGCCATCCTCTCCGATGCCCTGGAGTCCATCATCAACGTGGTGGCCGCCGGCTTCGCCCTCGGGAGCATCATCTTCGCGGCCCGCAGCCCCGATCCGACCCACCCTTACGGCCACGGTAAGATCGAATATTTTTCCGCCGGCTTCGAAGGGGCCCTTATCATCCTGGCGGCCCTGGGGATCTTCTACGAGGCCTGGCCCCGGTTATTCCATCCCCAGGCTATTCCCCGGCTGACCAGCGGTATCCTCCTGGTGCTGGGCGCGGCGGTAGTCAATCTCATTTTGGGCCTGGCCCTGGTGATGGTGGGCAAACGCACCCGCTCCATTGTCCTGGTGGCCGACGGCAAGCACGTCCTCACCGACGTTTTCACCACCATCGGGGTTGTCCTGGGCCTCATCGGGGTCATGTTCACCGGCTGGAACTGGTTGGACGGCGCCGTGGCCTACCTGGTGGGTTTCAACATCCTGTTCACCGGCGCCCGACTGGTCCATCAATCTTCCGCGGCCCTCCTGGACACCTCCGACCCTGAGTTATTGCAGGAGATCTGCGAGGTCATCGTCCAAAATCGCCGGGAGATGTGGATCGACGTCCACCAGCTTCGGGCCCGGCGCTCCGGTCATCGTGTCTTCATGGACTTCCATCTGATTTTGCCCCGGGACCTCGGCCTGGAGGCCAGCCACGACGAGATCAAAAAACTGGAGAAGATCCTGAGTGACCACTTTGAAGGTGAGGCGGACATCCTCATCCACGCCGACCCCTGTACGGACCCGGAGTGCCCCATCTGCGGCCATGAGCCCTGTGACGAGCGCCAGGCTGAGCACACCATGCACCGCCTCTGGACCCGGGAGACCCTGACCTGCAGCGA
>JAPLJC010000212.1 GCA_026388765.1 Deltaproteobacteria bacterium
TTTGCAATTCCTCTCGCATCCGTGTGTCTATCGTCACTGGTGGAATCGGTCGACCGAGTGGCATGGCTTCTCCTTTCGCTTGTAGAAGCCTACCATAAACGCACTACTTTGTAAAGTTAATTAAGAAACAAAACACTAGCCTATCTAGCCCAGCATCCGGAGCTTAAGCTCTGCCAGACCGAAGAGACCTGGGTTCGCCGGGGGCTGCGGGTAAACCCGCCGCTGACCCACCGGAAGGTCGGCGGCCGGATCTTCTTTGTCTCCCTGGAACGCTGCCTGGTGAGCCCCTCGGCGGTGATCCTGCACCGGCGCCTCTTGGAGGAGCACGGCGGCTTCGACGAGGACCTGCCCGCGGCCGAGGACTACGACCTCTGGCTGCGCCTCAGTTGGCGCTACGAGGTGGGCCTGCTGCCGGAGCCCCTGATCATCAAGCGCGGCGGCCGGGCCGACCAGCTTTCCGGCCAGTGGGGGCTGGACCGCTACCGCATCCGGGCGCTAATGAAGCTCCTAAACGATCCCGGGCTGCCGGCCCCCGAGGCCGGGGCGGCCCGCCGGGTGTTGGCCCGGAAATGCGCCATCTACGCCCAGGGCTGCGAGAAGCGGGAAAAACCCGGCGAAGCCCAACATTACCGGGAACTGGGCCGACGGGCCGGCTGGTCCCAACCAGGTCAGCCTGCCGCCTCGGACCCGAAAAAGCTTTTCTCCACGGGAGGTTAAAGGATAATCAAAATGATTAAATGTTCCAGTGCAGAGGCAAATTTTGAGACTCATTTTACCGACGGCAAGCATCAGGGCGTGTGCGACGCGCCGGTGGAAAAAGGGGGGGGCGGCGCCGGCTTCGGGCCTCATGAGCTCTTGGAAGCTAGTCTGGCCGGTTGCTTGAATATCTGGACCAGGAAATATGCCAGCGAGCACCAGATTCCCCTGGCCGGGATAACCACCGAAGTCTCCTTGAACCGCGAGGTTCCCGGGGAGGCCGTCTTTGCCTATGCCATTGAGCTGCACGGGCCCCTGACCGAGGGCCAGCGACAAGAATTGCTCCTGGCGGCCCAATCGTGTCCGGTGCACCAAACCCTGTCCCGGAAAATCTCATTTCAGCCAATGACCGCCAAATAAATGGTCGGGAGGGTCCATGGATATCTACGACGCGATTCATCACCGCCGCAGCCACCGCCTGTACCAACCGGACCAGCCGCCCCGGGAAGTCCTGGAACGGGTCATCGAGGCCGCCTTGTGGGCGCCCTCCGGCGTCAACCTCCAGCCCTGGGAGCTCACCGTGATGGCCGGCCAGGTCCGGGATGACTTCGTGGCCCTGGTGAGCCGGGCCGTCAAGTACCTCATGCCCCGCTTAAAACAGACCGAACTGCCCGAGGCGGTCCAGGAACAGGTGATGAAGTTCTTCAAGAACCTGGGGGGCGCCCCGGTGGTAGTGGCGGTGACCATCCTCAAGACCGCCGAGGCCGCCGCCAATAAGACCCTGATCCAGAGCGGCGCCGCCCTGATGCAGAATCTGCTGCTGGCGGCCCACGCCGAAGGCCTGGGCACCTGCTGGATGACCGGGGCCAATTACCTGGAAGACGAAATTTTGAAATTCCTGGGAAAACCGGAGCGGGAACTGCTGGCCATCACCCCCATCGGCTACCCGGCCAAAGAACCGCCGGCACCGGCCCGCAGAGGCCGGGAAGTGCGTTGGCTGGGGTTTTAGCCATCAGCTGTCAGCCGTCAGCTTTCAGCTAAAGACAAAAGCCAAAACCTGACTGAAAGTGCGTTAAAGAAATGAAGATGCTCGCGGGAATAAATTCGGGATCCAAACTTGCTGAGAAAGGACAAAGCCAGCCGCCTCTGCTGCAAATGCAGGCCGCCAGCGTCGTCAAGAACGGCAGACGCGTTTTGGACGACCTGTCCCTGGTGATCCGCGAGGGCGAGCATACCGCCATCCTGGGCCCCAACGGGGCGGGCAAAACCTCCCTGATCCGGCTCATCACCCGGGAGGATTATCCCCTGGCCCACGCCAACGGCAGCGCGCCGCTGTTAATCTTCGGCCAGGACCTCTGGAATGTCTTTGAATTGCGCTCCCGTCTGGGTATCATCTCCGCAGAGTTGCAGGCGCTTTTTATCAACCGGACGATTCCGGGGCGCACCCGGGGTCTGGATGTCGTCCTGTCAGGTTTTTTCGCCAGCTACGGGCTGTTCCGGCATCAGGTGGTGACCGAGGCCATGCGGCGGCAGGCAATTCTGGCCCTGGCGCAACTGGAAGCCGCGCACCTGGCGGACGCCTTTATCGAGACCATGTCCACCGGGGAGGCCCGGCGCCTCATGATTGCCCGGGCTCTGGTGACCGGGCCCCGGGCCCTCATCTTAGATGAGCCGACCACCGGGCTGGACCTGCTGGCCCGGGCCCGGTTCCTGCAGACCTTGCAGAATATCGCCCGGCACGGCCAGACCATCATCCTGGTGACCCATCGGGTGGAGGAGATCTTTCCGGAGATCGACCGGGTGATCCTGCTGCAACAGGGGCGGATTTTGCTCGACGGCGCCAAGCGGGAGATGCTGACCTCCCGCCACCTGTCGGCCATGTTCGGGGCGCCGATTCGAGTGCAGGAGAGTAATGGTTATTATACCGCAACGAGCGGTGAATAGTTGAAATGACCGAAGACCGAAGACCTAAGACCGGGGACCGAGGACAGAAGACAGGGGCTCCAAAGCTAAACTCCCGTCCTCCGTCTATAAAGAGAGACCAATGGCAGAAGACAGACAGAAACCCCTGGTAGAGCAGGTGCGGGCCGCGGGCTGAGCCTCCAAGATACCTCCAGGGGTCCTGGAGGAAGTCCTAAAAAGCCTGCCTTTCCACACGCACCCCGATCTCCTGGTGGGATTGGAGGCGGCGGACGACGCCGGGGTGTATCGCTTGACCCCGGAGCTGGCCCTGATCCAGACGGTGGATTTCTTCACGCCCATCGTCAACGATCCCTATCAATTCGGCGCCATCGCCGCGGCGAACGCCTTAAGTGACATCTATGCCATGGGGGGCCGGCCCCTGATGGCCCTGAACATCGTCTGCTTTCCCCTGAAGACCGCGCCCGCGGACACCCTCAAGGCCATTCTCCGGGGCGGCCTGGACAAGGTGCACGAGGCCGGGGCCTTGCTGGTGGGTGGCCACAGCGTCGAAGACGCGGAGCTGAAATACGGCCTGGCGGTCACCGGGGTGGTGCATCCCGACCGGATCTTCACCAAGGCCGGGGCCCGGGCCGGGGACCTGCTCGTCCTCACCAAGCCTCTGGGCACCGGCATCATCGCCACCGCCCTGAAGGGCCGGCTGGCCTCGAAGGAAGCCGAAGAAGCGGCTATCCGAGTTATGAGCACTCTGAACCGGGCTGCGGCCGAAGCCCTGGAAGGTCTGGAAGTGCACGCGGTCACCGACATCACCGGCTTCGGCCTCCTGGGCCACGGCCTGGAAATGGCCCGGGCCTCCCAGGTGGAGCTCACCATTTCCGCCTCCCGGGTGCCGGTCCTGTCCTGGGCCCGGGAATACGCCGCCATGGGCCTGGTGCCGGGCGGCAGCCACGCCAACCGACGTTTTTGCGAGAATCACCTGACCCTCGAACCTGGGGTGGATCAGGTAACGCAAGACCTCCTGAGCGACGCCCAGACCTCGGGGGGGTTGTTCATCGCTGTGGCGCCGAAGGATGGTGAAACCCTGATGAAACGCCTTAAGGATGCGGGTGTGGCGGAGGCCGCTGTCATTGGCGAAGTCACCGGCACCGGGATAGGAAGGATTTGCGTTAAGCCCTAATTCGGCGGGACGGCACAACCTTTCTTGGTACTCGTTCCAAGGTGCAGCTTGGGAACGAGCAAGAATTTTGTAGGGTGCGTCCTACGCACCGTTTTTAGCTAACAGCTTGTTTTGTTGGGGCGGGCGTCCCCGCCCGCCATCTTCTTGCGCCTTTCCTTTGCGTCTTTGCGTGAGGATAATCTCTTTGGAACATAAAAGAGGTCAATCATATTTCCTTTTCTGGAATTTCCCCCCTGTTTATGTGACTAAGGGGTAATGCGGAACATTTGCGGGCGATTATCCTTAAACCAGCGGCGGGGATTGTGTCTGTTCCGCAACGACTGCGGATACCAGGTGAATCTTCCTGGAATTAAAGAGGCTTGCCGGTGAGACGCCTCCGGCCCTAAGCGGAGCAAAAGCGGCAAAATTCCCGCAAAATTCAATTGCGGAGAAACACCCGGGCTGCCGACTGTCCCATGCTTACCAGATAAATACTCTAAAAATGGTTGAAACGGCTGATAAATACGAGTCAGGAGAAATTACCTCGTGAAACCTGTTGACGAACAACTGGCCCTGATCAAGCAGGGTTGTCACGATATCATCCGGGAAGACGAGTTGAAGGCGCGGCTGGAAAAGGCCATTGCCACCGGCAAACCTTTGCGGGTCAAGGCCGGGTTCGATCCCACGGCCCCGGACCTGCACCTGGGGCACACGGTGCTCATTCAAAAACTCAAGCACTTCCAGGACCTGGGCCACCAGGTGATCTTTCTCATCGGCGACTTCACCGGGTTGATCGGCGACCCCTCGGGCAAGAGCGAGACCCGGCCGCCCCTGACCGAAGAGCAGGTTCAGGCCAACGCCGCCACCTATGAGCGCCAGATCTTCAAGATCCTGGACCCGGACAAGACCCTCATCGACTTTAATAGCCGCTGGATGAAGCCCATGCAGGCGCAAGACCTCATCCGCCTGGCGGCCCGCCACACCGTGGCCCGCATGCTGGAGCGGGAGGATTTTCATAAGCGTTACACCTCCCAGACCCCCATCAGCATCCACGAGTTCCTCTATCCGCTGATTCAGGGCTACGACTCGGTGGCGCTGCAGGCCGACGTGGAGCTGGGGGGCACCGACCAGACCTTCAACCTGCTGGTGGGCCGGGATCTGCAGCGGGAATACGGGCAGGCGCCCCAGGTGGTCATCACCCTGCCGCTGTTAGAAGGGCTGGACGGGGTGCAGAAGATGAGCAAATCCCTGGGGAATTACGTGGGGATCGATGAGCCCGCCGGGATCATGTTCGGCAAGATCATGTCCATCTCCGACCCCTTGATGCTGCGCTACTTTGAGCTGCTCACCGACATTACCCCAGAGGCCCTGGCTTCCCTGAAAGATGATTTAGCCTCGGGCAAAAAACATCCCCGCCAGGTCAAGGAAGAACTGGCGGTGGAGTTGGTGGCCCGCTATCACGGCCGGAACGCGGCGGCGGAGGCGGCCCAGGAGTTCGCCCACATCTTCCGGGAGAAAGGGGTGCCGGAGGAGATCGAGGAGATGACTCTGAAGGTCGAAGGGTCGAAGCTCTGGCTGCCCAAGGTCTTGTCAGAGGCGGGCTTGTCAGCCGGCACCTCCGAGGCCAGGCGGCTTATTACCCAGGGCGGAGTCCAGGTGGATGGAGAAAAGGTGACGGATGCCAACCTGGAACTGGCCGCGGGGGAATCGTATCTACTGAAGGTGGGGAAACGGCGGTTTAAGAGGGTGACGCTTTCAGGATAGTCTTTGGTAGGGCGGCCGTCCCCGGCCACCCGGATTTGAGGTTGGCGGGCGGGGACGCCCGCCCCACAAAGGCCCCCCATACTTTAATTCTGGTGGCACCGGTTTTCAACCGGTGCGGCACAGGCTGGAAAGCCTGTGCTACCAATTGCGGGTGACCCAGCGGGTCGCCCCTACTATCTTATGGGTGTTGGGGGAGGGGGTCTGGGGGAGGGG
>JAPLJC010000036.1 GCA_026388765.1 Deltaproteobacteria bacterium
GGACATCTTGAGGCTGCTGCCCATGACCAACTGCAAGGCCTGCGGCTATGCCACCTGCATGGCCTATGCCGCGGCCCTGCGGGAAGGGGAGATCAGCCTTATCGACTGCCCGCCTCTCCGGGAAGAAAAATACCGGGAGAAATGGGAGAAGCTCCAGACTTACCTGCAAAGTTACGGCTGGCGGGCCCTGGATGCGGAATAAGAGCAAGCAAATTGGTAGTCCCAACGGGAATCGAACCCGTGTCTCCGCCGTGAGAGGGCGGTGTCCTAGGCCCCTAGACGATGGG
This sequence comes from Deltaproteobacteria bacterium, assembly GCA_026388765.1. Taxonomy (GTDB): domain Bacteria; phylum Desulfobacterota; class Desulfobaccia; order Desulfobaccales; family 0-14-0-80-60-11; genus JAPLJC01. The sequence goes on from JAPLJC010000036.1 coordinate 288, forward strand.
ACCACCTAGCCGCTTTTTATAACCGAAGGCTGGTCCGCTGTCAAGAGAACCGCCGGGCCGGATCAGCCCCCTGAAGCGGCCTGGCCGAGGCCGCCGGCCACACGCTGGCGCTATCTTAACGGGCCCCGGTCTTGGGGCCCGGCTCCTCCGGCCCCCGACGCCAGCCAGTCAGTAGCCCGGGCCAAATCCTCCGGATAATTGAGGTTGAAAAAACTGCGTCCGTCCGGGTCCAACCCCGCTACTGCCTCGGGTGGGATGACTTCCGGGCGGCAAACCGACAGGAACCTGGTGGTGCGGCGGTCGCTCTGCAGAAAGGACGTCAGCTGCGGCAGCAGCCGCACATGGTAAAGCCCGGGGAAAGGCTCCAGGCCCCAGGGCGACTGGCACACCACCGCCGGCCTGGAAGTCCCGGCTCTGGCCGCCAACTCCGCCACCAGTTCCGGGGCCAGAAAGGGGTTGTCCACCGCCGCGGCCAGCACCCAGGGGGTCCGGCTGTAGAACAGGGCGGTGAGCAGGCCGCCCGCCGGCCCGCGAAAGGGGAATAAATCCGTGACCAGAGGCAGCCCCAAGGCCAGGTGCGTCTGGGGGTGGTTGGTAATGAGCCAGCACTGGGGCGCCGCCGGCGCCAGAGCTTCGGCCACCCACCGGGCCAAAGGTTTGCCCAGCAGGGGCAGCAAGGCCTTATCCCGTCCCAACCGCCGGCTATAGCCCCCGGCCAGAATGGCCCCGGTGAGTCGGGCGGGACTTGGGCTCCTGGAATCGCGGCTCTCATTGGCTGGCATGCCGCGGACCCCCCTCTTTCCTTTTGGCGTTTGCGGCTTACTACCCTAATCGGAGCCGCATGGTTCGGGCCGGTCCAATCCCGGCCGCACTGCCGCCGGCTCCGCCAGGCCCAGATGAGCCCTGATCAAGGCGCCGATGGCCTCCACTTCTCCGGGCTGAAAAACTGGCCCTGCCAACCCCGTCTGGTCCTGGCTCACTGTGGCAATCACCTGGATATATTGGGGTGGGCTTTCTTTGATCTCCGGATTCAGCACCACGATCTTGGGCAGGGAGCCGGATTTATAACCTTCCACCAGAATCAAGTCCACCCCTGCAGCCAACTCAGCCAGGGCCGCGGCGAGTTGAGGCTCTTCCGGATAAGCGCGGGTGATCTGCAATAATCCCGGGCCCGCCAGGGCCACCACCCGGGCCCCGGCCTGGCGAAAACGCCAGGTGTCTTTGTCCCGATCTCCCAGGTCGTGGTGGTGGGTATGTTTCAATACCGCCACCCGGAGTCCCTGGTGGGCAAACCAGTCCAGCAGGCGGCAAATAAGCTCGGTTTTGCCGGAGCCCGAAGGTCCCACAATGGCGATGGCTTTAGGCACGGAGGTCGGGGCAGTTAGCCGGAACTGGACAGGAAAATTCCGGAGAGGTCAAGGTTCGGGAAATTTCTGCAGGATCTTTTCTTTCTTGACGTCCTTGTTGAGATAGACGGCGCACCGGGCACAGGGACCGTTGCACATGGTATCCCGATATTCCCGCACTTCGTAACAGGGCCGCCAGGGGAGTTGAAACGCAGGGCATTCTTCTCTTTTCGGGCAGTCAAAGATATTCCAGCACGGAGCCAGCACCATCAGGTTGCGCACGCAGGCCAGGGTGAAACCCCGATCATGGATCAGACTATTAATCTGGTTGATCTGGCTGACATCGAAGTTTGAATAGAGCCGGTTATTGGTGTTCTTTTCCCGTAGGGGCTTGATGAAGCCTTCCTTTTCGTATTCGCGGATACGTTTTTGGGAAAGGTTCACCAATCGGGAGACCTCATTAATGAGATACAGGTCCCCGCCGCTTTCTCCAGATCTGATTCGGCTGTTCTTTCCCCGAGGCATAGGCAGTTCTATAACAAGAATGGTTTAAACAGCTTTTACCTTAGATTGATTCATTATACAAGCAAAAATTTACATATTTAAAAAAATGTTCCAATTAAGGAACCAAAGTTCAGATAATTTTCCGGCCGAGGCAAATTTCCTTGGCTTCAGACGGCTTGCCATCTGCTGGCCCCAGGGCCATTTGCCCCAGGACGACCCGGTTAAGCTAATTTTCACCCTTCATTTATCACCTGTGGAGCTCCGGGCGCTACCCGCACCTGAGCCCGGCTGGCGCCATTATTGCCGGCGAATGTTAAGCGGCCGGCCCACCGCCGCCTTAAGCCGTGCCGCGGCGCTGCCCCGGGCGCAGGCAATCTCCAGGAACCCGTGGCTGCCCATCAGGGCCAGCACTTCCCCTAAGGCCGCCTCCCCATAGGTGCGGTGTAATTTGGTCAAGGTCACCGGCCCCACCTTTAGGTGGAAATTTCCCCCCTTTAACCAGGAGTGGAAGGCGTCGGCCGCAATGTTACTCACCAGGTTGCCGAACCGGTCGACATAAATAATCTCGCCTCTGAGTCTGTCAGCGGTGAAAAACGGCACTGGCCAGGGGAGGCGCACCGGGTCGGTGACGGTGAGCCCCAGCCGCTTAAGCTCCACTCCCAGAGAAAGATGCGCCGCCACCGGGGCAAAGAGGTCCCGGCCCTGGAAGGTAGGCGAGACCTGGGGAAGAAAATAGGTGGGATTTTCCAGGGAGACTATGTCGATCTCAGTTTGGCCGGCAAAGATCAGATGAAACAGACCGTTGTCCGGCCCCACCCAGAACTGCCCCCGGCCGCGGGCCGCCAGACCCCGGCGGCCGGTGCCCACTCCCGGGTCCACCACCGCCAGATTAATCGTACCCGCCGGGAAATAGGGCGTGGCCGCGGCCAGCACAAAAGCGCCGGCCTGGATATCCTGGGGCGGCACTTCGTGGCTCAGGTCCACCAGGACCGCCTGGGGATTGAGGCCCAGGATCACGCCCTTCAGGCAGGCCACGTACTCGTCCCTGGTGCCGAAATCCGTAAGCAGGGTGATTATTCTAGGGGTCCCGGGGCTAACGGCCATTCTCCGTTACCCCTTTAGGCGGTTTCCAAGATCCGGGCCACTTCCTCCCGTATGCGTTCCACCGGCAAGGCCCCGGCAAAGCGCCCCCGGCCGTTGAGGTACACCAGCGGAGTGGGGTAAGCCCCGGCACAGAGGACGGCGGTCTGGGGCAGGCTGGGACCCCGGGGGTCCTGGAGGACATTGATATACTCCACCCGGACCCTGCCGGGGAAGGCGCCCTCCAGGGTCAGGGCCAGGGCCCGGGCCTGGAATGCCATACTGACCTTGGCCATGGGGTCTTCGTCCCCGGCATGGTCATGGCCGCCGGGGCCATGGTGGTGGCCGCCGCAGCCGCACGCACAGCTGGAGGAAGCCGCCGTGGGGGCATCGTAGATGGTCACCTGCACTACCGCAGGGTCAGCCATGAGTTAATCCTCGGTTCGGCATTGGTTTTATTGATTAATACCGAGTTGCGGTCAAAAAAGTAGAATTGTCATTCTGAGCGAAGCGAAGAATCTAGATTCTTCAATTCGCTACGCTCCGTTCAGAATGACACCTAAAATAATCCTTCTTTGACAGCATCTTGGTATAAAACCATTTTCGCGCCGAAATCTTTCCGGCCCAACAAAATTAAAAAAATTGGGGCACGGCCTGCCGTGCCCCTGAAACTATCTCTTAACGCTTAGCCTGAATTATTCACGACATCGTCTAAATCATGGCTATCTAATTGACAATACAGCTAAATATTAATTGTGTAAAAAACCCAGTGTTTTATGGAGAACAGCCGCCCCCGGCTGTGCTTTTGCAGGCGAGGGCGCCTGCTCTCCATTTTCCGTGTCCTTATTCTGGGTTGAAATTTATCTGAATTTTCCGGGTTAGCTCCCCGGCTTAGCGCTCCTTTTCGCCAGACGTCGCTGCCTCTACTGTTTCAAACCCTCGGCGTAGATTTCCACCGCGTGCTTCACCATTACCCGGTCTTTCGCCTGGGAAAGCATGTCGGTGATCTGCAGCATGCAGGCCGGGCAGCCGGTGGCCACCACGGCGCAACCGGATTTGACGATATTGTCCCGCTTGCGCCGGCCGATGCTGGCCGAGATTTCATAATGCTGCAGGTTGAAGCTGCCGCCCATGCCGCAGCACCAATCGGCCTCGGCCATCTCCTGCAAATCATACTGCGGGTTGGTCCGCAGCAAGGCCCGGGGCTGGGCCGCCACCCCCAGGGATTTCTTCAGATGACAGGGGTCGTGGTAGGTGAGGCGGATTGGTTCGGCCGCCGCCGCGGGAGTCTCCGCCGCCAGGCCCACTTTGTCCACCAGGAATTGACTGATATCCAGAGTCTTGTCGGCCAGAGCGGCAATCCGGGCCTGCTCCGCGGCCGGAAAATCCTGGGTCATCATGGGCCAGAGCTTCTTGATGGTGGAGGAGCAGGTGGCGCAGGCCGTCACCAGGTAATCAAAAGGTTCGCCGGCAAACCGGGCCAGATTGTGGCGCACCAGGGTCTTGAAGGTCTCGGTATCACCGCCGGCCAGGGCGGGGATGCCGCAGCAGCCCTGCTCCGCCGGCACCAGCAGCCCCACCCCGTGGTGGGCCAGGGCGTGCTGCACCGCGTCCGCCACCCGAGGGTAGAGCTTGTCGATGAGACAGCCCACAAAAAAGGCGACCTTCAACCCCGAGGCACCGGCCGCAGTATTGACCGACCTCACCTGTCGATGCCAGGGGACCGCGGCCAGCGGCCTGAGATGCCGGTCCTTAAGCAGCGGTGACATAATGCGGGCGCAGGAGGCCCCCAGGAGTTCGTCCACCGGCTTGATGAAGAGGCCCTGGAACTTGGCCCCCCAGGCCATAATCCGGTTGAAGGCCGCGGGTTTGGCCAAAAGATTCCGGAAGATGGCCTTCTTCAGGGGCGACAGGCCCAGGTAGCCCGCCAGGATGGCCCGGCCCTTGATGAAGATGTCCAGCACCTTGACGCCGCTGGGGCAGTTAGCGGCGCAGGAGCCGCACAACAGGCAGCGTGAGAGATGGTCCTGAACCCCCCCGGCATTTTGCAGAATTTCCTTCAGCAGGCCGTCCAGCAGGGCCAGCTTGCCTCGGGCCACGTCCGCCTCCCGGCCGGTTTCGGCAAACAACGGGCAGACCGCCTGGCACAGCCCGCAGCGCATGCAGACCACCAGCTGGTCTTCCAATTCCTTCATCAGCCGGGCCAGCGCCCTGAGGCTGGACATTGTTTTCTCCTTGAGCGGTCAGCTTTCAGCCTTCAGCCTTCAGCCAACAATCATAGTCTTAACTTTTGGCTGGCGGCTAATAACCGGCGGCTTCATCTAATCTTTTGGTAGCCGCAGGCTTTAGCCTGCGTTTTTCTTTTCTATGCCCTAATAACGCAGGCTAAAGCCTGCGGCTACAGAAAAAAGCCTTGGTCTTTAAGCTGAAAGCTGACCGCTGAAAGCTGACCGCTGAAAGCTGACAGCTATCGTCACTCCCCGATGCTCTGTCCCGGATTCAAAATATTCTTGGGGTCCAGGGCCGCCTTAATCCGCTTGGAGTACAAAATGGTGCCTCGGCCCACTTCTTTTTCCATAAAGCGGGACTTGGCCTTGCCGATGCCGTGCTCGCCGGAAAGCGTCCCTCCCAGGGCCAGGGCCGCGTCGAAGATGGCTTCCACCGCGGCTTCCACCCGGTGCCATTCCTCCTGGTTGCGGCGGTCCGTCAGGATGGTGGGGTGCAGGTTGCCGTCGCCGGCGTGGCCGAAGGTGCCGATGGGCAGGTCGAATTTCCGGCTGATCTCCTCGATGGCCCGGATCATGGCCGGCACCCGGCTCCGGGGGACGGTGGCGTCTTCCAGGACCACGGTGGGTTTTAATTTGGCCAGGGCGGAGAGGGCCGCCCGGCGGGCGCTCCAGACCCGGTCCCGTTCCGCCGCGTCCTTGGCGGTGTGCACCTGGGCCGCCCCCATTTGACGGCAGATGGCCTCAACCTTATCAGCCTCCTCCGCCACCACCGCGGGGTGGCCGTCCACTTCGATGAGCAGCAGGGCGGCGGCGTCCACCGGCAGGCCGGCGTGGCTGTAGTCCTCCACGGTGCGGATGGTGAAGTTGTCCAGAAATTCCAGGGTGGCCGGAACGATGCGGTTGGCGATGATGGCCGCCACCGTCTCCGAGGCCTGGTCCACCTTATCGAAGGTGGCCAGCATGGCCCGCCGGGCCCCAGGCAGAGGGATCAGCTTCAGGATGATCTCGGAGATCACCCCGAGGGTGCCCTCCGAGCCCACCAGCAGGCCGGTGAGATTGTAGCCGGTGACGCACTTTACCGTGCGGGAGCCGGTCTTGACCAGGTCGCCGGCAGCCGCGAAAAAATTCAGGCCCATGATGTAATCCAGGGTGACCCCGTATTTCAGGCCCCGGAGGCCGCCGGCGTTTTCCGCCACGTTGCCCCCCAGGGTGGAGACTGCCATCGAGCCCGGGTCCGGCGGATAGAACAACCCCTTGGCCTCCACCGCCGCTGCCAGCTTCGCGGTGACCACCCCCGGCTGCACCACGGCGTAGAGGTCGGCTTCGTTGATTTCCAGGATCTGATTCAGGGCGTTGGTCAGGACCACCACGCCGCCGAGCCGCGGAATGGTGCCGCCGCTCAAGTTGGTGCCGGCCCCGCGCACGGTCAGGGGCAGACCGTGGTCGTTGCACAGGCGCACCACCCGGCCCAGATCCTCGGTGGACCGGGGCCGCACCACCAGGGCGGGCAGCACCGGCTCCAGCACCGCCGCGTCATAGGCGTAGGTGAGCCGGTCGGCCTCGCTGACAAAGACCTGCTCCCGGCCCAGTATCTTTTGGAAATCCTGCATCAAGCCCTGGCTGATCATCTGGCCACCTCCGGTCCGCCGCTCAGAAAAATATTCAACTTTTTTCTCCCAAATACCCGCGGGCCAGCCTTCTGTAAAGTGGTAAGACCATTTATCCTAAGAGAAAAAAATTCGTCAATCAGGTTAATTGGTCTTATGGCCACGAGGCTCCAGAAGCTAACCCTTGCGGTTCCGGACAAAATCCAGCACAAAGGTGATGTGCTCTTTCATGGCCTGGTAGGCGGCTTCCGGATCGTGGTTCTTGATGGCGTCGAAGATCCCCTGGTGGTGCCGCCTGATGATGGGCAGGCTGGAAGGCTCCTCCCACAAGGCCTGCAGGTTCTCCCGGATGCCGAAGTGCAGCAGGTCGTAGAAATTCTTCATGATATAGACCTGCACCGGGTTCTTGGTGGCGAAGGTGATGGCCATGTGAAAGGAGACGTCTTCTTCGATCCCCAGGCGGCCGGCGGCGTTTTCCGACAGCATGGCCTCCAGGGCCCTTTGCAATACCTGAATGTCTTCGGCCGTGGCCCGCTGGGCCGCCAAAATTACCGACTGGCCTTCCAGCCCCATGCGCACCTCCAGGAGTTCCTCCAGGGAGGCGTCGTGGCCCTCGATCATCGCGGCCAGGGGGTTGTGTTCCCGCTGGGAGTCGATGGAGCGCACAAAGGTCCCCTGGCCCTGGCGGTGCTCCAGCAACCCCATGGTCACCAGCTTCTTAATAGCCTCCCGCACCGTGGGCCGGCTCACCCCCAGGGCCTGGGCCAGTTCCCGCTCCGGCATGATCTGGTCGCCCGGCTTGAGCTGCCCCCGGAAGATCAAATCCCGGATCTGCTCATAGGCCTGATCCGAGACCCTTTTGGCCTTAATGGGTTTCAGCAGTATGGTCATGTCCTCTCCGTGCTAAAATCCGTGCTAAAAATTCTTACCGCTGAGATTTTTTTCTTGACAAGTTATTAGCGCTTTTTTAAGATCATGTCAAGTGGTATTACCAATTCTTGTTTCAAAAATCAAGCCGGCTTTTTACCATTGGTCTGACCAGACTGGCTGCCTGGCTCAATGTTCCACTTATACCAGAGGACCCCAACTATGGCATCGAAAAAACTCGTCACCACCATGAAAGAGAAGGCCGCCGCGGTCCAGGTGATCGTCTCCGAGGTCCAAAACCTGGAGGAGGCCATGGCTTATGCCATCGACGTCACCCGCAACCAGGGCGGCGCCAGCCTGGCCGCCCCCGGCTGGGACGAAGCGAGCCGCCCCGCCTTGCAGGCAGGCTGCGCCCAGGCCGGATTGGCGTTGCTGGGGGAGAATCTCAGGGAACACGCCGGCGCCATCCATACCGGGCTAACCCGCGCCGACTGGGGCATCGCCGACACCGGCACCCTGGTGTTGGACGCCTCCTCCGAGGATCTCCGCCTGGCCACCATGCTGTCCGAAACCCACATCGCCGTCCTGCCCCTCTCCCGGCTGCGGGCCACTTCCATGGACCTGGAGCCGGAGCTGAACCGTCTGGCGCTGGCGCCGCCCCGCTATCTCTCCTTCATCACCGGCGCCTCCCGCACCGCCGACATCGAGCGGGTCCTCACCCTGGGAGTGCACGGCCCCCTGGAACTCCACCTCCTCCTGCTTAAGGATTGATCGCCATGATTAACACCGCCCAAGACCTCAAGGAATATAAAAAGCGCCTGAAAAAGGCCCTGGATAACAAGTTTCTGCGCACCGCCATGGGTTCCTTTGCCACCGCCTACAAGGAAGCCCAGGGGCGGCTCCTGGCCGGGATGGACGTGCCGGCCCTGACCCGAGAGATCGCCGCCGGCAAAGACGCCGCCCTGCCTCGCCTGGAAGAGCTTTATGAAGCCTTCAAAGCCCGGGCCGAAGCCGCCGGGGTCAAAGTCCACCTGGCCCAAACCGCCCTGGAGGCCAACGAGATCATCGCCGGCATCGCCCGGGACCGCGGGGTCAGGAAGATCGTCAAATCTAAGTCCATGACCGCGGAGGAGACTTTTCTCAACAACCACCTGGAAAATGAAGGCTTTGAGGTGGTGGAGACGGACCTGGGGGAATGGATCATCCAGTTGCGTCACGAAGGGCCGTCCCACATGGTCCTGCCCGCCATTCACCTGTCCCGGCAGGAGGTGGCGGATCTGTTCAGTAAAATGACCGGCGAGCCCCAGGAACCCGACATCGGCCAGCTGGTGAAGGTAGCCCGGCGCGAGTTGCGCAAGGCTTTTCTGGAGGCCGATATGGGCATCAGCGGCGCCAACTTCGCCATCGCCGAGACCGGCACCCTGGGCATCATCAGCAACGAAGGCAACGCCCGCCTCACCACCACTCTGCCCCGGGTCCACGTGGCCCTGGTGGGGTTGGACAAACTGATCCCCGACCTGGCCACGGCCTTGCGAATTTTAAAAATTTTACCGCTTAAGGCCACCGGCCAGGTCATCACCTCCTATGTCTCCTGGATCACCGGAGCCAACGAGTGCGCCCCCGGCCCCGGCGGCAAAAAAGAGATGCACGTCGTCTTCCTGGATAACGGCCGCCTGGCCCTGGCCCAGGATAAGGTCTTCTCGGAGGCCCTGCGCTGTGTCCGCTGCGGCTCCTGCGCCAACGTTTGCCCCATCTACGGCCTGGTGGGCGGCCACAATTACGGCCACGTCTATATCGGTGCCATCGGCCTGATCCTCACCTACTTCTACCACGGCCGCAAAAACGCCCGGGCCATCGTGGCCAACTGCCTCAACTGCCAGGCCTGCAAGGCCGTCTGCCCCGCCGGCATCGACCTGCCCCACCTCATCAAGGAAACCTATTGCCAGGTCTTGCAGGGCGAAGAGAAGCAACCCCTGAAAAACCGGCTGTTGAGAAGGGTCCTCAAGGACCGCCGCCTCTTCCACTTCCTCCTGCGCCGGGCCTCGCTGGTCCAAAAGCCCCTGGCCACGCAAGAGGGCTTTCTGCGCCATCTGCCCTTCTTTTTCGGCAAAGAGCACGAGTTCCGCAGCCTGCCGGTCATTGCCCGCATTCCCTTCCGGGATCTGTGGCCCAGGCTCTATCAGCAGGTGGCTAAGCCCCGCTACCGGGTGGCCCTGTTCGGCGGCTGCCTGGTGGACTTTGTTTATCCGGAACAGGGCGTCGCCCTGATGAAGCTGATGAAAGACCAAAAGGTTCAGGTGGAGTACCCCCTGGGCCAGACCTGCTGCGGCCTGCCCGCCAAGATGATGGGAGAGAAGGAAGTGGCCCGGGAAGTGGCCCTCCAGAACCTGGCGGCCCTGGACCCGGCGGACTACGACTACATCCTGACCCTCTGCGCCTCCTGCGGCTCCCACCTCAAGGAGGCCTACCCCAAGCTGCTGGCCGAGACGCCGGGCGCAGCCGTCAAAGTCCAGCAGTTGCTGGACAAGCTCATGGACTTCAGCTCGTTCTTCACCCGGGTCCTGAAGGTCAAGCCCGAGATGTTTAAGGGCAGCAAAAAGAAGGTGGCTTATCACTCCCCCTGCCACCTGTGCCGGGGCCTGGGGGTGGTGCAGGAACCCCGGGAGCTCCTAGCCACCGCCGGCCTGGAATACCTGCCCGCCCGGGACGAAGACACCTGCTGCGGCATGGGCGGTTCCTTCTCCGCCGAGTTCCCGGAACTCTCCGCCGAATTGCTCAAGAAGAAGCTGGACGCGGTGGCGGAAACCGGCGCCGACCTGTTGGTCACCGACTGCCCCGGTTGCGTCCTGCAACTCCGGGGCGGCATGGATAAGCGCGGCGGCAAGGTCAAGGTCAAGCACATCGCCGAAGCGGTGGCGGAGGAAACCAACTAGATGCTGCGATTTACCTGAGAAGGAGGTGAGAACGGCCATTAAGTCACCGGTCTCCGAGCATATTTTTTTCTCCGAATCAATTGACTTAAAGGAGGGTTGCTGATGCAGTGGATTCAAAATTATATTCCCTTGGGTGGCCTGGGCCTGTCGGCGCTGATAGCCGCCATTCCGCTATTCATTCTGTTATATATGCTGGGCATCCGGCGGTCCAAAGGCCATCACGCCGCCTTTTTAGGCACCGCCGCGGCAGTTTTATTGGCCATCCTGGTTTGGGGCATGCCCGTTCAGTTGGCGGTCATGGCCACCCTCAACGGCATGCTGTTCGGCCTCTTCCCGGTGGTCTGGATCATCATCTCCGCCATCTGGGTCTACAACATGTCGGTGGAGGCCGGCGAATTCGAGATCATCAAGAACTCCCTGGCCTGCATCACCGATGACCGCCGCCTCCAGGCCCTGCTCATCGCCTTCGCCTTCGGCGCCTTCCTGGAAGGCACCGCCGGGTTCGGCACCCCGGTGGCCATTACCGCGGCCATGCTGGTGGGTCTCGGTTTTCAGCCGGTTTACGCCGCCAGCGTCTGCCTGATTGCCAACACCGCGCCGGTGGCCTTCGGCGCCATCGGCATCCCCATCGTGGTGGCCGCCGGCGTCACCGGGCTGGACATGATGCACATCAGCCAGATTGTGGGCCGGCAACTGCCCTTCTTGTCGGTGATCGTCCCCCTGTGGCTGGTGGTGACCATGAGCGGCTGGAAATCCGCCCGGGAGGTCTTGCCCGCCATCATCGTCACAGGCTTGTGCTTCGCGGTTTCCCAATTCGTGGTCTCCAACTTTGTCGGCCCTTACCTGCCGGATATCATTGCCGCCGTGGTCACCATCATCGGCCTGGGGGTCTTCCTCATCTTTTGGAAGCCGCCCACCATCTGGCGGTTCAACGGCGTGGCGCCGACGGGAAAGGTCACCTGTCTCTTTTCCAGGATGGAAGTGATCCGGGCCTGGGTGCCTTACATCATCCTGGCCATTATGGTGTTTCTCTGGGGCCTCGATTCGTTCAAAAAACTCCTGGCGCCCCTGGGGACCACCTTCCAGTGGCCCTACCTGCATAACGTGGTGATGAAGACCGCACCCATCGTGGCCAAGGATGTCGGCTATCCGGCGGTCTTTAACCTGAATATCGGCAGTGCCGCCGGCACCGCCATCTTCATCGCCGGCATCCTGGCGGTCCTGGCCATTCCCAACTATGGCTACGGCAAGGCCTTTGCCTGCCTGGGCCGGACCATCAAGACCCTGAAGTGGGCCATTGCCACGGTTTCCATGATTCTCGGTTTGGCTTACATCATGAACTACTCCGGTATGAGTTCCACCCTGGGCCTGGCCTTCACCGCCACCGGCTCCCTGTTCCCGCTCTTCTCTCCCATTCTGGGCTGGCTGGGGGTCTTCCTCACCGGCTCCGACACCTCCTCCAACGCCCTGTTCGGGGCCTTGCAAAAGACCACGGCCCAGCAGATCGGGGTGGACCCCAGTCTCATGGTGGCGGCCAACTCCAGCGGCGGGGTTTGCGGCAAGATGATTTCGCCCCAAAGCATCGCGGTGGCTACTGCGGCCACCGGCCTGGTGGGGGAGGAAGGCACCATCTTCCGCTTTACCCTGAAGCACAGCATCCTGATGGTCCTGGTCATCTCCGTCATCACCCTGCTCCAGGCCTATGTCCTGAAGTGGATGCTGCCGTAAGGCTCCAGGATGGAAGAGTGGCGGGCCCGGCCCGCCACTTTTTTAGAGAGTGCCGAGAATTTTCGTAGGGGCGAACCTTGTGTTCGCCCTAAATACTTATGCTATAGTCAAATATCCTTTGCCATTTCAATTGGAGGGACAACCATGCAGGCAGAAATTAAACCGCTTCGCACCATCATGGGCCGCCTGGCCCAAGGCGCCGATCTGCTGGGGGCCCTGGAAGAACAATGCCGGCTCCATAACATCACTTTAGGGGAGATCCGGGCCATCGGCGCGGTGACCAAGGCCAGGGTCGGCTATTATCAGCAGGACATCCAGAAGAGTATGTTTCTCGACCTTAACCGGCCGATGGAGATCCTGACCCTGATCGGCAACGTCTCCTTAAAGGACGGCCAGCCCATGGTCCACGCCCACGTCACCCTGTCCGATGAGGAAGGCCGGGCCTTCGGCGGCCACCTGGCCGCCGGCGCCCCGGTCTTTGCCTGCGAATTTGTCATTCAGGAGTGTCAGTCGGCAAAGGTCTTCCAACGCGCCCTGGATGAAGAAACCGGGCTCTTTCTGTGGGCTAAGGGATAAATTTTTGGTGGGGCGGGCCTCCGTGCCCGCCTTTCCTCTTAGACAAGTAGCGGTTCAAGTCTTACCTTAAGGATATTCTGTAGGGTACTCACATCAATAATTCTTGCCGGACCCGAATTTGACTGAGCATTCCGACGTGCCAATTCACCAAATCCGGGCGGCCGTTCTCCGCCAGGGGGGCGCCCCTTTGCAGATCGAAGCCCTGGAGCTGGCAGGGCCGCGGGACGACGAAGTCCTGGTGCGGGTCGTCGCCTCGGGCATCTGCCATACCGATATCGGTTTCTGCGACGACTGGGATGGGCCGCCGGTGGTGCTGGGCCATGAAGGCGCCGGCGTGGTGGCACTGGTCGGCCAGGGGGTTGAGGAGGTCGAGCCCGGCGACCACGTCGTGCTCTCCTATCAGTCCTGCGGTGAGTGCAGTGCCTGCCGGAGCGGGCATCCCACGGCTTGCACAAGCTTCTACGAGGCGAACTTCGGTTTGGCGCGGCTTGATGGCAGCAATGCCTTGCAGCGGAGCGGCGTGCGCGGCCACTTCTTCGGCCAATCGTCGTTCGCTACCTACCTTCTCGCCACCCGACGCAACCTCGTCCAGGTCCCCAAGGACCTGCCTCTCGATCTCCTGGCGCCGCTGGGCTGCGGGTTTCAGACCGGGGCCGGCACGGTGCTGAACTCGCTGGCGGTCCCTAAAGGCTCAAGCCTCGCCGTCTTCGGCACGGGAGCGGTCGGTCTGGCCGCGGTCATGGCGGCCCGCCTTGCCGGCGCCCATCCCCTCATCGGTGTCGATCTCAACCCGCTACGCCTCGAACTCGCCTTGGAGTTGGGCGCCACCCACGCCATCGACAGCCAGCGGGAGGATGTCGTCTCCCGCATCAAAGAGATTACCGGCAGCGGGGTCGATTACGTCCTGGAAATTACCGGCGCCTCGCAGCTGTACCAGGCCGCCCTCGAGGTCCTCAATCCGCAGGGCACGGTGGCCCTGATTGCTAATCCGGGTGGCTCAGCTTCTCTGCCGGGAGGGCGCAAAATCCGCGGCATCATCCAGGGTGACTCGGTGCCGCAGGACTTTATCCCTAAAATGATTGCCTTATATCAGACCGGGCAATTCCCCTTCGATCGGCTCGTTAAGTTCTATGACTTTGCCGAGATCAACCAGGCCATAGCTGACGCCAGGCGCGGCGACACCATCAAGCCCGTGTTGCGCATCAGCCCGTAGGGTAAACAGGGCCGGTGACCCAGGCGTCCCGCCTGGTTGGGGACAGGTTCTACTTGCAAGATCTTCGTCTTGGCTGATTGCTGAAAGCTGACCGCTGACAGCTTTTTCAAACCAACCCCATCTTTTTCGCCTCGCCCTGCAATTCCTCCCGGAACTTGGGGTGCGCCAGGCTGATGATGTCCAGGGCCCGCTCCCGGGTCGATTTCCCCATGAGGTTCACCATCCCATATTCCGTGGCCAGGTAGTGGGTGTCCATGCGCGTCGTGGTGACCACGGTGCCCATGGCAAAGCGGGGCACCACCCGGGAGATCTCGCCGTCATGCGCCGTGGCGTAAAAGGCGATAAAGGATTTGCCGCCCTTGGAGTTGAAGGCCCCCCGCACATAATCGAGCTGCCCGCCGGTGCCGCTGAACTCGTGGCCCCCCAGGAACTCGGAATTGCACTGGCCCAACAGGTCCACTTCGATGGTGGAGTTGATGGAAATCATGTTGTCGTTTTGGGCGATGACCGCCGGATCATTGGTATAAGAGACGGGGTAGCTCTCCATGCTGGGATTGTCGTGCATGAATTCGTACATCTCCCGGTCGCCGATGGCATTGGTAAAGACATGCTTCCAGGGATGGATAGTCTTTCGGCGGCCGGTGATCGCCCCCTTCTTGATCAGGTGCACCATGCCGGGGCACATCAGCTCGGTATGAATGCCCAGGTCTTTATGGCCTTCCAGATAGTTGCAAACGGCGTTGGGGATGCCGCCGATGCCCAACTGCAGGGTGGCGCCGTCGGGAATCATCCCGGCAATGGCCTGGCCGATGGCCTCGGCTTCGGGTTTGGGCGCCGCCGGCACCGTCTCCATCAGAGGTACATCGTTTTCCACGATGGCGTGCACCTCGGAGATATGCAGCAGGGATTCGCCGAAGACCCGGGGCATTTGGGGATTGACCTCGACGATGAGTCTTTGGCAATTGCGAGCCGCAGTGGAGATGAAATCGTTGATGGTGCCGAAGGTGAAGAAGCCGGCCTTGTCCATGGGCGAAACCGTGGTGACCACCACGTCGATGTCCATGAACTCACGGCAGTAGCGGGGAAGGCGGTGGAACTCGTTGGGCACGAAGGTGTCGAGCCCGACCCGCTCCAGGTCCCGGGCCGATTTCGACATGAACCAGCAGAAAAGGTTAATCCGGTCGGCCAGATCGGGAGCCAGGATGGTGCGAGCCGCGTGCTCCATGTTCAGCAGGGAAAAGATCTTGATGTCCCGCAGGCCGTTCGCCCGAACCCGGTCGGCAATGGCGCCCAGCAGGGCTGGGGGCTCCCCGGTGGCCATGCCGTGGACGATGGTGGCTGAGTCAGGGATAGCCGCCACCGCCTGCCCTGGGGTGGTCAGTTTTCCGCGATACTCCCGGCTGTACATGTGGACAGGTCTCCTGAGATGCGGCGCTAGCTTTTATGCCGGGCGTCAGCCCAACTCTTTGTTGTTATACCGAGGCGACTGAGGAAATACAAGGATAGGGGAAGATTGTTTTAGGCACTAGATTTTTTCTTTATCTTTAAAAAATTAGCTCCACTAGGCATCTCTGCCTGGATGAAAATGGGCCTTTTTGCCCATAAATCAAACTCTCTTCAATGATTAATATCTTCTTCAAGGATGCCTGACTGCCAAATTCTTTGAGGAGGTGCAGCATGACCTTAACCATGATCGGCTTCGGGATCGGCTTTGTGGTCGGGGCTTTCCTCGTCTTGAGTCTAGTGTGCATCCGCCTGGCTTGTAAACATGCCAACGCTTTGGAAGTCAAATTGTTGAAGGCTCGTGGGCGCTAGGCTCAAAATCGCCCAGCCCACAGGCAGACAATTTTTCCCGGAATATCTTGCTTGCCCAATTCATCCCGCTGACCTGATGAGAGGATCAATGCCTTCCATCTGAGAGAGACTTCTGGGCGGCGCTCTCCAGTAGATTCCATCCCCCTGCTTTCCTTGAGCAAATGGCCTCCATTGCCTGGCGCTGCCGCCATTGAGGCAGCGGTGGGACTTCCCCGCGCCGGTGCCCCGGTCACCTATCCTCCCGGTCCCCGCTTAATTCTGCTTTAGAGCCCGCTAGTCGAAGACTGCTAAACCTGCCGCGGTTACAACTGGCGGTTGCAGGGGCAGGACTACTTCCGTATAATGAAGGCCACCAGCCGCCAGACCTTAAGCGTTTTCCGGCGGTCTAACACTGTACCCTATCTGAATTTAAGGCCCTGGTGGGGGAGAAAATTCGCTTGAATATCCGTGTAGATATCCACCAGTCAAAATCAAACCCCGCAAACCCAAAAGCGCCTGTAGCTCAGTTGGACAGAGCAACGGACTTCTAATTCTTATCAAGTTACCTTGGCATTCCTTACTTTTACCTGTGCTGATAATGAGTTAGGCCATATTTCCCAAATGAGCAGAACAGGTAATTTCAGGGAGTAATAGGGGTTAGTTTAGGATAGTTGTTGCCCATTTGTTGCCCAAGTTTGCATGGGTGAGCAACGGATTACCTGTTGCCCCTGGCCCCGGTAAAAAGATCATCGGAGCTTATTTTTTTGCAGAAATTCCTTGACAACATGTTGTTTGCTGGTATGGTATGTAGTATGTCGAAATCAGCATTTTCCAATACCGACCTTATGAAGATTTTGGAGCGCCCTTCCAGGTTCTTAATTGACTGGACGGAGCGGGGCTTAATCGAGGCGGATATTACCCCTGCCAGTGGCCCAGGGAGTAGGCGGCGTTATTCTTACAAGGCTGTGCTTAGGGCGGCCTTGGGGGTCCACCTTAAAGAACGCTATGGAATACCTCGTTCTATTTTTAAAAATATTTTAGATCAATTATCTGAATATAATTTCTTTGAAGATTGGAGTACAGATTTTGTATTATCAACAAAAGAACACATTATTGATTTAATTGAATTTGCAAAAACAAAAGAGGTACATCAACAATTTTTGCCTAAATATGAGGCAGAACTTGCAGACCAGGAATCTTTAAAACGACCATGTTCTATGTTCATCTTCTTTTATGAAGAAGGATATAGGTGGTATTATGAGAAGGTAACTTTTAATGATATTTTACAATATGTCGGGTTTAGAATGGAAGATGAGAATAAAATCGGTCATAAAGTAACTGATATAGTAATTTTGGATTTAACAGACCTAAAGAATAAAATTGATAGGCGTATTAAAGCCCTTGGCTAATTTTTTTTGAGTTTTTAATTACTACATAAGAATGTAGTTATCAGTAAGGAGGGCGAAAATTAATGAACCTACCTCTAAAATTTAAGATCATTCAAAAGTTTGGGAGTCAGGCGGACTTCGCCAAACTTGTCGGGCTTTCGGAATCGGGGCTTTCCCGGATCGTGCATGAGCGCCGGGAAATTGAACCTGACCTAAAGGCCACCATTGCTAAAAAGCTAGGGTGCGAACCCAATGAAATCTTCCCCGCCTAGCGCAGATCTCAAGACCATCCTGGCCGAACTTCAAGCCTTGCGCCAGGAAATCAGGGGCGCCGGCAAGCGCCTCTTACCTATCCCTGAAGCGGCGGAATATTTGGGGATCAGCTCCCGAACGATTCAGAACGACTTGAGCCGGAAGGTTTTCCCGGTCAAGCCCGTTCGCTACCGCGGCAAGGTTCTTTTCAGGCGGGAAGATTTAGACCGATATGTCGACGGCCTGGCGGGGCCGGAATAGTGGCCCAAGTTATCCCAATGCCCCCAGCGAATAACCCAGAAGCTGAGCAAAGCGTGATCGGCGCCATTCTTGTGCGCCCTGAAGTCTTACCCAAAGTTGCCGAAATCCTGGCGCCTTCTGATTTCTACCACAGACCCCACAGGTGCATTTATCAAACCATGCTTGACGTCGCCAGGGAAGGACGTCCGGTTGACTATGTGACCGTGACGGCCTTACTTAAAGATCGGGGCAATTTAGAAACCGTAGTGGGACCGCTCTTCCTGATGTAATTGTCTGAGCAGTGCGGATTCGCCACCAACGCGGAGCATTACGCCAGGATCGTTTTTGACAAGGCCCGGGTGCGCCGGATCAGGGAAGCGGCTGAAGAAATTCTTAATGCTGCGGCCGGCAAGATCGAAAACGTTTCTGAATTTATTGACCATGCGAAGACACGGTTTTTATCGGCAACTCAAGGAATCAAAGGCAGCGATTTAAGGCGAAATGCCGGGGCGATACTCGAACTTTCCGAATTTCTGAAGAAGGATCCGCCCAAGCGTCAAGTCTATCTTGAACCCTGGCTAAAAGAGGCCAGTATCAACATGATCGTCGGCTGGCGTGGGGTAGGTAAGACCGGTTTTGCCATGGGTCTCACTTCGGCAATTACGAACGGTGAATCTTTCGGCCCCTGGCAAATGGCTACGCCGGCGCCCTGCCTTTATTTTGATGCAGAGATGACCCAGCAGGACACCGCGGAAAGGTTCACATCGCTTTACCAGGAAGGAACCCAAGAACCTCTATTTATTCTGTCAGACCACTACTGCAATCTTCTTGGCTTACCGGGTGCAGACCTCTGCGATGAAAATTGGCGGGCCTGGCTCAAAGACGAACTGATAAAGCGCAGTATCAAATTATGGGTCCTGGACAACATCGGGGCGGTGACGGCGGGCATTGACGAAAACAGCCGTGAGCAATGGTCTCCTATCAACCGATGGTTGCTTGATTTGAGGTTCGCCGGTATTTCTACAATCTTATTGCATCACGAGGGCAAAGCTGGCGCACAGCGGGGCACGAGTGCCCGGGAAGATAACCTTGATATTTCGATTTCTCTTAAACGTCCCCAGGACTACCGGCCGGAAGATGGCGCCCGGTTCATTTGCCATTTTGAGAAAGCCCGAATCAGACAAGCCGAACTCCACCTTGTAGCAGACACAGAATTTCAGATGCAGACCGACCCGGAAGGAAAAACCGTCTGGACGTTCGCAAATGTGAAGCAGGAAAACAAGTTTAGGGTTTTACAGATGCTGGACGAGGGCATATCCCGGAAAGAAATTGCTCAGATTTTGGGGATCACCGGCCCCCGCGTTTCCCAGATTAAGGCAGAGGCGGGCAAAGATGGGCTGATTACTGCGGCTGGAAAGCTAACCCAGACGGGCTTCGAATACCTCTTAAAAGGGGCTAACTAATTGGCTAACTTTGCCATTTTTATAGACGCTAACTATTTTGCTAACTATGGCTAACTCAATTCTCGGAAAAGCAGAAATAATCAAGGTTTTAAAGGTTAGCTACAACTTACCATTAGCTAACCAGGTAAGGTTAGTTAGCCCCCCCTATATAGGGGGCTTACTTACTAACCCTACCCTGAAATCGGAGCAAAAAGGGATGAAAAACCGGGGGCAACGCACAAACCGCACAGCGCCCCCAGCATGTGGATACTTTGCCTTTAGTCTCAATAACTTAGCGTTTTTGGCGGGCTCAAGTGGTTTTCAGAGGGCTTTTAATGAAATCGGATCAAGATGTTGTTACCAAACTGTTGCCCAAGGATGGGAGACTCAGTAATGGCGGGACTTAAAAAGCAAGAAACGGATATCTTATCCGTAGAGGTGGGAGTAAAACGCAAACACGAAAAGCGGGGCGGCCACCTTCAGACCATAGCTCACGGCCTATATTTCGATGTCACGAAATTTCAGATTGACGGCCGGTCATCCTTAGGAAAGCAGATTTTTAAGATACTTTCGGGAATCTTAGAACCCTTCCCCAAGCCGGCCCCGGCCCCTGCTGAAATCTTGGCAAGGCGGACGGCCTACAAGTTACTCAGGGCGGCCTCATTTGAGGCTTAAGATTTGGGAGGCGGTAAACCGGCAGCGAGCGCAGACCAAGATTATCTCAGGCTCACGGGAAGCATCCGGGCAGACTTGCAGCTCCTGCATATCATGGCGAAAGGCAACGGCGGCGGCGATGGCCCGGACTTGAAAGAATATCTTGAGACGATCAAGAAAGCGTCAAAGGCTATCCCGGTTCATAAAGTGGAAACTGAAAAGGGGATTGACCAATGAGTGAAAAGCCAGTTTGCGAAATACCCAAAAATGCACGGGAGAAGATCATCTTCCGCCTGGGGGAGTTTAAGGGGCATAAATTCTGCGATATGCGGGTTTTCATAACCGAGCCGGGGGAAGATAGCGGCAAGGAACCGAGCCCCACAAAAAAAGGGCTGGCGGTATCTCCCACCTTATGGCCGCAATTCAAAGAGGCCTTGGGCCAGGTAGAGGCCGCCATGATTAAAGAGGGTTGGCTTGACCGTGAGGACCTGGAGCCGGAAGTTTAAAGGGAAGCCATGCGAATCCTCATAGACACGCGGGAGCAACTGCCCTTCACCTTTGCGGGTTATGAGGTTGTGCCCGAAGTGGTGGGCCTGCCCTGTGGCGACTACTCCTTGCCAGGGTTTGAAGACCGGGTAGCCATCGAACGCAAGAGCCTTGAGGATCTTGTCGGCTGTCTCATGGGGAGCAACCGGGAGCGTTTTGAACGTGAGCTTTACAAGGGGCGGCATTATGACCTTTTCGCCGTGGTAGTAGAGGCCCCATTATCGGCGGTGTCTCAAGGGCGGTATCGAAGCGAGATGAAAGCAGAGGCGGCTTTGCAGAGCATCATAACTTTTCAAGTCCGTTACCGAGTGCCTTTCATGTGGTGCGGCAACCGGGCGGGTGCGGAATATGTCACCCATGGCTTGCTTTCCAAATATCTACGGGAGATAGGGAAACGGTATGAGCAGGCAGTTAAAACCCAAGGAGGGAAATAAATAATGAGAACCAATGAAGTATTTGGACGCCTTGCTGATTTGGAGTGTTCTATTCAAGAAACCCTCAATAGTTTGGGTGAGGGGATAGACTACCGAGCGGTCTTGATTACTACAAGGCGCGACTTGAGCGAAATACTTAACCTATTCCCGCAGTTATGGCCCTGCAAAGATATTATGTATGCTGAGGATATAGATTGTAGACCATGCGGAGAAAACCCCCCATGTGGGGAGTGGGCAGATGTACCGTTTTAAACAGAGGCGGTGTGATGGTTGACATAATCCAAGTGATCAATGACCGGCACCTGTTCCGGCCCCTCTTCAAGAACCTTGCTACCTGGTGGTCTTGGATGGTCTTCTTGAAGGCCCTCTTTGCCCTGGCGATGAATCAGGAAGAGCAAGCCCTATATACCCAATGCACAGGCCGTCAGGCCCCGCCAGAGCGTCCTTTTCAAGAGGTCTGGGCACCAACAGGGCGCCGGAGCGGTAAATCGTTTGTGGCTGCTCTGGTGGCCGTCTTCCTGGCGTGCTTCACGGACTACCGCAAATACTTGGCGCCTGGTGAACGAGCCTACATTTTGATTATTGCGGCGGATCGGCAACAGGCCGGGGTGATTCTCAGGTACGTCAAAGGCTTCCTGGCTTCAAACAAGATGTTGAGCAAGCTGGTGGAAGCGGAACGGGCCGAGGCGGTGGACCTGACCAACCGGGTAACAATCCAGGTTGCCACGTGCTCCTATCGGAGCATTAGAGGCTTTACGGTAGTGGCGGCAATCTGCGATGAGATAGCTTTCTGGCGGTCTGAGGAAAACTCAGCTAACCCGGCCAATGAGGTTTTAAGGGCGGTGCGTCCTTCACTGGCGACAATCCCGGATAGCCTTTTGCTCTGCATAAGCAGCCCCTGGGCGCGCACCGGCCCCTTATGGCAGGCAATGAACAAGCATCATGGCCGGGATGATTCGGACGTGATGGTCTGGAATGCGGCCACCAGGGTTATGAACCCCACCATAAAGCAGAGGGTCATTGACCGGGACATGGAAGAAGATCCGGCCATGGCTGCAAATGAGTGGCAAGCCATTTTTCGCAGTGACCTTGAGAGCTTTATTTCCTTGGAAGCCCTCGAGGCGGCGATGGTGCAAGGGCGCCTCGAGTTGCCCCCGGTGCACCCGATACCCTACCGGGCATTTGTGGATCCTTCAGGTGGCCGGCGGGATGCTGCTACCCTGGCGATTGCCCACCTGGACAAAGGGCGGGTTGTCCTGGACGTGGCCCGGGCCTGGCGGGCCCCCCATGACCCGGCGCAAGTGGTGCAGGAAATGGCGGCGGTCCTGAAGGTCTACGGCGTTCACCAGGTAGTGGGCGACAGATACGCGGGGGAATGGCCCCGGCAAGAGTTTATGAAGCACCGAATCACCTACCAGACCGCGGACAAAGACAAGTCTTCTCTCTATCTTGACTTCCTGCCTTTGGTCTTATCGCAACGGGTAGAGCTCTTAGATCTGAAGCACCTAAAAAACGAACTGGTTAGCCTCGAGCGCCGGGCTCGGAGCGCCGGCAGGGATTTGGTGGACCATCCGCCGAGGGGTCACGACGATCTGGCTAATGCCGTCGCTGGGGTGTGCTCCGGACTTGGCACCCGGCCGATGATGTCATCGTGTTCAATGGAATTTCTGATTTAAGGTGCGCAATGCGGACCCGACGGCGGCAAGCGAGAAACGAACGGCAGCGGATCAGGGAGGTGGTGAACTTGGAAAGGTGCGAACTGGCGGCAATCCACGGGCTTTTAATGGTAGGCAGGGGCTACTCGCTTGAAGCCATATCAAGAGCCGAAGCCCAGGGCAACCGGCGACAGGCGGACGCAAGCCGGGCGAATCTGGCAAAGGCGGATAAGGCGATTGACCTCCTTGAGCGTGAACTTGTGGCAACCCAACCCAAAGGAAGCGAGCCATGAGTAAAAAACGCAGAGGCCAGGGGCAGGCCACCGTAAAGGCCCTCCGGAGAAAGGCTAAAGAAGCGCCGGCCGCACCTACCGACAAGGAGCGCCGCCGGGAGAACTGGCAAAGAAAGAAAACGGGATAAGGGGAAATCTTTTATGAGCGCATTTACAAAATTGCAAAGTTTTCTGGCAGAACTCGAAGCGACCAAACAGCAGTTGACCGACCAAAAAATTGTCCTGGTTACGCAGAGGACAACCAAGGCGCAAGAGATTGATGAGGCCCTTTTAACCGGGGATGGCGCGGACATACAAGCGGCCCTGGACAGCATCGACAGCGAGATGTTGTCCCTTGAGCAGCGAATCAAGGTCATTGACGACACCCTGGAAGGCCGCCGGAAAAGCCCACAGCTTGCGGCCCTGGCTGCGGCAGCGGTTGCCGAGAGCCGGGAGAGCATCGCCAAGCTACAGCTTCAATGGGATGGCCTGGCGGGGAAGTTGGCCGACCTGGACGCGGCCCGGCAGACCCTGGTGGGCGAGCTTGGGAAAATCAACCGGGAGGCCCAAGCTCTGACTTCCCATGCAGTTGCGGCGAACGACAAGACCCTACCGCCCCGGACCGCCGCGCCGAGCCTGTCAACCGGCGTGATTATCCAGCGTGACAGGAAATCGGGAATCATCTTCCCGAACCTTCAACAGGTTGAAAAAACCTTTCAAGGGAGATAACCAAATGTCGGACCTCAAAGAAAAGAGGATTGATGAAGTGGCGGCGCAGTATCCCTCAATACCCCGAAACCTTTTCAGCCCGGCGGTGGATGCGGCCGGCCTGGTGAACAGCGACTACCTGGCGGGAATCATCACGGCTTTTCAAGCTGGGGTATCGGGGAAGGTCGCCGCGCAGGACGCAAAGAACGCGGCCCAGGTGGAGGCCCTCAAAACTCAATACCGGGAAGCTGTGGCCCGCGGCGATAGCGTGGCCATGATTGGCTTAAAGCGCCGGGTTCATGAGTTGGGCGGGGCGGTTTAATAAAGTACGGCCATGCGAGTAAACCGCAAGCGCGCCCGCCATGCCAGGCGGCGGGCCATGCAGCCCGAAACCGCAACCTTTAGGCCGGGGGAGCCCCGAGATAATCAGGAGAAAGCCATGAGCGCGATCAAGAATTTAAACCAGGAAGAGGCTAAGGGAGTTGACAATTTTGTAAAAGGGCAGCAGCAGGCGGAGCAGGCCGGGAGCCCCGGCGCTATCGGCACCGGAAACGGGGCACTGAACGAATCGGTTATCCCGACCACGCCTTCATTGGAGGCGGCCAAAAAGACCGCCAGAGAGGGCAAGTAGAGGCCATGACCGGCAAAGTAACCAAACATCCCATAGCGGAATATGGGGAGCATCTTCTACCCCGCAACCTCAACCTCCTTGATGAGCAGCTAAACAGCCTGTTCAATGCCGGCAAGGAGTACCTGGACGGCCACAGCACAGCCGTTCACGAGGCCGGGAAGCTCAAGGGCAACCGGGATTTCACCAAAGAGGCCATTGCCCGAAAGCAGCGCGAGCTCCTGGGGAAAAACAGCCCGGCGAAGATCCAACAGGCATTGCAGGGGATCATCCGCACCACGGCGGCCATGCGAGCCAGGATCCAGGAGGACGCCCGGCCCCAAGGACCGGAAACCGACACCCGCGCCCTCCTTCAGTATATGCAGCGCCGGGATTTGCTGGCGGACTTGCGGGAACTGAAGCAAGAGGGCAAGGGGGAGGAAATCGTTAAGCTCTTGACCCGGACAACCCAGCGCGGCGACAGGAGCATATTGGACGCCTTGCAATCATCCTTAAAACCCTTGATTGCCCCGCAGATGTTGGAAGCGGCAGAGGGCTATTACGTCCAGGCAACCCAGCGGGAAGCCCTGGAGAATCTGGAAACCCAGGAAGAAATCGAGGCCGCGGCAAGGCTGGCCGTCCGGCAGATCACCGGCAAGGCCGAGACGATGGTTAAGGCGGCTGAGGTTGACGGGGACCTCCTGCCTAAGCCCCCGGACTTAAAGACCGCCTCTCCCGTGGCGTCTTTGTCCGACAGCCAAAAATCCGACCTCATCAGCAAAGTGGGGTCGGCTGGTTATCAGGCAATCGTGAAAGGGGAAATGGCCCTACCTCTTGAGTATGCCCTTTCCGATGAAACCAAGGCAGCCATGAAGGAATGGGCCGGCGACACGGCCTTTGCCGAAATCATGGCGGGCACCCGGGAACTTCCTGAAAAGTTTGCCCCGGCGCCGGCGGAATAAATTCACTTGGGAGTGCTTCACCCCCTGGCCTGGTTTGGACGCTTGCCAGGCCGGGGGATTTTCCACCTTGAACAAAAGGTTTTTCTCAAGGAAGTTGCTTAGAGATTACATGATGAATAGAACCCCTAATTACCTGGTTGTTTGGGACCCCGTTTTGGGATGCACAAAGGTTTCTCCGGCTTGCCTTAACTGTTTCGCCCAACAGATAAATTTATTAAAAGAAATGCATCCTAAATATTCAAAGGGGTTTATCCCCAGATGCAATGAAAGAGAGCTTGAAACGATACTTTACCTCGAAGGGTTATCATATTCACAAGTATTCGTTGCTGGGGCCTCTGATTTATTTCATGAAGAAATAGAAGAAAAATATATTTTTGAAGTTTTAAACTTAATTAAACGCCTACCAAATCACTCTTTTCAAGTTGGTACAAAACGTAGTGAGAGAATGATGGAATTAAGCCATAAGTATGGCGGTTTTCCACAAAATCTTGAGATGTTTGTTACAGTAGAAAATAACGATTATTATAATCGAATTTATCACCTTCAAAAAGCTAAATGTTATTATAGAGGGTTATCAT
This sequence comes from Deltaproteobacteria bacterium, assembly GCA_026388765.1. Classification (GTDB taxonomy): domain Bacteria; phylum Desulfobacterota; class Desulfobaccia; order Desulfobaccales; family 0-14-0-80-60-11; genus JAPLJC01. The sequence goes on from JAPLJC010000036.1 coordinate 25,902, forward strand.
TAGAACCTTTGTTAAGCAATATGCCCAAGATGCCCTTAAACAAAATCAACGCTGTTTATATTGCGAAAGAAAGTGGCACTAAAGAACCAAGAATTACTAAACCAAAATGGATAAGGGACATTTTTAAGCAATGCTGTTTACACAAATCTCAACAAATTATTTTTAAGTTTGAAGATGAATCTACAGATGGAGACGACAATGTATCATTATTTATAAAATCATTATTATTTCAACTCGTTTTTGAAACAAATGGATTAACAATTCTCCTTAGTCCGAACCATCTACAGCAAAAATATTATTTGAGGATGCTTCAAGAGGAAGTCTCTCAATTTGAACTTTCAACAGGGCATAATTTTTTACAATACGCAGATAAATATTCATCTCTCATGACCGAAAATCCGCAGATGGTCAGAGATTTAGCTAATTTTGTGCGAGAAAAAAGACCATCATATTTTTATGAGTAAGAGATCCCCCAGGCGTGAACGGACAAGCAACCCGGGAATCATGCAGGTCAGTAAAGGGCTTTCTCCAATGAATTGCACGGGGGTTGAATATGGGTAAGCGAAAATGGCGGCGGGTGCGCCCGGCGGACCTGGCCGACGAAAAGACGCAAGAGCAAATCTTGAGCCTGATTAACCGGGCCAATGGACAGCCCGAGCCGGAATCACCCCCAAAACGACCCTCTGAGAGCCCCCAGGTTGAACGGTAGGGGATGGACCCGGCCCTTACCCTTGGCCCAGGGGGGATCGTGACAGGGCGGCCGGGGAGAGTAGGCAGGGCGGCGGAAATCAGGGCATGTCTATTATCCGCACGAATACTTCATCTCGGTCATCATATGGTATAGTGATTGTTATGGCTTTTTTCTTATCCTTGTCGAAAACCTCAAAACAGAGAGAACGGGGAGGGGGACCAAAATCATTTGAGACCATTCCATGGATAAGTTCACGTCCATTTGAGAAATTAAGTGGTAGTTGTCCGCCGTCTACAAGTGTCAAATAAATGCTAAGATTCTTCATTTCACTCTCCCGGCCACTGAGTTTTTTGAGGGGTGAAAGGCCGACTAAGGATACTCAACCTTCTCTCCATCTTTCTTAATAGTTATGAACGCAGGCCATGATGATTTATTTCTTATGTCCCATACCCACAGGCGATTTTCAGGGGTGCCCATAAAAACCTGTTCGATTTCTACTTGATTTCGAACGTGCGCCGGTATGCTAACGAATATCTCATAATGAGGCTTCCTTGTTTCAGCATCAAAAGGGCCAGCCATATATCTTGTTTTATTTCCTGGCGATAAACTAAAGGTGTAATCTTTTTCGTCTGACATATTTCGATTTTTCTCCTTCCAGGATTAGCCTATACTGGCGACTATAAAACAGGGTCTGTTATAGAGCAAGAGAATACCCTGCCTATTTTTTTCAGAAAAAAGCTTGACAACTGGCATAAACTGGTATTAAACTGTATTTAACAAGATGAGGGGGAAACATGGGAGCCGAAAAATTACTTACCCCAGAGGACGCGGCCAAAGCTCTTGTAGTGAAGCCCGAAACGGTCAGGGAATGGCTGCGAACCGGCAAACTCAAGGGCGTAAAAATGGGGCGCCTGTGGCGAATCCGAGAGAAAGACCTGGAAAATTTTTTACCAGGGGATGAAAGGGGATAGCGGCAAAAAGCAGACCGGCCCGAGTGCGGAGACACCCGGCCCGGCCCTAACCACAACCCAAACCTTTATGGAGGTTCATGTCATGGCTGCAAGAGATTTTACCACAAAATCGGCAATTTCAGACGATCAGTTTGAAGGCCCGTTAGTTCTTATCAAAAAGGAACTCAACGAACTGGTAAACCTGAAAAACTTCTTTTTCACCCTGGAGAGTTTGTCGGAAGGGAAAGAGGACATGGGCGAACAGTTGGTTACTGAGCTCCCCATATCAATGCTGTATGATCTTGGGATAAAAATCGACTGCCTGGTAAATTCGATTTTTTATAAGCTTCACCCCAGGTATGAGAAAGACCGCCAGGAACCCCAGGCCGCCGGGAGCGTCAAGGTTGATGAAATCGACAAGGACCTGCTGGCAATGGTCAAATCAGAAATCAAAAAGGCCCACCAAGAGCATTTCGGCGGGGAAGCCCCGGAAGGGGGTGCAGAATGAGCGCACAAACCCCGCGGCCCATGTGTCTGCTTTCCCTTGAAGAAGAAGCCGACCTAAGCACGAAGATAAGCAAGGTCTCTGCCCTGGCGGACCTATTGAACTGTGTCTATCACGGCCCCAGCGACGGCGTGAATCCCGAAAGCCTGGAATGGATAAGCGCCATGCTTTTTGAATATGCTGGCGATGTTGAGGCGATTTATAAAAAGGGCTCAGACCGGGAATCAGAGGCCCGCGGCGTGAAGGCCCCGGAAGGCCCGCAACCGAGCGAGTAACCTCAGACCCGGGGGCGGAGCTCCGGCCCTGCCCCCTTCCGCCATGAGGCCCCACCATGAACAGAGGCGGTTTCTCCTGGAAACGAGCCCTGGGGATCAGCGCAGCCAAGGCCCGACTCTCCCGCAAGATCGGCGTCCCCTTAACCAGATCGGGCCGGCAGCGGGCCATGGGGCGGGCTATGGGGTGCGCCCTGCCTGTGGCGGTGTTTCTGGTTATCATCCTGGCGGTAGTGGCTTTTGCCTGGGGAAAATTTTAGACCATAGGAGTGTAGGCCATGGCGATCTTAGCTGAGTGCCCGAAGTGTCACAAGAAGCAAGCCGTCAAGAATCGTAATTGCGATTGTGGCGCCGACCTGGTGAAAGAAAAACGCCTCAAAAAAGTGCGCTATTGGGTTGTCTATCGCCTGGCCAATGGGAAGCAGCGCAAGGAGTTTGTGGGTAATGACCGGGAAGGCCGGCCGCTCGGAATTGAAGAGGCCCGGGCCGCGGAGGGCAAGCGCCGGGCTCAAAAGGTGGAGAATCCTACCATCCTGGAAAGGGTCCCCGCGGAGAAGATGACCTTTGCCGAGCTCGCGGAGTGGTATCAAGATTTGAACCCGGTCAAGAAACTCTCTTCCTTTAACCGAATTAAACAGGGTATCGCCAATTTCAACCGGGAGTTTGGGGAGCGCATTGTCAGCACCTTGAAGCCTATGGACTTGGAAGGGTACCAGGGGAAGCGAGAAGAGGATGGCCGGGCACCCGCAACCGTAGATATGGAAATCTCCCTGGTGAAAACCATGATCACAAAAGCCTTTGATAATGACCTAGTGGACGGCCGCACGGTCAAGGCTTTTCGAGTGGTCAAGCGGAAACTGAGAAAGGCCGCCAATGCCCGGCACCGGACCCTGACCATTGACGAATTTATGAAGCTGGTGGACGTGGCGCCGGTTCACCTGAAGGCCTTCTTGACCCTGGCTTTCAATACCGGCATGAGAACGGGTGAGCTCCGGGGCCTGAAGTGGTCACATATCGACCGGGAGCATGGGGTTATCCGGTTGCCGGCGGACCTCACCAAAGAGAGCAAGACCAAGGTGATACCGATTAACCACCACGTCAAGCGGGTGCTGGCGGACCTGCCCAGGGCGATCCACCATGACTTTGTGCTCACCTACAAGAATGAGCCTATCGTGACCCCCGGGGGCCTGAAGAACTCCTTCATAACGGCCTGTGGTAAGGCCGGAATCCCCTATGGGCGGGGTGAAACTACCGGGATCACCTTCCACGACTTGCGGCGGACGGTAAAAACCAATATGCTGAGTGCGGGCGTTGACAAGGTGTATAGGGATACGATCTTGGGGCATTCGCTTCACGGGATGGACGTTCACTATATGTCTCCCTCTGAAGAGGACCTTCACCGGGCTATGGGCATTTATGTGGCGTGGATTGACGCCCAAATTAAAAGTGTTGCCCATATCGTTGCCCAAGTGAACGAAAGTTCATAACTAAATCTGCTAAGTTATTGTTTTTACTAATAAGCGCCTGTAGCTCAGTTGGACAGAGCAACGGACTTCTAATCCGTGGGTCGCAGGTTCG
>JAPLJC010000243.1 GCA_026388765.1 Deltaproteobacteria bacterium
AGAAGAATCAACGACTGACTTTTTCCTGGGGGGGAGAAAAATCCCCTGGTGGGCTGCTTGTCTGTCCTTTGTGGCGACGGAAATCAGCGCCGTCACCCTGATCTCGGTGCCCGCCATCGCTTATATGGAAAACTGGGAATACGCCCAGTTTTTTATCGGCTCTTTTCTGGCGCGGATCGTCATCGCCTTTCTATTTATTCCGGCCTTTTACCATTATAACTGCACCTCCATCTATGAATTTTTAAAATATCGGTTCGGACCGGAAACCCAAATCGCCGGCTCGATCCTGTTTTTCATCACGCGTCTGTTGGCCTCCGGCGTCCGGCTGATGGTAGCTTGTTTAGCGGTGAGCATCTTAATCGGCTGGCCTATCATTCCGACTATCCTGCTTTTTTCGGTCATCTGCATTCTCTATATCGCCTGGGGCGGGATCAAGGCGGTGGTTTGGACCAATGTGGTGCAAGCCCTGACCTTCACGCTGGCGGGCGTGGTGGCCATCGGTTTCCTGCTCTCTCAGATCGACGGCGGCGCCGCCGCCGTGGTCGCTATTGCCGGCGCGGCTGGCAAACTGAAAATCTTCAACTGGGGACCGGGGCTGGCGGAATCCGGACTGCCGGGAGTGCTGCAGAGCCTCCTCACGGACCCCAATCTCCTGGTGCTGGCGACTTTGAACGGTTTTTTCGGCTCGATGGCGGCCTTCGGGACTGATCAGGAATCCATGCAGCGGCTGCTGACCGTGGAAACGAGAAGAGAAAGCCAGAAAACCATGCTGCTGACCCCCATCGGCAGTTTTCTGGTGATGTTTATTTTCCTGGTTATTGGCGCTTGCCTTTATGCCTTCTATGTTCAGCATCCCGGGATGCCTTTGCCTGACAAATTGGACACAATTTTCCCGCATTTTATCGAGCAGGCGATGCCCCCATACATGCGCGGGCTGATGCTCGCGGCGATTGTCCTGGCCAGCATTGACTCGCCTTTAGGTTCCCTAACTTCTTCTTTTGTCACGGACATCTATCGTCCGGTGATTTTTAAGTCGGGAACCGAACGCCACTATCTATTCGTTTCCAGAGTTTGCGTGGTTATTTTTGGCATTATCCTGGCGTTCATCGCCTACATTTTCAGCCATTTTGAAAAATTCCTCTGGCTCGCTTTTAAAATTGGCGGGGTCACCTACGGCTCTTTGCTGGGAGTCTTTCTCCTCGGTCTGCTGACCAAAAGGCGCTGCAACCGGGTCAATGTCGTGGCCATGACTCTTTCTGCAATGGGAATGCTGGTTCTTTTGATTCTTTCCGAGAAGCAAATATTCCCCCTCGGCTGGACCTGGCTTTTGTTGATCGGCACCTTTTTGACCTTTGCCACCGGTTGGATTTTTGGAAAAAAAGCCGAGAGTCCAGTTGCCAGCTCCCTATAGTGGCAGAGCGCTAGGGAGCCTTAACCGAACGACGATTTGAGCGAAGCAATTCATCTAACAATAGGACAACTATCGGGGACAAATGTAGGTGGGCCTAAGCTGCCAGACCAAATTAATAGGATAAGCGCTAGGCAGATAAACAGGACCACTATAAACAGCATCCCCCGGCGGCTCATCTACCTCTCCTGCACCATTCTGGTCTAGTAAAATTTTTTGCCATCATATCAAATAACGGGTAGAAGTCCATGGAGTTCCTGGCAGCCGCCGGCCTCCTGCCCTACTCCAAGGTCGAGGGCGACTGAGCTAACCGCTGGTGGAGAAATCCCGACATTCCCAGGGTTTTAGGGCATCCTGGGCCTCAGCCGGCGTGGAGTCTGCTTTCACCCTAATAGCTTTTCCAGCACCCTTAAATCATCATTGGCATCCAGGAGGCTGGTGATTTATACTCAAACCACCCGGAAGATAAACAGGGATTAACCAGCCCCCATCCGGTCCCTGGACCGGATCAGCAAGGAAGCCAATAGTTGGACAAACAAGAAATTACTTTCCCCAATGGCCATAAAGCGCAATTGGTGGCGCCACCTTTGGGGACGCCCGCAGCCGATATCCTAAAATCCTTGGAAATTCCGGCCCCGAAGGCGCTGCTACTTTTAATCGGCGGCGCCTCCAGCCTGGATCAGGCCTTGGTCCCCCGTCTCCTGCAATTGTTCAGCCGGAATATTGCCAGGATCGCCGCCGACGCCGGAGCCCTCATCATGGACGGCGGCACGCAAGCCGGGGTGATGGCCATAATGGGCCAGGCGATCGCCGCCAGGGGCCACCAGTCCCCGCTTTTGGGCGTGGCGCCGGCTGCTAAGGTCACTTATCCCGGCGGTCCCCCGGGGACTCCCACGAAAGCTGGCGCCCCCCTGGATCCGAATCATTCCTATTTTGTCCTGGTGGCAAACCCGGAATGGGGGGACGAGACCGAGACTTTCTATGAATTGGCCGAATCCTTGGCGCCAGCTATGAAGGTGGTAACCATTCTGGTGAATGGAGGACCGATCGCCACCACAGAACTTTTGGCGAGTGTGCGCCGCGGCTGGCCCATCATTGTGATGACAGGGACTGGCCGCCTGGCGGACGAAATCGCCGCGCTGTCAGCGCCCCAACCAGGCCGGATCATAGACCCGGCCTTTGCCGAGATTATTGCCGACGGTGATCTTCATCTTTTCTCTCTTAATGACCCGCCGGAGAATTTGGAGCAACTGCTGTTAAAAGGATTACAGGCAGACTCGGTGCTGTCCGGTAGACGTTATTTAAATTTATAAATAAGCCGCGTCTCCAGGTACAGCAGGGTCGCATCCGGGGCCTTACCGTGCCGCGGCCTCATCACCTCCGTTCTTCCCCAGCCTTTTAGTGTTGGGCCCGGTCCGGAAGATTTGAAAACCTGCCTTGGCCAAAAAGCTGGGAAGCCTTCGAGTCTCGTCACGATTACGCCTCTTAAAATCTTCAGGTAATTCGTCCCAGTCCAGCAGCAAAGGGCTGGTCTTGCGGTCCGGGTTTTTTGCTCCCGGATCATAAGTCCAGCCCTCATTGATATGTTCGGTTAACCAGCGCTGGTGTTCCCTCCTGGCCAAGATCTCAATTTCCTCCGGAGTGAACTCAAATAGTTCTGCATCCCAATCCATTAAAGGCTCCATCTCACAGTGAACCATTGTCAGTTTTCTGCCGATATCATCGGCTTGGCGCCGGTTAGATTCCTTAAGGGTTTCAGGTAGTTCATCCCAAGTAACTAAAGAGGGGTTGCTCTCTAGAGTCAGACCCAGATTTTTTTGGCTCCACAAGTAGTCCTGATGGATAGCCCGAGCCAGGATCTCATGAGTGCCATACAAGAGCAAATCAGTCTTGCATTTGCGGTCCAGCAACCCAAAGGAGTGCAGGTTGGCAAAGCCGCCGGCGCCGCTATCCTCACCTTGCAATAGGGTTGCCAACCCCGCATCATGATCCAATTGCACCACAATGGGAACTTCCTCATGTCTCAAGTGTTGAAACAGGACCAGGGCGGCGGCTAGACTGCGAGAATCTTCATCCAGACATACGTAAACCATGGTGATCAGACCGCGGCCAGGTCCATCTCGCAGAAATTTCGCCTGATAAAACTGGGGCGAATCGATCTCTAATGTTACTGGAATGAGATCCCAACAATCGTTTAGTTGGGGATACTGCAATTGCAAATATTCTTTCTTTTGATCCGCATCCTTATCGACTAAGGTAATAAGCAACTTTTTCTTTGATTTTCCTAGTGCGATTCTCCAAAGTGTCGCGGCATGAACTGTCAGGCTTTTCCCCATCGCGCCCAGGCCCACAATGAGTAAATGGGGCTCGAAGTTCCCCACGCTTTCATCAAACCCGGGGAATTCCTTGAGTAATTGCCGCGCGCCGCTTTCATAGACGTTAAAAAATTCCATTCTGAAGGAATCTACCCTCTGGGCCATGATCTCTCGTTCTTTGAGTAAGTTGCAGAGGTGTGGGTTAGTAATATGCACCAGACAGGTCAATACCTTAGTTTCGGCAGCCGCGACCAGAGCGCTGGCATTAACCGCGATTTCGGCGTTATCCCCGTCATTGCCACATACTGCCACCAGGTATCTGGCCTTCTGCACCCGAGCTTTCTGCAAGATTTCGCTGTCGGTGGCATTGCCAGTTAAAATCAATATGCCAAGGTCTCGAAATTGTTCAAGTCTGCTATTATCCGCATCCTTATCTATGCCAACCACCTTGTAACCATCTTCATAAAAGGCCTTAGTAAATAATGAGCCTTTGTCTCCCAGGCCGCAGATCACGACATGATTTTTGGTTAATTTCAACCCGACCAATTGGATTTGCCGCTGGAATATCACCGCTAAGGCTTTAGCGGTGGCATAGAGGGTTACTGCGGTAGCCAGAAACTTGACTGCTGCCAGGCACGAAGATAAAGCCCCGGGGACCGTTACAGATTGCCTATGAAAAAGTTGCAACGCCAGATAAGCGCCCCCAAGAATTATGGTGGCTATAACCAGTCCACCAAGCACCGCCCACTGGTAATCCTGCCATACCGGGCGCACCTGTCTTCTCCAGATAGCCCTGATCCGGTTTGACAACTGGTTTTTCTGGTCTGAGGTTTCGCCCATCATGCTATCCAGAGACTAGGCGCCATTCTCTCGGTGCCGGCCCAGGTTGGTGCTCGGGGGACCATTTTCGCCATTATAATCCCCAAAACACCCCCGCCTTTTGGCAAGAACCCGCACTCAGAAAACATGATAGCACATAATAATACAAAAGATAGTTCTTCCAGATTCGTCCCTAGCCCAGGCCCATGGACAGTTTGAAGCCTCTCCGGGGCTCCTGTACCATCCTGGCTCCGGCCTGTTTTTACCAGGGCCATAATCCGGTGGTTGCTGGTCAGTCAGGCCCGAAACCTGAAGAAAAATTGATTTTTTCAGAAAATTATGTGCTATTTTGTACAGGCACCGCTAAGGCTGCCGCCTAATCGCAGATCTGTCTGCGATACTCATGGCCTTTTTAGGGAAAGGAGGGGGCATGACTTTATCTGAAAAGATCAGACCGCAAGGCCCCAAACGCATCTTGGCGCTGGATGGCGGAGGCATCCGGGGGATAATCTCTTTAGAAATACTTGCCAGAATTGAAAGTCTTTTGCTCGAGAAATCAGGGGCTAAAGATGATTTCGTGCTCGCTGATTATTTTGACTTTATTGCGGGGACCAGTACCGGGGCGATTATCGCCGCCGCTCTCTCCCTCGGTATGAAGGTCCCCGACATCCGCCAGTTCTATCTTGAAAGCAGCAGCGAGATGTTCGAGAAGGCTTCCATCTTACGGCGGTTCCGCTACAAATACGAAGATAAGAAACTCTCCCAAAAGCTCCGGGAGATATTCGGGGCCGACACGACCCTCGGTAGTGACAGACTCAAGACCCTGTTGCTGCTGCTTATGCGCAACGCCACTACGGATTCGCCCTGGCCGATCAGCAATAATCCTTTTGCCAAGTTCAATCAAAGAGAGCTTCCCGACTGCAATCTGAATATCCCCCTCTGGCAGTTGGTGCGAGCCAGTACTGCGGCGCCGGTTTTCTTCCCGCCCGAAGTCGTCCAGGTCGGTGAACAGGAATTCATCTTCGTAGATGGCGCCGCCACTACCTATAACAACCCTGCCTTCCAAGCCTTTCTCATGGCCACCATTGAACCCTACCAGCTCAACTGGCCGGCGGGGGATGACAAGATCCTGTTGGTTTCCATCGGCACCGGCACCACCCCCAAAGCTGATATCGCCCTCCAAGCCGCTGAAATGAACTTAATATACATCTCCGCTTCCCTGCCCATGGCCTTGATATTCGCCGCCCTGAACGAACAGGATTTTCTCTGTCGGGTTTTTGGCAAATGCCTGGTGGGCGATCCCCTGGACCAGGAAATTGGCGATCTCATTGGCAAGCAGGGGCCGGTAAGCCCCAAACTTTTCACGTACCTGCGCTATAACGTGGAACTGAGCTCCCGGGGACTGGCTGCTTTAGGCCTGGCGGACATCCAACCAGAGCAGGTCCAGAAACTTGATTCAATCGAGCATACCGCTGACTTGCAACGTATCGGCCAGGCCGCCGCGCGACAAAAAGTTAAGATGCAGGATTTTGCCAGCTTTCTTTGATTTAGGAATGGCGACCTCGACCTTTATCAGCCAACCGCAGTTCCTTTAGGCAAAGAGCCTGCATGATAACCATCACCTAAATTAAGCTGCTGGTTTTCTACCCGGCGTTGGTGAGCACTGGCTCGGCTGCACCCCGGTCTCCTAACCCGGATTATTCACGACATTTTTTAAATCATGGCTATCTAGTCGATATTACAACCGAATAATAATTGTTTCAAAAAGCAGAGTGTTTTATGGAGAACAGCCGCCCTCGGCTGTTCTTTTGCAGGCGAGGGCGGCTGTTCTCCATTTTCCTTATTTTGAGTGATGAT